>JBAGRP010000001.1:2813823-3126470 GCA_036924855.1 Nitrobacteraceae bacterium AZCC 2146
GCGCGGGAAAGTTCGGCGCGCGCAGCCGGCAACTCACTGGGCTGCAGCCGGGCGATCCAGCTGGCGACGACGAAATCGGTCTTGAAGGCGTAGATCGAGGACCGCAACGGCTGCAGCATGTTGGCCTTGATCACCGTCGGCGCGCGAAACAGCCCGGAGGCGACCCGCGCCAGCAATTCGCGCTCGGTGAGACGGTCCTGCACCAGGCTGGCGTGGACATCGACGGCCCGGGCCAGCGCGATGCTGTCGATGGCCAGTTCCTGGTCGTGCACCCGATACGCCGCAAAGCCGGAGAGCAAGACTCCGACCAGCGCCATTAAACTGATGATGAAACCCAGCCGGACCACGCGCTTACTCGAAAATGAGACGTTGCTGAAAATGATAAGCCGTTCGCAGGCGTGGAGGACGAGGCGAACGAGAACTCAAACTGGACTGCACGCGGGGTTGCCCGAAATCATGAAGGAGATCATCAACACGCAACCGCGACCAGCGATTGCAAAAGTACACTTGCAGCCGGTTCAGCGGCCAGAAGTAGCCCAATCACGCCGGAGCGGTTTTGTTCCGGGGCGAACGGGATTTATTTGAAGGCGGGCCAGGGGTAAGAAAACAGGCTTAACGAAGTCATTCTCCCGTATGGTGGGCAAAGGCGCTCTTCGGGCCGTGCCCACCTTACACGCTACGCCACCGCCTTGGCCTTCAGCCCGCCCCTGGTCTCGATGAAGCTGATGATGCGATCCAGGCCTTCGTTCTTCTTCATGTTGGTCATCACGAACGGCCGGGTGCCGCGCATCCGCCTGGCGTCGGTGTCCATCTTCTCCAGCGAGGCGCCGACATAAGGCGCGAGGTCGATCTTGTTGATCACCAGCAGGTCGGAGCGGGTGATGCCGGGGCCGCCCTTGGAGGGGATCTTGTCGCCGGCGGCAACGTCGATGACGTAGATGGTGAGATCTGCCAGCTCGGGCGAGAAGGTAGCAGCGAGATTGTCGCCGCCGGATTCGATCAGCACCATGTCGAGATCGGGAAATTTCGCGCGCATGTCGGCGACCGCGGCGAGGTTCATGGAGGCGTCTTCGCGGATCGCGGTGTGCGGGCAGCCGCCGGTCTCGACGCCGGCGATGCGGTCTGCCGTCAGCGAGCCCGAGCGCACCAGATATTCGGCGTCCCATTTGGTGTAGATGTCGTTGGTGATGGCGGCGATGTCGTAGCGCTCGCGCATGGTCTTGCAGAGCAGATCCATCAGCGCGGTCTTGCCGGAGCCGACGGGACCGCCAATGCCGACGCGCAGCGGACCGTGAAAGGAGGACATGTCAGATGCTCTCTTGGTTGAAGGTGAAACAGCTCTCTCCACGAGTCGTTCCGGCGCACGCCGGGACCCATGACCACCGGCGTGTTTGATAGCAGAAGGCCTCTGCCACGCGGCCAAAACGATAGGACACGGCGTATGGGTCCTCCGGGATTGGGCTTGCGCTCGTAAGCTCGCTTGCCGGGACGGCGTGCTGAAATGTGACGCCGAAACAGACCTGCTCTGCGCTTGTCCTCATGACCTGAACAGCCGCGTATACTGCGTCTCGTGGCGCATGCTGGCCAGATCGGATCGGAAGGTGGCGCCGCCGAGATCGTCGAGGGTCGCCGTCATCGCGCGCCGGCCGGTGGCGACGACGACGGGCTCCAATGCTGCAAGCACGCGCTGGCTGTCGGTCTGGCCGAGCGGTACCAGCCGCGCGCCGGCGGAAATCCAGTTCGAGGTCACCGCGTGAAAGAAGCCATGCATGGTGGCGGCCAGCGGAATGCGATGCGCCGCGCTGACCAGGCCGACCGCGACGGGATAGACGATGGCGCTATCGCAGACCGCGATCAGGCGCTCGAGGCCGTCGTGATTCCAGGCGCTGCGAGCGATCTCAATGAAGGCCTTGCCCTGCGAGGTGGTTTCGAGCTGGCGTTCCCGGGACGGCACGAAGGCGCTGGCGAGTTCGGCGACCTCGCGCAACGACTTGTCGTCAGCGCTGGAGGCCGCGCGGTGCACATGGGCCAGAAACACGCCATCGCAGAAGCCGGCGCCGTCGGTCAGCATCGACGACAGCCAATCCTGCAACGTGGCGGCATCGGTGATGTCGCCGGCTTCCACCGCCCATTCGATGCCGCTGGAATAGGAGAAGGCGCCGACGGGAAATGCCGGCGACAGCCAGGTCATCAGCCGGTACAGCGCCGCCCCCTCGTCGGCGGACAGCGCGGCCGGCTCAACCAGCGGCACAAAGTCCGCAGGCTTATTTGTGGTCATGAGCATGGGAATGGCCGTGGTGATCGTGGTCATGGTCATGACCGCAATGCTCGTCGTGGACGTGGTCGTCATGGCTGTGCGCGGCATGATCGTGCGTACCATGGTCATGCTTGCCATGGTCATGACTGTGGTGGCCGTGATCATGATGTGCGTGGTCGTGTGCGTGAGCCGCCGGCTCATGCGCATGCACCGCCGCATAGGCGCCGCCTTCGGGATCGAACGGCGCCTCGATCTCGATGACGCGGGCACCGAGGCCCTTCACCATCGCCTCGATGACGTGATCGCGGCGAATGCGCAGGCCCTTGCCGACGATCTGGGTCGGCAGATGGCGATTGCCGAGATGCCAGGCGACGCGCACGAGATGGCTGGGATCGGTGCCGCGGATCTCGATCAGCGGCTCGGGGGCGGCCACCACCTCGATGAGGCGGCCGTCTTCCAGCACCAGCGCATCGCCACCGCGCAGCGCGATGGCGTTCTCGAGATCGAGCAGGAATTCGAGCCCGCGCGTGCCGGTCATCGCCATGCGGCGACGATGGCGATCGTCGAAATCGAGGACGACGGTATCCACCGCCGCCTCTTTCCAATGGTGCTGTCCCTTGACGTCCGTCGCGCGGATCATGCTGTAACTTTCATAGCGTCTCGACTGTGGCTCCGGAGATGATTTCGATCACAGTGGGCGCCACCTTCAGCGGCGCCGACAGCGCGCGCCAGGTTTTCATGTGCGCGGACTTGCCGTGGGCATTGAGGTCCTCGCGCGAGGCCCAGCGCTCGACCACCACGAAGGTGTTCGGATCGTGGATGCTGATGTGGCTCTCGTAGGAGATGCAACCCTGCTCCTTCTGGGTGGCGGCGATGCATTCCCTGGCGCCGGCGATGAAGGCTTCGCGGGATTCCGGTTTCACCTGGCTGGTGGCGACGACATAGATCATGAGAATTTATCCCTGTGCTTTTCTTGATTAGCGAACGACGACATCGGCAGGCGTGATCACCTCGATCTTCGGCGGCGCGGTGAGGCAGTTCACCACGATGCGGCCGAAGGCGCGCATGTGATCGCTCTTGCGATGCGGCTCCAGGGCTTCGGCATTTTCCCATTGCTCGACGAACACCATCTTGGTCGGATCGGTCACGCTCTCATGCAGGTCATAGGCGATATTGCCGGCTTCCTTGCGGGTCTCCGCGATGCAGGCGGTGGCGCCGGCGATCAGTTCGGCCCGCGTCTCCGGCTTCACGGTCAGTGTGGCAACGACGTAAATCAAGGGAATCCTCCCGGTTTTCTTGTTGTGGCTGAGAATGCCGGGGCGGACATTAGAGGCTTATGACGCCGGGTTGAAGGGGGTGCTATTTCATCCTCTCGATCCACACCCGTCATTCCGGGGCACGTCGTTCGGCGAAGCCGGCGACGTGAACCCGGAATCCCGGCATGGTGAAACGCCATCGCCCTTCAGTTCGAGATTCCGGGTTCGTCAGGCCGTCGCCGACGGCGTCGGCTCGACGCCCCGGAATGACGAGCAGGCCGCGCCTTCAATACATAAAATATCTCTGCGCCATCGGCAGCACCTCGGCGGGCGCGCAGGTCAGCAGCTCGCCGTCGGCGCGGACTTCGTAGGTTTCCGGATCGACCTCGATGTCCGGCGTGGCGTCATTGTGGATCATGCTCTTTTTCGAAATGCCGTCGCGGGTATTTTCCACCGCGTAGAGCGACTTCTGGATGCCGAGTTTTCCCGCAAGCCCGTTCGACACGGCAGCGTTGGACGTGAATACCACCGAGGACTGCGTCAGGGCGCGGCCGAAGGCACCGAACATCGGCTGATAATGCACGGGCTGCGGCGTCGGGATCGAGGCGTTGGGATCGCCCATCGGCGCGGCGACGATCGAGCCGCCCTTGATCACCAGATCCGGCTTGACGCCGAAGAACGCCGGCGACCACAGCACGAGATCGGCGAGCTTGCCCTTCTCGACCGAACCGATCAGTTTTGACACGCCATGCGCGATCGCGGGGTTGATGGTGTATTTGGCGATGTAGCGCTTGACGCGAAAATTGTCGTTGTTGCCCTTGTCCTGCGGCAAGGACCCGCGCTGCTTCTTCATCTTGTCGGCGGTCTGCCAGGTCCGGATGATGACCTCGCCGAGCCGGCCCATCGCCTGCGAATCCGACGACATCATCGAGAGCGCGCCGAGATCGTGCAGGATGTCTTCGGCGGCAATGGTCTCCTTGCGGATCCGGCTTTCGGCAAAGGCGAGATCTTCCGCGATGGAGGGATCGAGGTGGTGGCAGACCATCAGCATGTCCAGATGCTCGTCGATGGTGTTGCGGGTGAACGGCCGCGTCGGGTTGGTCGACGACGGCAGCACGTTCTTCAGGCCGGCGACCTTGATGATGTCCGGCGCGTGGCCGCCGCCGGCGCCTTCGGTGTGGAAGGCGTGGATGGTGCGGCCCTTGAAGGCCTTGATGGTGTCCTCGACGAACCCCGACTCGTTCAGCGTGTCGGAGTGCAGCATCACCTGGACGTCGTAATCGTCGGCCACAGTGAGGCAGTTGTCGATCGCGGCCGGCGTGGTGCCCCAGTCCTCGTGCAGCTTCAGCGCACAGGCGCCGGCATTGATCATCTCGATCAAGGCCGCGGGTTTTGAGGTATTTCCCTTGCCGGAGATGCCGAGATTGACCGGAAACGCATCGAACGACTGGATCATTCGCGCGATGTGCCAAGGGCCCGGCGTGCAGGTGGTGGCGAAAGTGCCGTGCGACGGGCCGGTGCCGCCGCCGAGCATCGAGGTGACGCCGGACATCAGCGCGTGTTCGATCTGCTGCGGGCAGATGAAATGGATGTGGCTGTCGAAGCCGCCGGCGGTGAGGATCTTGCCTTCGCCGGCGATGACGTCGGTGCCGGGGCCGACATTGATGGTGACGCCGGGCTGGATGTCGGGATTCCCCGCCTTGCCGATGGCGCAGATGTAGCCTTCTCTGAGCGCGACGTCGGCCTTGACGATGCCCCAGTGGTCGACGATCAGCACATTGGTGATCACGGTATCGACCGCGCCCTCGGCATTGGTGGCCTGGCTCTGCCCCATGCCGTCGCGGATCACCTTGCCGCCGCCGAACTTCACCTCCTCGCCATAGATGGTGAAATCCTTCTCCACCTCGATGATCAGATCGGTATCGGCGAGCCGGATCCGATCGCCGGTGGTCGGCCCGAACATGTCGGCATAGACGGAGCGTTTGATTTTTACGGGCATGAGATCAAGCCTTCCCAACGGTGGAAGATGAGGAGAGTGGATTCGAACACAGCGATGTCGCTACCGAAGACGGGAACGTCCCGATCGGCGCGAGGCTTGCGCTTTCGTTCATTGACGGGGTGACCTGCGACTTCCATAGCTTCGCGTATCCCAACGAGACGGCACGCCGCGGCGGGATCTGGAACGGAGACCGATATCGTGAAGTGGAAGAACGTCTATCCATTCGCTGTGGCTTGCCTGATGTTCGCGCTGGCGCTCTGGCTATACATGACCCGTGTCATGTGGCTCGGATTTCCGGATGGCTTCATTGCCGAACTGGACGCCGCCGAGGCGGTTCTCGTCACCTGCTTCAACTGGTTCAGCCTCGCCATGGGCATCTGGTTCGTGGTCCTTGGCATCCGGTCGTTTCGCAACGATATCGGACGTTGGTCTCTGTACAGCGGTCTTCTGTTCGTCTCGGTCGCCCTGATATCGCTGGCCATCGATCGATACTTCCGCTCGTTCATGATGGACAGCGCCGGCGGCTAGGCGTTCACAGCTTCCCCATCACGTCGCCGCGAAAGCCATAGACCTCGCGCTTGCCGGCGAGTTCGACGAGCTGCACATCGCGGGTCTGGCCGGGCTCGAAACGGACGGCGGTGCCGGCAGCGATATCGAGGCGCATGCCGCGGGCTTTCGCGCGGTCGAATTTCAGGCCGGGATTGGTCTCGAAGAAATGATAGTGCGAGCCGACCTGGATCGGGCGATCGCCGGAATTCGCCACCGTCAGCGTCACGGTCTTGCGGCCGGCATTGAGCTCGATCTCGCCGTCCTGGATGAAGAGTTCGCCGGGGATCATGGCAGCCTTTCCTTTAAAGATCTTCGTCTTCAGTCAGTTTCAGTTCATAGGCTACGACGGCTTTCATCAAGACGTCTTCTTGACCACCGAGGGCACGGTTCAAATCCCACAGCCTGTCGCCGAGGGGGCTGGACAGATTTGTCAGGGCCTCGTGCCCCAGATCGCGCCAGTTATCCTGGTCCGTCGGAAATTCGGCAATCGCCGCCTCGACGATCGGCGCCGCCGCGGGCGCGCCGACGATCCTGAGCGCTTCGGGAATCAATACGATGTCGGCGCGATTCCAGTTCGAGAACAACTGCGCAAAGCCCCCGTTGCCCCATTCCTGCTGAAAGTGCTCGACAAGCGCCAAGGCCTCCTCAGGCTGGCTCAGGTCGAAATCGGCCAGGTCCTTCCAGCTGCGCTTCGACGGGGCGTCGGCCATGACGGCTGTCTCCATCACCGGATCGGCTCGTGAACGGTGACAAGTTTTGTCCCGTCGGGGAACGTGGCCTCGACCTGGATGTCGTGGATCATCTCGGCAATCCCGTCCATGCACTGGGCACGGGTGATGACCTCGGCGCCGGATTTCATCAGCTCGGCGACGGTGCGGCCGTCGCGGGCACCCTCGACGATGAAATCGGAAATGATCGCGATCGCCTCGGGATGGTTGAGCTTGACGCCGCGCTCCAGCCGGCGGCGCGCCACGATGGCCGCCATCGAGATCAGCAGCTTGTCCTTTTCGCGGGGAGACAGATTCATCAGCGCACTCTGGTTTGGTCGTTAGCGTATGTTAGTTGAGCCACAGCCGCGGCAGCGTGGCGCCGCTGCGACCCAGCACGGTCATCATGTCGACGCGCAGCTTGGCCGCATCTTGTGCACAGAAGCGGGCCATTGCAAAGCCGTTCCAGCAGGAGATGCCGACCTCGCCGCCGAAGCTTTCCGCGGCCCCGCGAATCCGCTCCACGAGAGCCTCGTCGCCGGGCACGATCAGCGCGGTGCCGATGGCAAGACCGCCATTGGCGATGGCGGGTTGCTTCAGCTTCTCGGCGAGGTCGCCGTCGAGCCGCACGGTTTCCGCGAACACCAGCTTGCCGCCGCGGCGCAGCCGCCAGCGGTCGATGAACTTGCCGGACAGCATCCGCTCTCCCATGGCGGCGCGGCCGAGGATCACGATCTCGCACAGCACGAGCGATGCCGTGGCGTCGAGGTCGATATCGATGCGGCGCTCGGCGCGGGCCTGGTCGAACAGGATGGTCTCCTGCGGCAGCCAGGCGAGATGCGCGTTCGCCGCGGCCTTCAGCGCGATGTTGATCTCGGCCGAGGGGCCGTGGGAGCGATAGATTTTTTCGGCCGCAGCAGTGGTCACCGTCAGGCTGGTGCCCTCGCCGGCCGCAATGTCGATGTCGAAACGGTCGCCGCCGGCGGCACCTCCGGCGGTGTTGACGAACATCGCCGACAGGCCGCCGTCCTCGGGCGATGGAAAGCGGACGCGCAGCGAACCGGATTCATGCAGCTGGCGGCGGCGGGTCTTGCCGTCGACCAGCTGGACGTCGAACGTCACCGAGCCCCTCGCGCGATTGGCCGCAAAGATCGCCGACGCGGCGTTGGTGGAAGTTGTTGGCATGCGCTCCCCGGCTTTGAGCCCAGCGTTACAGCGCCATCTGGCGGCTGATCTCGCTGGGATCGAGCGTGCTGCGGTCGCAGGCGAATTTCACGGCGCCGCGATCCATTACGGCAAAATTGTCGCCGAGCTCGCAGGCAAAGTCGAGATATTGTTCGACCAGCACGATGGAGATGGTGCCGAGGCTGCGCAGATAGGAAATGGCGCGGCCGATGTCCTTGATGATCGAGGGCTGGATGCCTTCGGTGGGCTCGTCGAGCAGCAACAGCTTGGGCCGCATCACCAGCGCGCGGCCGATGGCGAGTTGCTGCTGCTGGCCGCCGGAGAGATCGCCGCCGCGGCGGCCGAGCATCGAGTTCAGCACCGGAAACAGCGAGAACACGTCGTCGGGAATGTTGCGGTCATTTCGCTTCAGCGGCGCGTAGCCGGTCTTGAGGTTCTCTTCCACCGTGAGCAGCGGAAAGATCTCGCGGCCCTGCGGCACGAAGGAGATGCCGCGCCGGGCCCGCTCATAAGGCTTCAGCGTCGAGATGTCGGTACCGTCGAAAGTGATGGAGCCTGACGAAATCGCCTGCTGACCCACCAGGGCGCGCAGCAGGCTGGTCTTGCCGACGCCATTGCGGCCGAGCACACAGGTGACCTTGCCGGGCTCCGCGGTCACCGTGACGCCGCGCAGCGCCTGCGCGGCGCCGTAATAGAGGCTGATGTTGTCGACCTTCAGCATCGTCTGTCTTTCCGTTCACGTCGTCCTTCGAGACGGTCCTTCGGACCTCCTCAGGATGACGTGAACTCGTCCGCCCTGAGGCAATCAATCATTCTGCAATCCCATGAAGCCGTCATCCTGAGGAGCGGCCACTTGGCTGCGTCTCGAAGGATGGCCACATCACCTACCCAAATACACTTCGACCACGCGGTCGTTGGTCGAGACCTGATCGATGGTGCCCTCTGCCAGCACAGTGCCTTCGTGCAGGCAGGTCACCTTGACGCCGAGTTCGCGGACGAAGGTCATGTCGTGCTCGACCACCACCACGGTCTTGTGGTCTCGATTGATCTCTTTCAAGAGCTCGGCGGTCTGGTGGGTCTCGACGTCGGTCATCCCCGCCACTGGCTCGTCCACCAGCAGCAGCTTCGGATCCTGCGCCAGCAGCATGCCGATCTCCAGCCACTGTTTCTGGCCGTGCGACAGGTTGCCGGCAAGGCGGTCGCGGGAGTCGGTCAGGCGGATGGTTTCCAGCACGCGATCGATGCGCTCGCTTTCGTCCTTGCTCCGGCGCCAGAACAGCGTGCCGCGGACGCGGTGATCGACGTTCAGCGCCAGCAGCAGGTTGTCCTCGATGGTTTGGCTCTCGAACACCGTCGGCTTCTGGAATTTGCGGCCGATGCCGAGCTCGGCGATCCTGGTCTCGTCGAGCTGGGTCAGATCCACCGAGCCGTCGAAATACACGTCGCCCTCGTCCGGCTTGGTCTTGCCGGTGATGATATCCATCATCGTCGTCTTGCCGGCGCCGTTGGGGCCGATGATGGCGCGCATCTCGCCCGCCGCCAGCACCAGCGACAGGTTGTTGATGGCGTGGAAACCGTCAAAAGAGACGTGCACACCATCGAGATATAGCAGCGCGGAGGTGATGCGCTTCTGCCGGGCCTCGGCTTCGCGCGCGGCGGCCTGGGCGTCGATGACGGCAGGCGCGTGGGCGACAGGCATTTCGGTGACACTCATGCGCCTACTCCGCCATGTGGGGCTTGGTGACGCCGTCTTCTTCCGCCGCACTCTCGGCATTGGCCGAAATACGCTGCGCCTTCCACGGCTCCCACCAGGCGTTGAAGGTGCCGATGATGCCCTTCGGCAGCAACAGCGTGACGAGGATAAACAGCGCGCCCAGCATGAACAGCCAGTACGGCGCCAGGGCACCTGACGTGAATACGGTCTTGGCGTAGTTCACGACGACAGCGCCGAGCGCCGCGCCGATCAGCGTACCGCGGCCGCCGACCGCGACCCAGATCACCGCCTCGATGGAATTGGCGGGGGCGAATTCGCCGGGATTGATGATGCCGACCTGCGGCACGTAAAGCGCGCCGGCGACGCCGGCCATGCAGGCCGACAGCGTGAACACGAACAGCTTGTAGGATTCGACGCGGTAGCCCAGGAATCTTGTGCGGGATTCAGCATCGCGGATCGCGATCAGCACCTTGCCGAGTTTCGAGGTCACCACCGCGCGGCAGACCAGGAAGCCGAGAATCAGCGCCAGACAGCTCAACGCAAACAGCGCGGCACGGGTGCCCTCGGCCTGGACGTTGAAGCCGAGGATGTCCTTGAAGTCGGTCAGGCCGTTGTTGCCGCCGAAGCCAAAGTCGTTGCGGAAGAAAGCCAGCAGCAGCGCGTAGGTCATCGCCTGGGTGATGATCGAAAGGTACACGCCGCTGACGCGGGAGCGGAAGGTGAGCCAGCCGAAGCCGAAGGCGAGCAGGCCCGGCGCAATCAGCACCATGGCGGCGGCGAACCAGAACATGTCGAAGCCGTGCCAGTACCACGGCAGTGCCTTGTAGTTCAGGAACACCATGAAATCCGGCAGGATCGGATTGCCGTAGACGCCGCGGGAGCCGATCTGCCGCATCAGATACATGCCCATGGCGTAGCCGCCGAGCGCGAAGAAGGCGCCGTGGCCGAGCGAGAGGATGCCGCAATAGCCCCAGATCAGGTCGATCGACAGCGCCAGGATGGCGTAGCAGACATATTTGCCGAACAGCGCCATCAGATAGGTCGGCACCTGGAACATCGAGTCCGCCGGCAGCAGCAGGTTCGACAGCGGGATCAGCACGCCGACCGCGGCGACGATCAGCAGGAAGATGCTGGCACTGCGATCCAGCGAGCGGGTGAGGATGTGCGGAGTCATGGGACGATCTCCGCATTTGCTCCGTCATTGCGAGCCTTGACGAAATTGGCAAAGCCAATTTCGTTTGGGCGAAGCAATCCAGGGGCCACGAGCAAAGACTGGATTGCTTCGTCGCAAGGGCTCCTCGCAATGACGACCGAGAGACTCATCTGTGAACGGATCATCATGCTTCGATCGCCCTGCCCTTGAGTGCGAACAGGCCGCGCGGCCGCTTCTGGATGAACAGAATGATCAGCACCAGGATAGCGATCTTGCCGAGCACGGCGCCGGCCACCGGCTCCAGGAACTTGTTGGCGATGCCGAGCGTGAAGGCGCCGACCAAAGTGCCCCACAGATTGCCGACGCCGCCGAACACCACGACCATGAAGCTGTCGATGATGTAGCTCTGGCCGAGGTTGGGACTGACATTGTCGATCTGCGACAGCGCCACGCCGGCAATGCCGGCGATGCCGGAGCCAAGACCGAAGGTCAGCGCATCGACGCGCGAGGTGGCGATGCCCATCGACGCCGCCATCTTGCGGTTCTGCGTCACCGCGCGCATTTCCAGCCCGATACTGCTGTAGCGCAGCATCGCCAGCAGGATCGCGAACACCGCCAGCGTGAAGCACAGGATCCAGAGCCGGTTATAGGTGATGGTGATCTGGCCGAGATCGAACGCGCCGGACATCCAGGAGGGATTGCCGACCTCGCGGTTGGTCGGGCCGAACATGGTGCGGACCGCCTGCTGCAACACCAGCGACAGGCCCCAGGTCGCCAGCAGGGTTTCCAGTGGGCGGCCGTAGAGGAAGCGAATGATGGTGCGCTCGATCACGATGCCGATCAGGCCGGCGATGATAAAGGCCAGCGGCACCGCGATCAGCAGCGAATAATCGAACAGAGCGGGATAGCTGGTGCGGATGATCTCCTGCACCACGAAGGTGACGTAAGCGCCGATCATCACCATCTCGCCATGGGCCATGTTGATGACGCCCATCACGCCGAAGGTGATGGCGAGGCCGATGGCGGCGAGCAGTAGCACGGAGCCGAGCGACAGGCCGTACCAGGCGTTCTGCGCGATCGACCACAATGTCTGACGGCTCTGGATCGCCGTGGTGGCGCTGGCTGCGCTGCGCGCAACCGCGATCGGCTGGTCGCCGCTCAGCCCGGTCAGCAATGCGAGGGCTTCCTGGTCGCCGCGCGCCTTGATGACGGCGATGGATTCGATTTTTTCGGCCTCGGTGGCGTCCTCCTTGAACAGCAGGATCGCCGCGCGGGCTTCGGTGAAAGCAAGCTTGGCGGCCTTGTTGGTTTCCTTTTCCAGGGCGGAATCGACCACCGGCAGCATCGCAGCGTCGTGGGTCTTGAAGACGGACTGCGCGGCCTGGATCCGCTTGGCGGGATCCGGCGACATCAGGGTCAAGCCGCCGAGTGCGGCATCGATGGTGCGGCGCAGGCGGTTGTTGAGGCGCACCGCGACAGCGCTGTCGGGCACGCTGGCGACCGGCTCGCCTGTGGCGGCGTCGATGCTCTTGCCGTCTCCTTGCGTGAGATAGACTTTCTTGCTGTCGGGATCGGCCATCAGGCGGCCTTCCTGCAGCGCGCTGATGATCGCGAAGGCTTGCGGATTGCCCGACGTGGCGATCACGCCGACGGCTTCGTCGGTATCGGAAAAATCATCGTTGGCGAATTTGGCGACGGCGTCCTCGAAGGGACCCGCCAGCGCCGGAATGGCGGAAGCGGCGATCAGCAGAACCGCGAATGCAAGCGCGCGAAAACGTTCAAAGACATGGACCACTGGAAAACCCCGGCAGAGGAAAAAAGAGAAGGCGGCGACAATGCCGCCTTCTCCAGTTTTGGGAGTCTCAAGAGAGAACGTGAGCGAAGCAATCCAGAAGGCCACAAGCAAAGACTGGATTGCTTCGTCGCAAATACTCCTCGCAATGACGTTATACTCAGAGCGTCAAAACGAGATCAGGAACCCTGACCGCCGCACTTGTTGGTCTTGGTGTTGTAGTTGCCGCACTTCTTGCCGACCCAGTCGCCGATCAGGTCCTTGGAGCCCTCGAGCTCCTTCGACCATGCATCGCCGGCGACGAGGCCCGGGGTCTTCCAGACCACGTCAAACTGGCCGTTGGCTTTGATTTCGCCAATGAACACCGGCTTGGTGATGTGGTGGTTCGGCAGCATCTTTGAGGTGCCGCCGGTCAGATTGGCAGCTTCGGTGCCGGGCAGTGCATCGATCACCTTGTCGGCTTCGATGGACTTCGCCTTCTCGACCGCCTTCACCCACATGTTGAAGCCGATATAGGTGGCTTCCATCGGGTCGTTGGTCACGCGCTTCGGGTTCTTGGTGAAGGCCTGCCATTCCTTGATGAACTTGTCGTTGGCAGGAGTCTTGATCGACTGGAAGTAGTTCCAGGCGGCGAGATGGCCGAGCAGCGGCTTGGTATCGATGCCGGCGAGTTCTTCCTCACCCACCGAGAACGCCACCACCGGAATGTCGGTGGCCTTGACGCCCTGGTTGCCGAGTTCCTTGTAGAACGGCACGTTGGCGTCGCCATTGATGGTGGAGACCACCGCGGTCTTCTTGCCGGCCGAGCCGAACTTCTTGATATCGGCCACGATCGTCTGCCAGTCCGAATGACCGAACGGGGTGTAGTTGATCATGATGTCTTCCTGCTTGACGCCCTTCGACTTCAAGTAGGCTTCCAGCACCTTGTTGGTGGTGCGCGGATAGACGTAGTCGGTGCCGGCCAGCACCCAGCGCTTCACCTTCTCGTCCTTCATCAGATAGTCGACGGCCGGGATCGCCTGCTGGTTCGGGGCGGCGCGCGGTGTAGAACACGTTGCGCTCGCTCTCCTCGCCCTCGTACTGCACGGGGTAGAACAGGATCGAGTTCAGTTCCTTGAATACCGGGAGCACCGACTTGCGGGACACCGAGGTCCAGCAGCCGAACACCACCGAGACCTTGTCCTTGGTGATCAGCTCGCGCGCCTTTTCGGCGAACAGCGGCCAGTTCGAGGCGGGGTCGACAACCACGGCTTCGAGCTTCTTGCCAAGCACGCCGCCCTTCTTGTTCTGCTCATCGATCATGAACAGCACGGTGTCCTTCAGCGTGGTTTCCGAGATCGCCATGGTGCCCGACAACGAATGCAGGACGCCGACCTTGATGGTGCCTTCCGCCGCCTTCGCCGATGAAAATGCCGAAAGCCCCAAAACCAGGCCCGCAGTCGCGGCCATCCAGCTGCGCCGGGTCATCGGTTTGGCTATGGCGTGAGTCAAATTACTGATCATGTGCGGTCTCTCCCTGACGCAGACGTAAAATTACGCGGAACGGCCCCACGGCCGGCGCATTAAGGGAATCGCAAGAAGTGTGCCATCACCTAGTTACACCTCATGATATTGTGATTGCTGATCAATTTCGGATTTTGGTGATTTTCAAGCGACCTGTCTGTTTAATTCGTAGGCACAAAATTTGACCATGCACTCAGCATTTCGGCTAAAAAACGTGCAAATGTGACGATTTGTCTAAATTTCATGCAGCGGTATTTTGTCGCTGCGTTGACGCTATCCACGATTCATCTTGAAACCGCCGTGTTAGTGTTCCATATGACCGGGACGACCTTGAGAATCATCAGGTCACTGCGAGCCGCGTGTTCTGAGCCCGTCCAACGGTTTCTGGCTTGCCCCTTCAGCTAACCAAAACCGACGCCCCAGACACGCGGGTGTCTCTGACACCCCCTCGCGCGCTCCTGGCTTGATTGCCGGGCGCCTGCTTTCATTATGGAAAGATCCCTCTTTTGACCTCCTTTCAGGAATTCGGCCTGGCCGATCCCATTACCCGTGCGCTCAAGGAAGAAAACTACACCACCCCAACTCCGATCCAGGCGCAGACCATTCCCATCGCCATCACCGGCAAAGATGTCATCGGTATCGCCCAGACCGGCACCGGCAAGACCGCGTCCTTCGCGCTCCCGATCCTCCACCGCCTGCTCGAGAACCGCGTCAAGCCGCAGCCGAAGACCTGCCGCGTGCTGGTGCTGAGCCCGACCCGCGAACTCTCCGGCCAGATCCTCGAGAGCTTCAACGCCTATGGCCGCCACATGCAGCTGACCTCGGCGCTGGCCATCGGCGGCGTGCCGATGGGCCGCCAGGTGCGCTCGCTGATGCAGGGCGTCGATGTGCTCGTCGCCACCCCGGGCCGACTGATCGATCTCGTCCAGAGCAACGGCCTGAAACTCAACATGGTTGAGTTCCTGGTGCTCGACGAAGCCGACCGCATGCTCGACATGGGCTTCATCAACGATATCAGAAAGATCGTCGCCAAGCTACCGATCAAGCGGCAGACGCTGTTCTTCTCGGCCACCATGCCGAAGGATATCGCCGAACTCGCCGAGCACATGCTGAAGGATCCGGCCCGCGTCGCGGTGACCCCGGTGTCCTCCACCGTGGAGCGCATCGCCCAGCGCGTGATCCATGTTGATCACTCCGCCAAGCCGACCATCCTCGCCCAGATCTTGAAGCAAGAGACGGTCAACCGCGCGCTGATCTTCACCCGCACCAAGCATGGCGCCGACAAGGTCGTGAAAGGCCTCGAGCGCGCCGGCATCCGCGCCGACGCGATCCACGGCAACAAGTCGCAGAACCACCGCGAGCGCGTGCTGGCCTCGTTCCGCACCGGCGAGATCCGCACCCTGGTCGCCACCGACATCGCCGCCCGCGGCATCGACGTCGATGGAATTACCCATGTGGTGAATTTCGACCTGCCGAACATTCCGGAGACCTACGTCCACCGCATCGGCCGCACCGCGCGCGCCGGCGCCGAAGGTATTGCGATCTCGCTTTGCGCCGGCGAGGAAATGGCGTATCTGCGCGATATCGAAAAGCTGATCCGCATCTCGCTTCCGAAGGAAGACCGCCGCACCCCCGGCCGCAACGACGTCGGTCCGGCACCTTCGCAGAATCGCGGCGGTCAGAATCGTAACGCTCGCCCCGCGTCGCCGCGGAGCAACGACGGCGCGCCGGGTCAGAACTCGCGCAACCGTCGTCGCCCAGCCGGTGGCGGCAACGGTGGTGCACCGCAACCGAACCGCGATCATGCGCGACACGAGAATACCCGGCATGAGCCGACCGCACGTCCGGCCCCCCAGGCCGCAACTACTGCTAAAGAAGGGATGCAAGGCGTTGCCTTCCTGCATCGCGAAAGCCGACCGAACACCACACCGAACCGTACCCAGCGTCCGCGCTAACCGTCGATCGATCTGGAGCTAACAATGGCCAAAGAAGAGCTGATCCAGTTCGAAGGACTGGTGACCGAAATCCTTCCCGATGCGCGCTATCGCGTGCAACTGGATGCGGGACATGAAATCGTTGCCTACACCGCAGGCAAGATGAAAAAGAACCGCATCAAGACCCTGGCAGGCGATCGCGTGACGATCGAGATGTCGCCCTACGATCTCGAAAAGGGCCGGCTGATATTCCGTCACAAGGACGAGCGTCCCGGCGGTGGTGCTCCGCGTGGTGCACCGCCGCGCGGCCAGTTCCGTCGTCGCTGATACGACGACGTCGCTGATACCGTCCGAAAGGACGAGGGCACTGCAACAACAACTACACCGCGCGTGGCACCACATGCTGCGCGCGGATTCGAAGCGTTCCGCGACTGTTCGTGCACTATCAAAAAATCGTGCGCGTCAGGATTGTCTTAAGAACCAGCTTCGCTTAACATGAGCTAATCGATTTTCGGCCGGACGACATTATCTATCCCCCGGTACAGCCGGTCTAGACTGACGACCCTTCCAAAAATTCGATGTCACCAGCCCACATGATCGTGGGCTACTACTATATTCTTGAGAAGGGACTACCCCCGTGAGCATGGGAACTGTGAAGTGGTTTAACGCGACCAAGGGCTTCGGCTTCATTCAGCCGGATGACGGCGGCAACGATGTGTTCGTGCACATCAGCGCTGTCGAGCGTGCCGGCCTTGGCACCCTGCGTGAAGGCCAGAAGATCAGCTACGAAATCGTCGCCGATCGTCGCTCTGGCAAGTCTTCGGCCGACAATCTCCGCGCCGCCGGCTAAACGAAATTTCGTCAGCGCAAGCTACGGGATTTTGCCGACACCAATACGAAAAGGCCGCGCTTCCAGCGCGGCCTTTTTGCTTGCCGGATCGATCCGGCGACCTCGGGGCTCACAGCATTTATGGGGCGCAATCCGTCGGGAACTGGACGCATGTCGTTTGCCGCGGCCGCGTATAGGTTGACTCGCTAAGCGTCAGGCCGGCCTTTGGTACCACCCAGCCGATGATCGGCTTATAGGGATAAGTGACCTGACTCAGGATCAGATACTGGTTCGGCAGGTAATTGCCCGACGAATCCTTGCCGATCAGATCCGTCGGCACGGGGACCACGGTGTTCTTGGCCAGCATGGCATCTCCCCGGCTCCACTGCACCTTGGCGGTCTTCGATGCGGGGTCGAGATAGACCTGGCTGATGGTGGCGACCAGCGGCGTCTTGTCGAAAGGCGTCAGCATCGCATCGGCGATCACAAAGAAGTTGGTGAAATCCGTTTCGGTGACCGTCGCGTAGCGAGACGCCAGGTCGGACAGGGTCTGCGCCACCATCGTCACCTTGCGATCGGTCGCGACGCCCAAAGAGACATCGACCATGCCGAACAACATCACCAGCAGAAGCGGCAAGATCATCGCAAATTCGACCGCCGCAAGGCCGCTGGCATCGCGCCGCAAGCGCGCCACCGACCGCCGCCAACGAACCAACACTTCCGATCGCGCGCGCATCTTCATGATCATGACCATCATTGGGGGCGGAAAGCGCCGGTCGCCGCCAGCAGGCGTTTGCTGCTGGTGCTGCCGCGGCCGATATTGGCAATGTTGTAGCCGAGCCGCGTGACGAACAACGGCCACTGGTAGAACGAGCGAACCACAACGGTGCTGGTGGTGTCGCCTGCCGCCGGCGGCTGATAAACAAAACCGGTGCCAACGAAATTTCCGCTGGAGTCGATCGGATCGGAAATCGTAAAGGCCGTCCCCGCGGCATACGTCCGAACATCGATGTAAAGAACGCTGCAGTCCATCAGCACTTTGACGCTGTCGCAGACCTTCTGTTTGAAATCTGCCTGAAGCGTTGTCTGGCTGGTATAGATCAGCCGGCCGCTGTCCTGGACGGCGGTCTCAAGCACCTGGCCGGCGAAGAAAACCATTCCGGTCTCGATCACGGCGAAGATCAGCGCGAAAAAAATCGGCGCAATGAACGCGAACTCGACGGCCGCGGAGCCTCGCCTGCTACGGCGGAAGCGGCGCCACAGCTTGGCGGGCGCGGCAGCTGAAATGAATGGTAGCAGCATCGGCAAAGCCCTTGGCGGCAGTGAAATAACTAGCACCAAGGCTTAACTGAAACAGATTGTTGAAGTGTTTCGCCCGATCGAGACAAGCTGCCCCGGCGCATTAACGGCGCGTTCACCATGATCGGAACGCAAGGACGTTCTCGGGCGTTCCCGATCATGACAATATCCGAAGATACAAGATCAGTTGACCTTTGCCCCGACGCCCGATGCCTGGCCGCTGAGCGCGCCGGCCTGGTCCATGGTGGATTTGAAGTAGGTCTCGCCATCGCCCAGCGTCACCCGCCGTTGGCAGACCGGCGCACAACTGTAGGATTCGCGCTCGACGCCGCGATAGATCGTCACGACCTTGTCGGTCGGACCTTCCACCTGGATGACACGGTCCATCAGGATGGCGCCGGTGCGGTCCATGGCGATGACATTGGTGGCGCCGTAGCCCTTTCCGGTGACAACGACAATGCCGCCGGGCTGCAGCGTGACATCCGCGATCAGGGGATTGCCGACCACGATGGTGGCGATCCTGTCGGGAAATTTGACGAGCTTGGCCTGATCGACATTGACCGCGATCGGGTCATCCGCGGGAGCGGCGAGGCCACCGGCGGGAATGAGGAGAATTCCGGCCGCAAGCGACCGGAGCAAAAAAACCGCGCGCACGCGCGACCGCAACAACTGAAGCGACATCCTGTACTCCGGGACGATACAAGCCGACAAAAGCAGATACGCAGCGGTGCCGGCGCCCGACATGGCAAATGTGCCGTTAATTGATGAAGGAAGAGGAAACAGCGATGCTCCTGCGACCTCGCGGACGGAGGAGACGCACATCGACCTTGGATCCTGGCCGGAAATGCGAGCTGCATTGCCAGAAGCTCAGTAAGACGCTCGACTGCCGACCACATTCGTCTTGGCCGGGCCAAAGCGCGAAGCGCGGCTTCGCTGGATGTCCCGGCCATCCATGATGTTCTGCGAGAACGTGGATGCCCGGCACAAGGCCGGGCATGACGACCTCTCCGACTGAGCCTGATTTTGCTCGCTGCCTTTATGTTGGGCTATCGGGGCGGATTAGCGCAGCGTAATCCGCCCTCCGAACTCTCTACTGCTTGAACGGATAGGCCAGCTGGCCGGCGAATTCGGTGGGCAGCGGCTCGCCGTCGACGCCGTAATTGTCGGGCAGTTCGCCTGCCGGCATCCGGAAGGTGCCGAACAGAATGTCCCAGATCGGGAAGGTGCCGGCAAAGTTGGTATTGCCGCCGCGCTCCAGCGACGTGTGATGCCAGCGGTGGAACACCGGCGTGGCGAGCACGTATCTCAGGGGCCCAAGCGTCCAGTTCAGATTGGCGTGCACGAAAGCCGAATGGAAGGTGGTGAACGGGCCGACCCACAGCATGATGTTCGGCGAAATGCCGGCCATCAGCAGGATGACGTCGACGGCGACGGTGCCGAGAAACAGGTTCACCGGGTGAAAGCGCGCCGCGGAGATCCACTCCACCTCTTCCGAGGAATGGTGGATGGCGTGATATTTCCAGAAGCCGCCGCCGTGATACATCCGATGCAGCCAGTAGAGCATGAAGTCGGAAACCACCAGGAAGAACGCGGCCTGGGCCCAGAGCGGCATTTCCGACAGCGGCCCGTGACCATTGTCATAAAATGCGATCAAGTCGTCGGCGTCGTGAATATTAAAGACGACGGCGGCGCCAAGCACCAGAAGCCCGATCCGGACCACGCGGGTGATCAGTGGAACGAAGAACCAGTAACAGATGTCGGTGACGATTTCGGTTTTGCGCCACCATGGCTTGCCGGGATTGCAGGCCCAGAAATACGACAGCACCGAAAAGACCAGGGCCAGCACGAGGGTGATCGGCACCACCTTGGTGATGGTTTGGCCGAACATGTCGAGGACTTCCATGGGCAAGGTGGACATCGCGGCCTCATCTGATCAGGAAACCAAGAGGTACCGCCTCATGCTTAAGGAGCGATGAACCCGAAGTCAGGTTGCCGCGATGACACCATCGAAGCCGTTAGAAATGCCCTTAAGTGTACATTTACCGTGCTCAAGAAGAGACAAATGCGACCGACTTTCGTCGATCGAATTAACCGCACTGCAATTCCCCGATCCTAGTGTGCATGCATGGTCACGGTGCTGAGAACGCCGGGCAGACCAAACCTAAGTTCGACAGCCACGTGGACACATGGAGTTTATATTATGAAGAATCTCGTTTCGCGTTTCGTGAAAGATGAGTCCGGCGCCACCGCCATTGAATACGGCCTGATCGCCGCTGGCATTTCGCTGGTGATCATCGCCGCCGTCAACGGCATCGGCGGCAAGCTGAACACCTCGTTCAGCGCGATCAACACCTCGCTGAAGTAAGCGTCGCACCAGTCGCATGAAAGGCTCCGGTGTCCCCGGAGCCTTTTTTGTTTCTGAATCCGTGGTGCCACCGTCGCACCGCGCAGCGCCCGCCGGACAAGGCCGCCCTCCATGAAGAGACCCGCACCCGCGCCGACGGCGCGACCCTCAATTGCCGAAAGCCTCGCGCTCCCTCGCGAGCCCGCGACCATCGTGTGCATGGCGCTGATCCTGGCGCTGGTCGCCCTCGCCGTCCGGATTGCCGACGTCTGGTAAATTCTTTCCTGTTTCCCGATTGTTCATTTCTGCTGGCTAGGCTCGCCCCCTGTCGCCGCAACAGGCCTGTGAAGCCATGATCCTCGATCTGACACGCCTGATACTGTTCCCGGCCCTGATGGCGTTCGCCGCGGCCAGCGACCTTTTCACCATGACGATCTCCAACCGCGTCTCGCTGCTGCTGGTGGCCGGCTTTGTCGTGCTGGCGATTTTCGGCGGTATGGGACTTCACGACATCTTGTCCCACGCCGGTGCCGGCGCGGCCGTGCTGGCTGTGGCCTTCACCTGCTTTGCCTTGGGGTGGGTCGGCGGCGGCGACGCCAAGCTGGCAGCAGCCACCGGACTCTGGTTCGGCTTCGGGCACCTGATGGACTACCTGATCTATGCCTCGCTGTTCGGCGGCGCGCTCACCTTGTTCCTGCTCCAGTTCCGGCAATGGCCGCTGCCCTATGCGCTAGGCAGCCAGGCCTGGCTGCTCAGGCTGCACCACAAGGAGACCGGTATCCCCTACGGTATCGCGCTCGCTTTGGGCGCCCTGGTGGTCTATCCGGAAACCGAATGGATCAAGGTCGTCGATCTGACCCGCCTCGCGATGCACTGAACGCCCCCGAACTTTCCGTTAAGGCGATTTAGATACCGCTCATTAACCATGCTTTGACGAATAGCTGATCAACTCCCCATTACAGCGGCGCAAGCGTCGCGGCGTAATGTGGAAAGTGAAGCGTATGAATACCGCACGCATTGTGGTCCTGGCCATTGCTGTCGGCGCCGGCGGCGTTGCGCTGTACCTGGCGAGCAGTTCGGACCAGGGTCCGCCGCCGGCCGCGCCGGTCGCGCAGCTCCCTACCATGGACGTTCTCGTCGCCAAGTCCGATATCGCACTGGGCCAGTCGCTCGGCGCGAACGACGTGCAGTGGCAGACCTGGCCGACATCGGCTGCAAGCGCCAGCGTCATCCGCCGCAACGAGCGCCCGAACGCCCCGACACAAATTGAAGGCGCGATCGCGCGTTCGCCGTTCATCGCCGGTGAGCCGATCCGCGAGCCGAAGCTGGTGCGCGCCAATGGCTCCGGTTTCATGGCCGCCGTGCTGCCAACCGGCATGCGCGCCGTCTCCACCGAAATTTCTCCGGAAACCGGCGCCGGCGGCTTCATCCTGCCGAACGACCGCGTCGATGTCATCCTGTCTAAGCGCGACAAGAACCCTGACCGCGCCGCCTCCACCGACGTGGTGAATTCCGAAATCATCCTGAGCAACATCCGCGTGCTCGCCATCGACCAGGCGCCAAAGGAAAAAGACGGCCAGAACTCCGTGGTCGGCAAGACGGCGACGCTTGAGCTGAAGCCCGATCAAGCCGAGATGCTGGCGCGGGCGCGGCAAAGCGGCACGCTGTCGCTGGCACTGCGCGCGCTGGTCGATATCAACCTGCCCGAAATCAAGGCCGAAGACCAAACCAACAGCAAACGCGACAGCGTCAACGTGGTCCGCTACGGCGTCCCGACGACGACGACGATGCAGAGATGATCATGAGGACGCAGCGGATGAGGCGCATGACAACCAGCGGATCGATGCAGGCCTTTCTGGTCCGCGCGATGTCGTTCACCGCGGTGACCGCACTGGCGCTCAATCCCGCGCTGACGCCGGTGCTGGCGGCAGACGCCCGCGCCACCGCGCCGTTGTCTGCCGACGGCCAGATGGGCGCGCGTTTCCTCGCCCTCGGCATCGGCAAATCCATCGTCATCGACCTGCCGCGCGACATCAAGGATGTGCTGGTGGCCGACCCCAAGATCGCCAACGCGGTGGTGCGGTCGGCGCAGCGCGCCTACATCATCGGCGCCACCGTCGGCCAGACCAATATCGTGTTCTTCGACTCGACCGGCCAGCAGATCGCAGCCTATGACATCGCCGTCACCCGCGACCTCAACGGCGTCCGCGCCGCGCTGAAGCAGACGCTGCCCAATGCCGACATCCGGATCGAAGGCGTCGGCGACGGCGTCGTGCTGTCAGGTTCCGCATCGAGCCAGACGGAATCGCAGCAGGCCAATGATCTCGCCGCACGCCTCGTCGGCGGATCGGACAAGGTCGTCAACAGCATCTCAGTGCGCGGCCGCGACCAGGTCATGCTCAAGGTCACCGTGGCGGAAGTGCAACGCAACATCATCAAGCAGCTTGGCGTCGACCTTTCGGCGACAATGAGCTACGGCACTTCCGTGGTGAATTTCAACAACAGCAACCCGTTCACCGCAAACGGCAAGAATCTGGTGGAAGGCAACGCCCTCAAGGCGTCGTTCGGTACGACTCCGTCTGTCACGGCGACACTGAAGGCAATGGAAAACGCCGGCGTCATCCGAACGCTTGCCGAACCAAGTCTGACTGCGATCTCCGGCGAATCCGCCAACTTCCTGGCTGGCGGCGAATTCCCCGTTCCCGGCGGCAATACGTGCGATCCCACCACGCGCATTTGCACCACGCAGATTACTTTCAAGAAGTTCGGCATCTCGCTCGGATTTACTCCAGTTGTCCTCAGCGAAGGCCGCATCAGCATGCGTGTCGCGACTGAAGTCTCCGAACTATCTCAGGAAAATTCTGTAACGATCAGCGGGACTTCCATTCCGGCGATCAAAACCAATCGCGCCGATACTACGCTTGAGATTCCATCCGGCGGATCGATCGTGATGGCCGGCCTCATCAAGCAACAGACCAAGCAGGCCATCAGCGGTCTGCCCGGTATGGCGCAGTTGCCAGTGCTGGGAACGCTGTTCCGCAGCCGGGATTTCGTCAACAACAACACCGAACTGATGGTGCTGGTGACGCCGTATATAGTCCGCGCTGTCGCGCAGAAGGACTTGTCGCGACCGGATGACGGATTCGCAGATGCATCCGATCCGCAGGCCGATCTGCTCGG
Source organism: Nitrobacteraceae bacterium AZCC 2146 (assembly GCA_036924855.1). Classification (NCBI taxonomy): domain Bacteria; kingdom Pseudomonadati; phylum Pseudomonadota; class Alphaproteobacteria; order Hyphomicrobiales; family Nitrobacteraceae; species Nitrobacteraceae bacterium AZCC 2146. Next base: position 2,837,525 of record JBAGRP010000001.1, read on the forward strand.
CAACGTCAACCGCATCTACGGCGCACCGGGGCGGCCGGAGGACAAGAAATCCGGCAAGAATTATCGCGGCACCTACGGCTTTATCACGGACTGAGGCGGGACGAGGACAGAACGATGACCATCAAGCAACCCGCCAGGTTCAACCGGCGCCTCCGCCTCGCGGTGGCGCTGTTGGGCGTATCGGTCGCCTCGATCAACCTGGGCGCATGCACCACCGACCGCGACGTGACGACGGCGAGCATTCCGGACGACTACCGGCTGCGTCATCCGATCGTGATCCAGGAATCCAACCGCAGCGTGGAGATCTTCGTCGGTTCGCAGCGCGGCGGCTTGTCCGGTGCACAGCGCGCCGACGTAGCAGCGCTGGCGCAGACCTGGCTGCGCGACGGCACCGGCAGCATCATCGCCGAAGTCCCGACCGACACACCAAATGCGCGCGCCGCAGTGGATTCGATGCGTGAGGTTCAGTCGTTGCTGATCGCCAGCGGCATCCCGCCGCGCGGCATCGTGGTGCGCAACTATCGCCCGGCGGACCCGCGCCAGTTCGCCACGCTCCGCCTGACCTATCCGCGGATCGTCGCCGACGCCGGACCGTGCGGAACCTGGCCCGAAGACATCGGTCCCTCGATCAAGAACAAGAGCTATCTCGAGAACAAGGCGTACTACAATCTCGGCTGCGCGCAGCAACGCAACCTCGCCGCCATGGTTACCAACCCGTCGGATCTGGTTCAGCCGCGTCCGGAAGCGCCGGCCTACAACGCCCGCCGCACCTTCGCACTCGACAAGTATCGCAAGGGCGAAAGCACTGCCACGGTCTATCCTGACGCGGATAAAACCAAAATAAGTAATGTGGGCCAATGATCAGCTACGCACAGAAGACCGCAGACGAACAACCCGCCGCCGCGCCAACCGCAGCCGTGGCGGACGAGCATATCGCGCCGGCACCGCGGGTGTCGGTGCAGGCGTTTTGCGAAACGGTGGAAACCGCGGCCGCCGTCCAGGCAGCCGGTGAAGACCGCCGGCTGGGCAAGGCCCATCTCAAGATCCAGATGGGCGGCATGGCCGCCGCCACCGAAGCCTACCGCTCGGCACCGACGCCGAACGTCATCATTCTGGAAACCGACCCGCGCACCGACATCCTTGCCGGCCTCGATCAGCTCGCCACGGTCTGCGACGCCGGCACCCGGGTCGTGGTGATCGGCAAGGTCAACGATGTCACGCTGTACCGCGAGCTGGTTCGCCGTGGCGTCAGCGATTATGTCATCGCGCCGGTCGTCACCATCGACGTGGTGCGTTCGATCTGCGGACTGTTCTCGGCGCCCGAGGCCAAGGCGGTCGGCCGCATCATCGCCGTGGTCGGCGCCAAGGGCGGCGTCGGTGCATCGACCGTCGCGCACAACGTCGCCTGGGCGATCGCCCGCGACCTCGCGCTGGATTCCGTCGTCGCCGATCTCGATCTGGCGTTCGGCACCGCTGGCCTCGATTACAACCAGGATCCGCCGCAGGGCATCGCCGACGCGGTGTTTTCGCCGGACCGTGTCGATACCGCCTTCATCGACCGCCTGCTGTCGAAGTGCACCGACCATCTCAGCCTGCTGGCGGCACCGGCGACGCTGGAGCGGGTCTACGACTTCGGCGCGGAAGCGTTCGATTCGATCTTCGACACCCTGCGTTCCACCATGCCGTGCATCGTGCTCGACGTTCCGCATCAATGGTCCGGCTGGACCAAGCGGGCGCTGATCGGCGCCGACGACATTCTGGTCGTCGCGGCACCCGACCTCGCCAATCTGCGCAACACCAAGAACATGTACGATCTGATCAAGGCGTCGCGGCCCAACGACCGCGCTCCGCTTTATTGCCTCAACCAGGTCGGGGTGCCGAAGCGGCCGGAAATCAGCGCGAGCGAATTCGCCAAGGCGATCGAAAGCCCGCCGATTGCGACGATCCCGTTCGATCCGCAGATGTTCGGCTCGGCCGCCAACAACGGCCAGATGATCGCGGAAATCGCCGCCAGCCATCGCACCACCGAAATCTTTCTGCAGATCGCGCAGCGGCTGACCGGCCGCGGCGAAACCAAGAAGCCACGGGGCTCGTTCCTGTCGCCATTCCTCGAGAAGTTGCGGTCGAAGTAAGACACCGCCTGGAGCGTCGTCGTGTTTGGTAAGCGTAGCGGAGCCGATACAGAAACAAGGGCCTTGAAGCCCATTGCGCCGGAGCCAACTCCCGGCGCGATGAGCGTGAGCGCGCCGCCGACGGTCTCCTCACCGCCGCTGGCACCGGCCCGCTCGGCACCGCCGCCCCAGATCGCGGAGCGACGCTCGGAAAACTACTATCAGGTCAAGGCGACGATCTTTGGCGCACTGATCGAGGCGATCGATCTGGCGCAGCTCGCCAAGCTTGATGGCGAGTCCGCGCGCGAGGAAATTCGCGACATCGTCAACGAGATCATCGCGATCAAGAATATCGTGATGTCGATCGCCGAGCAGGAGGAGCTGCTCGACGACATCTGCAACGACGTGCTCGGCTATGGCCCGCTGGAGCCGCTGCTGTCGCGCGACGACATCTCCGACATCATGGTCAACGGTGCCGGCACGGTGTTCATCGAAGTCGCCGGCCGGATCCAGAAGACCGGCATCCGCTTCCGCGACAACCAGCAGCTGCTCAACATCTGCCAGCGCATCGTCAGCCAGGTCGGCCGCCGCGTCGATGAATCCTCGCCGATCTGCGACGCCCGCCTCGCCGACGGTTCGCGCGTCAACGCCATCGTGCCGCCACTGGCGATCGATGGTCCCGCGCTCACCATTCGCAAGTTCAAGAAGGACAAGCTGACGCTCGACCAGTTGGTCAAGTTCGGTGCGATCTCGCCGGAAGGCGCGGAGATCCTGCAGATCATCGGTCGCTGCCGCGCCAACGTCCTGATCTCCGGCGGCACCGGCTCCGGCAAGACGACCTTGCTGAACTGTCTGACGCAATACATCGACGACGACGAGCGCATCATCACCTGCGAAGACGCCGCCGAACTTCAGCTGCAGCAGCCGCATGTGGTGCGCCTGGAAACCCGCCCGCCCAACATCGAGGGCGAAGGCCAGGTCACCATGCGCGAGCTGGTACGAAACTGCCTGCGTATGCGTCCCGAGCGGATCATCGTCGGCGAAGTCCGCGGACCGGAAGCCTTCGATCTGTTGCAGGCGATGAACACCGGCCATGACGGATCGATGGGAACGCTGCACGCCAACAATCCGCGCGAAGCGCTGTCACGCTGCGAATCGATGATCACGATGGGCGGCTTCTCGCTGCCGTCGCGCACCATCCGCGAAATGATCTGCGCCTCGATCGACGTCGTGGTGCAGGCCGCACGTTTGCGCGACGGCTCGCGCCGCATCACCCACATCACCGAGGTGATGGGCATGGAAGGCGACACCATCATCACCCAGGACCTGTTCATCTACGACATGATCGGGGAAGACACCAACGGCAACATCATCGGCCGGCATCGTTCGACCGGCATCGGCCGGCCGCGGTTCTGGGATCGTGCGCGCTACTACGGCGAAGAGAAACGACTGGCGGCCGCGCTCGATGCTGCTGAAGTGGCCGCGATAAACTGAGGAGCGACCGATGAGCATGCAGGCGCTCGCCATGGCCTTTCTCGCCTTCACCGCGGTTGGCGGGCTGGCCTGGGTCTTCATCTATCCGTCGCTGTCCGGCGAAAATAAAGCCGCGCAGCGCCGTGCCACGGTGTCGCGTTCGGAGCCGGTCGTCCGGCAGACCGACCGAGCGCAGCGCTCCCGGCGCGAACAGGTCGAAGGCTCGTTGAAGGAAGTCGAGGCGCGCCGCCAGAAGGCCAAGAAGGTCGCGCTCGGCATCCGGATTTCTCAGGCCGGCCTGAACTGGACCACCAAGAAATTCATGGTGGTCTCCGGCATTCTTGGCGCCAGCAGTTTCCTGATCACAATGGTGATGGGTGGCGGCCTGCTCGCTGCCGGCGGCCTTGCCGTCGCCACCGGCTTCGGCCTGCCGCGCTGGATACTGAATTTCCTGAAGAAGCGCCGCGAGCAGGCGTTTCTCCGTGCCCTGCCCGACGCGGTCGATGTGATCGTGCGCGGCATCAAGGCCGGCCTGCCGCTGTTCGACTCCATCAAGGTGGTGGCGGCCGACGCGACAGAGCCGCTGAAGAGCGAATTCCTCGCCATCATCGAAACCCAGACCATCGGCATGCCGCTCGGCGACGCCTGCGCGCGGCTCTATGAGCGCATGCCGGTACCGGAAGCGAACTTCTTCGGCATCGTGGTGGCTATCCAGCAGAAGTCCGGCGGCAACCTCTCGGAGGCCCTCGGCAATCTTTCCAAGGTGCTGCGCGACCGCAAGAAAATGGCCGAGAAGATCCAGGCGATGTCGATGGAAGCCAAGGCGTCCGCCGGCATCATCGGTTCGCTGCCGCCGATCGTCATGGTGCTCGTCTATCTCAGCACGCCCGACTACATATCGCTGCTATGGACCGAACCGACCGGCCGACTGATGCTAGCCGGCAGTGCGTTATGGATGTCCGCGGGCATCTTCGTCATGAAGAAAATGATCAACTTCGACTTCTGATGGTGCCGCATGCTTGATATCCTGCTCGCGAAATTTCACGACGCCAAGTTCATGACGCTGGCGCTGGCGGCGATCGCGGTCACCGCCACGGTGTACAGCCTGCTGACGCCGCTGTTCGCCGGCAATGGCCTGGCCAAGCGCATGAAGGCCGTCGCCAGCGAGCGGGAGCGGATCCGGGCGCGCGAGCGCGACCGTCTTGCCAAGAACGACCGGGTGTCGCTGCGGCAATCGCCGAAGCAGCTGATCTCGAAGGTCGTGACTGACTTCAACCTTGGAAAATGGCTGGCGCAGGAAGCCGCGCTCGACAAGCTGGTGATGGCCGGCTACCGCGGCCAGGCGCCCTACATCACCTTCCTGTTCTTTCGCGCGCTGGTGCCGATCGTCTTCCTGATATTCTCCATAGTCTACGTATTCGTGATCTCGCACCTGGAGCAGTCGATGCCGATCAAGATCGGCATCTGCCTCGTCGCGACCTATCTCGGCATGCAGGCGCCAATGATCTTCCTGAAGAACGCCATCGGCAAGCGCCAGCTTTCGATCCGGCGCGCGTTTCCGGACGCACTCGATCTGCTGCTGATCTGCATCGAATCCGGCATGTCGATCGAAGTGGCGTTTCGCAGGGTCAGCATCGAGATCGGCTCGCAGTCGGTGGCGCTGGCGGAGGAATTCACCTTGACCACTGCCGAGCTGTCCTATCTGCAGGACCGCAAGGTGGCGTATGAAAATCTCGCCAAGCGTACCGGGCTCGAGGGCGTGAAATCGGTCTGCCTGGCGCTGATGCAGTCGGAGCGCTACGGCACCCCGCTCGGCCAGAGCCTGCGCGTGATGGCGCAGGAAAACCGCGACATGCGCATGAATGAAGCCGAGAAGAAGGCCGCGGCCTTGCCGCCGAAGCTGACGGTGCCGATGATCCTGTTCTTCCTGCCGGTGCTGTTCGTCGTCATTCTCGGCCCGACCGGCATCAAGGTCGCCGCGATGCAGTGAGCATTCCCTCTCCCCTTGTGGAAGAGGGCGCCTGAGCACTCACTTGTCATTGCGAGGAGCACTTGCGACGAAGCAATCCAGTCTTCGCTTGCGGCTTCTGGATTGCTTCGCTCTAGCAAAGTTGGCAAGAACCAACTTTGCTAGAGCTCGCAATGACGTTGCAACGCTTCGCCGCAACATTCGCCGGGACGACACGTGGAGAAGCGGTGCTGGCTTACGACCGTCCGCGCGCGTCGTCGCCTTGCGCGCCGAGCGGCGGGCCGTCCTTGCGGCTGAGCATCTGCTTGAGATAGGCGACGTTGGCCGCGGCCTCGTCGGCCGGCAGATCGGCCCTGACGATGGTTTCGGCCTCGGCGAAGCGGCCCTGCAGGCCGACCACCAGTCCGAGGTTCTGCCGGACGCGCGGGTCGGCATTGCCGCTGCCGTAAGCCTGGCGCAGCGTCGACTCGGCTTTCGGCAAATCCTTCGAGAGCATGTAGGACAGGCCGAGATTGGACAGCACCGACGGCTCGTCGGGGCGAAGCTTCAGGGCGCTGGCATAATAGCGGCGGGCTTCATCGTGACGGCTCATCTGGTCGAGCACCGCGCCCTGCACCGAGAGAATGCGCCAATCCGGATTAGCCGGCGTATGCGCGGTACTGAGGATCTCGAAGGCGCGCTGGAAACTGCCGGTGTCGGCGAGCGCGCGGCCATAGCCGGCGAGCAGCGCCTTGTTGCCGGGATTGTTCAGAGTGGCCTGTTCGAACACCGCGACGGCCTGGGCGCGCTGTCCGCTGGTGCGCAGCGCCTGGCCGTAGCGCAACGCCGCCTCGGCATCCCTTGGATTGGCGCGATAACGCTCGCCATAGGCCTCCACCGCGCGGGCCGGGTCCGCTTCGGCTGGCCGTTCAGTTTTGTCGCCGATGGAACCGGTGATGTCGGACATGCCCGCGGTCTTGCAGCCGGCAAGACCTACGGCCAGAATCGCCGTCACGGCCGCGGTCGTGAAAAGCCGGGCAAGACAAGAGGGCTGACGCATGGCACGTTGACTCAACAGTGGGGCGAACGGACGAGCCGAATGCCCTCAGCAATAATGCGTTAACCCTAATGGCTGGTTAATCGGCCTGTCCTGCGCCATACCCTGCACGCCCCACCGCCCTGCCCCTTCGCGAGACCCATCTGATGCCATCCGTCTTCGAGACCGCCTCGGCCACATCGGCCATTCCGATCAGCTTCGCCACCAAGACCACCTGGCCCGCGATCAGCGCCGCGCTCCCCGCGCCGGCGCAGGCCTTCGCCGCGGCGAATGGCTTTGCCGCCAAGCCCGGCGCCTGCCTGACGCTGCCCGGGGCGGATGGCACGATCGCCCATGTGATCTTCGGGCTCGAAGACGAGGGGGCAAAATCCCGCGACCTGTTCCGGCCCGGGCAACTGCCCGGCCTGCTGCCGCCCGGCGTCTACCGCTTTGCCAATGCGCCGCACGACACCCGGCTGGCGGCGCTGGCCTTCGCGCTCGGCAGCTACCGCTTCAGCCGCTATCGCAACAACGACGTGCCGACCGCCCGACTGGTGCCGCCGGACGGCGTCGACATCGCCGATATCGAACGGATGGCCGAAGCCGCGGCACTGGCGCGCGACCTCATCAACACGCCGTCCAACGACATGGGGCCGGAACAGCTGGCGCAGGCGGCAAAGGATCTCGCGGCGCGGTTCGGCGCCAGCTTCAACTGCATCATCGGCGACGACCTCGTGCAGCAGGATTTTCCGCTGATCCACGCCGTGGGCATGGCCTCTCCCCGCGCGCCGCGGCTGATCGACTTTTCCTGGGGCGATCCCGCCCATCCCAAGGTGACCTTGGTCGGCAAGGGCGTCTGCTTCGACACCGGCGGGCTCGACCTCAAGCCGTCGAGCGGCATGCTGATCATGAAGAAGGACATGGGCGGCGCCGCCAATGTGCTGGCGCTGGCGCTGATGGTGATGGACGCGGGACTGAAGGTGCGGCTGCGCGTGCTGATCCCGGCGGTGGAGAACGCGGTCGCCGGCAACGCGTTCCGGCCGCTCGACATCTTCAAGTCGCGCAAAGGGCCAACGGTGGAAATCGGCAACACCGACGCCGAAGGCCGGCTGGTGCTGGCCGATGCGCTCGCTTATGCCGACGAGGAGACGCCGGACCTGCTGGTCGACTTGGGCACGCTGACCGGAGCCGCGCGCGTTGCGCTCGGCCCCGACCTGCCGCCCTACTACACCAACGACGAGACGCTCGCGCTCGACATCGCACGCTGCGCCAAAGAGCAGAACGATCCGCTGTGGCGGCTGCCGCTGTGGGCGCCCTACGACGCCTGGCTGGACTCCAAGGTCGCCAACATCAACAACGCGCCGTCCGGCGGCTTTGCCGGCTCGATCACCTGCGCGCTGTTCCTGCAGCGCTTCGTGGAATCCGCCAAAAGCTGGCTGCATGTCGACATCTACGGCTGGACCCCCTCCGCCAAGCCGGCGCGGCCCGAAGGCGGCGAATGCCAGGCGGCGCGGGCGATCTACAAGCTGCTGAGCGAACGCTATGCATGATCCCCGCCTGACGCCGGCGCGGCCCGACCTCGCGGCGAAATACCTCGAAGGCAAGGTGGAGGCCGCGCGCTTCGTCACCGGCGAGGAGTTCGAGGTCACCGATGCCATCGCGCCGGTGCGCCGCGAGCCGTTCTCCGGCGCGATGCTGGAGACGCAGGCGCTGAAGGGCGAGCGCGTCACTATCTATGACCACAACGACGAAGGCTGGGCCTGGGGCCAGCTCAATGGCGATGGCTATGTCGGCTGGATTCCGGAACGCGCGCTGAGCAAGCCCGGAGCCGCGCCAACGCACAAGATCACCGCGATCCGGACCTTCGCGTTTCAGGCGCCGACGATCAAGATTCCGCCGTCGGACACGCTGCTGATGGGCACGCGGATCGCGGTCGTGCGCGAGGATCGCGGCTTTGCGATCACGCCGGACAACAGCCATCTGCCGCTGCAACATGTCGGCGCGCTCGATCATTTCGAAAGCGATTTTGTCGCGGTGGCCGAACGGTTCGTCGGCACGCCGTATCTATGGGGCGGCAAGAGCAGCCTCGGCATCGATTGCTCCGGGCTGGTGCAGGTCGCGCTGAACGCGGCCGGCACCGGCTGTCCGCGCGACAGCGACATGCAGGAGAGCGGGCTCGGCCGCGCGCTGTCGGCGGCGGAACTGCAGAAGCTGCAGCGCGGCGACCTGATCTTCTGGAAGGGCCACGTCGCCATCGTCCGCGATGCCAGGACCATCGTTCACGCCAACGCGCATCACATGGCGACGGCGATCGAAGACACCAAAGCCGCCATCGCGCGGATCAAGGCGGCAGGCAGCGTGGTGACGAGCATCAAGCGATTGAGTTAGTGGGACCTCATGGTGAGGAGGCCTTGCGGCGCAATTGCGCCGCTGGCTTGCGCCGTCTCGAACCATGAGGATGCGGCCATCCTTCGAGACGCGCGCAAGAGCGTGCTTCTCAGGATGAGGGCTGAGCCCCGCCGATCAGTGACGACTAAACCGGCGTCGCCCGATCGTAATAGTCCTGCAGACGGTCGCGGTGCAACGCCAGCCATTGCAGCGCGCTGACCATCAGGCCGTTGAAAATGGCGCCGCTCTCAAGTGCGGCGATGGCGGCATCGATCGGCACCGCGAACGGCCTGATATCTTCGGTCTCGCCAACGAGGCCCCCGCGAGCCGGCACCTTCGCGGCATCGACGAAGCCGAGGAAGAAGGTGACGTATTCGTCGGTAAATCCCGGCGTCGGCAACACGCTGTAGAGTTCAACAAGGCGATCCGGCGCGACGCCAATTTCCTCGAAACATTCACGGGAGGCCGCAGCTAGCACGCTCTCGTCGCCATCGACGCGCCCGGCGACGATCTCCACCATTTCGCCGCGGCCGGTGGCGAGATGCGCCGGCAAGCGGAACTGATGGATCAGCACGATCTCGCCTCGCGCCAGATCGATCGGCAGCACCGCCGCAACGCGGCTGGCGCGCAGCACGTCGCGCTGCTGCCGCAACGGTTCGTCGTCATGGCGCGCAATCGCCACATCGTAGCGCTCATAGGTCATGAAGCCGCGGCCGACCACGGTTGGCGCCGACAGTGTGATATCGGCCGCGCGATCGGCGATCGCAGATTTTGTGTCGCCGTGCCTGATCATGGTGAGCCTATTGCGCCGCAGCGCCACCCGGCGCGGTCTCGAGCCGAAACGCGGCGGCGAACAGCGCGCGGGTGTAGTCGGTCTTTGGATTTTTGAACAGCTCCGAGGCCGGGCCTTCCTCGACCACCTTGCCATGGCGCATCACAATCAGATGGCTTGCCAATGACGCCACCACGCGCAGATCGTGCGAGATGAACATGTAAGTGAGATCGCGTTTGCGCTGCAGTTCGCGCAGCAGATCGACCATCTGCGCCTGGAACAGCATGTCGAGCGCGCTGGTCGGCTCATCCAGCACGACAAAGCTCGGCTCCAATACCGCAGCGCGGGCGATGCTGATGCGCTGGCGCTGGCCGCCGGAGAATTCATGCGGATAGCGAAACCGGGTCTTGGGGTCGAGGCCGACGTCTGCCAGCGCCTTGACGACGCGCGCCTCGCGCTCGTTTTCCGACAATGACGGCTGATGCACGCTGAGGCCTTCGGCGACGATATCGCCGACCGACATTCGCGGGCTGAGCGCGCCGAACGGATCCTGAAACACGATCTGCATGTCGCGCCGGATCGGCCGCATCGCCTTGAACTGCAGGCCCTGGATATCCTTGCTGAGGAACACGATCGGCCCCTGCGAGGAAATCAGCCGCAGCAGCGCCAGGCCTAGCGTGGTCTTGCCGGAGCCGGACTCACCGACCACGCCGAGGGTTTCGCCCTTGCGCACCGCCAGCGTCACACCATCGACGGCCTTGATATGGCCGACGGTTTTGCGCAGCAGCCCGCGCTTGACCGGAAACCAGACCTTCAGATCATCGGTGGACATCACCACCGGCGCGTCGGGACGCGGCGGCGCGGGATCGGGCTTCGGCTCGGCGGCGAGCAGCGCGCGGGTGTAGGGATGCTGTGGCGATGTAAACACCTGCTCGACCGGGCCCTGCTCGACGATCTTGCCATTGTTCATGACGCAGACCACGTCGGCGATGCGGCGGACGATGCCGAGATCGTGGGTGATGAAAAGGAGACTCATGCCGAGCCGCGCGCGGATTTCCGCCAGCAGCGTCAGGATCTGCGCCTGCACGGTGACGTCGAGCGCGGTGGTCGGCTCGTCGGCGATCAGCAGGTCCGGCTCATTGGCGAGCGCCATGGCGATCATCACGCGCTGGCGCTGGCCGCCGGACAATTGATGCGGATAGCTGGCAAGCCGCGTTTCCGGGTCGGGAATACCGACCTGGGTCAGCAACTCCAGCGCCCGCGCCCGCGCTTTTGATCCGCGGATGCCGCTGTGCAGCTGCAGTATCTCGCCGATCTGCGACTCGATGGTGTGCAGCGGATTCAGCGAGGTCATCGGCTCCTGGAAGATGATCGAAATGTCGTTGCCGCGGATGCCGCGGATTTCCCTTTCCGACATGCCGAGCAACTCGTGGCCCTTGAATCGGATATGGCCTGACGGATGCGACGCTGTGGGATAGGGCAGCAGCCGCAGGATCGACAGCGCGCTGACCGATTTGCCGGAGCCGGATTCACCGACCAGCGCCACGCATTCGCCGCGCTTGATCTCGAACGAGATATGATCGACCGCGACCGACGTGCCGCTGCCATGGTGAAACGCCACCGAGAGATCGCGGACATCGAGCAGCGGCTGGTTGATGGCGTCCATGCTGCGGTCCTATCTGAACGTCTTGCGCGGATCGAAAGCGTCGCGAACGCCCTCGCCGATGAAGATCAGCAGCGACAGCATGATGGCCACCGCGAAGAAGCCGGTGAAGCCGAGCCATGGCGCCTGCACATTGGCCTTGCCCTGCGACAGCAGTTCGCCGAGCGACGGCGAGCCCGGCGGCAGGCCGAAGCCGAGGAAATCCAGCGCCGTCAGCGTCATCACCGAGGACGAGACGATGAACGGCAGGAAGGTCATGGTCGCCACCATGGCGTTCGGCAGCAGATGCCGGATCATGATGATCTTGTTGGAGACGCCAAGCGCGCGCGCAGCCATGATGTATTCGAAATTGCGGCCTCGCAGGAATTCGGCGCGCACCAGGCCGACCAGCGACACCCACGAAAACAGCAAGAGGATTCCCAGCAGCACGAAGAAGCCGGGCACCAGCACCGAGGACAGGATCAGCAGCAGATAGAGCGAGGGGATCGCGCTCCACACCTCGATGAAGCGCTGGAACGCTAGATCGACCCAGCCGCCGAAATAACCCTGCACTCCGCCGGCGGCGATGCCGATGATCGAGGAGACGATGGTCAGCGCCAGACCAAACAGCACCGAGATGCGAAAGCCGTAAATCAGCCGCGCGACGACGTCGCGGCCCTGATCGTCGGTGCCGAGCCAGTTGTATTCGAGATCGCGACAGCTCTGCAGCCCCTTCTTCTCGACCACCGGCTTGCACTGCGCCTCGGTCAGCATCCAGGTCGGCTTCGACGGCGCCGGCGTCGGCAAATCGAGATTGTGGGTGTCGTAGGAATAGCGGATCGGCGGCCAGACGATGATGCCGTTCTTCTCCGCGATCAGTTTCTGCAGATAGGGATCGCGGTAGTCCGCGGCGGTTTCGAAGTCGCCGCCGAAGGTGGTTTCGGAATAGCTGACGAAGGCCGGGAAATACATCTTGCCATCGAACTTGACGAAGAACGGCCGGTCGTTGGCGATGACTTCGGCAAACAGCGAGACGAAGAACAGGATCAGGAAAATCCAGAACGACCAGTAACCGCGACGGTTGGATTTGAAATTCTGCCAGCGGCGCTGGTTGAGCGGCGAGATGCCAAGCGGATGGCCCGACGGCGGCACCGCCTCGCCGAGCGGCGACAGCGTGGTGGACTCGATCGGCTCTCGCGCGGTGATGGTCATCAGACCTCCCGCGCTTCGAAATCGATCCGCGGATCGATCCACATATAGGCCAGATCGGAGAGCAAATTCACCACAAGGCCGACCAGCGAGAAGATGAACAGCGTGCCGAACACCACCGGATAATCGCGGTTCAGCACGCTCTCAAATCCAAGCAGGCCAAGGCCATCGAGCGAGAAAATCGTCTCGATCAGCAGCGAGCCGGAGAAGAAGGCGTGGATGAAGGCGCCCGGGAAGCCGGCGATCACGATCAGCATGGCGTTGCGGAAGATGTGATTGTACAGCACCTGCCGCTCGTTACAGCCCTTGGCGCGCGCGGTCATGACATATTGCTTGCGGATTTCGTCAAGGAACGAGTTCTTGGTCAGCAGCGTCATGGTGGCGAAGGCGCCGAGCGCCATCGAGATCAGCGGCAATGTGATGTGCCAGAAGTAATCGAGGATCTTCCAGTACCACGGGAATTGATCCCAGCCGTCCGACGTCAGGCCCCGCAGCGGAAAGATGCTCCAGAACGAGCCGCCGGAGAACAGGATGATCAAGAGGATCGCGAACAGGAAGCCGGGAATCGCAAAGCCGACGATGATGACCGCCGAGGTCCAGGTATCGAATTTCGAACCGTCCTGCACCGCCTTGCGAATCCCGAGCGGAATCGAGATCAGATAGGTCAGCAGCATCATCCAGATGCCCAATGACATCGACACCGGCAGCTTCTCCTTGATCAGCTGCAGCACGCTGGTGTCGCGAAAATAGCTCTTGCCGAAATCGAAGCGCGCGAAATTCCACAGCATCAGCGCGAAGCGTTCCGGCGCCGGCTTGTCGAAGCCGAACTGCTTTTCCAGGCTTTTGACGAAATCCGGATCGAGGCCCTGCGCGCCGCGGTATTTCGAGTTCACGGCGTCGTTGGAGGCGCCGACCTGGGCGCGGTTGCCGAAATCGCCGCCGGAGGCGCCGGACACGCGCGACGCGCCGGTGTCGGCGCCGCTGAGCTGCGCGATCACCCGCTCGACCGGACCGCCGGGCGCGAATTGCACCACGACAAAGGACACGAACAGGATTCCGAGCAGCGTCGGAAACATCAGCAGGATGCGGCGGGCGATATATGCACTCATGCTCTATTTCGCCTGTTCGGTCGTGGAAGATTTGCCCGTGGCCCACCATAGATCAGGCACGCCGACGCCGATATATTTCGGCAGGTTGGCGGGATGGCCGAACACGTCCCAATAGGCCAGCCGGTGCGAATTGGCGTACCATTGCGGCACCCAGTAACGACCGGCGCGGATGACGCGATCCAGCGCGCGCGCGGCGAACACCAGCTTCGGCCGGGTATCGGCGGCGATCACTTCGTTCATCAACGCATCGACAACGGGATCGGAGATCCCGGCGAGATTGTTCGAGCCTTTGGTGGTTGCCGACTGCACCGAGAAGAACGAGCGCAGGGAGTCGCCGGGCACGGTGGAAAAGCTGAAGCGCTCGATGACGATATCGAAATCAAAATCGTCGCGGCGCGCCCGGAACTGGACGGGATCGACCAGGCGCAACGTCGCCTCGATGCCGAGGGTGCCCAAATTCTTGATATAGGGCATGTGATGCGCCTGGAAGGCAGGCTCATCGAGCAGAAACTCGATCTTGAAGGGTTCGCCCTGCGGCGTGACGCGCTTGCCGTCCTTCATCACGAAGCCGGCGTCGTTCAGGAGCTGCACCGCCTTGCGCAGCAGCGTGCGGTCCTGTCCGGAGCCGTCGGAGACCGGCGGCACGTAGGGCGTGGCGAAGACTTCGGCCGATACCTTGCCGCGGAACGGCTCCAGCAAAGCGAGCTCTTCCGGCGATGGCGGGCCATTCGCCATCATGTCGGAATTCTGGAACGGCGACACGGTGCGCACATAGGCGCCGTACATGATGGTCTTGTTGGTCCATTCGAAGTCGAATGCATTGCCGAGCGCCTCGCGAACGCGCGGGTCCTTGAACTTGTCGCGGCGGGTGTTGAGAAACCAACCCTGCGCGCCCGACGGGGTATCGTCCGGCAGCATCTCGCGCTTGACGCGGCCGTCGGTGATGGCCGGAAAATCATAGCGCGTGTTCCAGATCCGCGAGGTGAATTCCTCGCGGAACAGATAGCTGCGGCCGGTGAACCCTTCGAAGGCGACGTCGCGGTCGCGATAGAAATCGAACCTCACCGTATCGAAATTGTAGCTGCCGCGGCTCACCGGCAGATCGGCGCCCCACCAGTCCTTGACGCGGTCGAACTCGATGTAGCGCCCTGACTCGAAACGGCCGACCTTGTAGGGGCCGCTGCCGAGCGGAATATCGAGCGAGGATTCGTCGAACGGATGCGCGGTGTAATAGGCCTGCGAGAAGATCGGCAGGCCGGCGACGAACAGCGGCACGTCGCGGCCGCGTTTGTCGGCGAAGGTGACGACCAACGTGGCATCATCCAGCGCCTCGGCCTTCACCATGTCGCGCATCTGCTGGGTGATCAGCGGATGGCCTTTTGTTTTCAGCGCGGTCAGCGAGAACGCGGCGTCGCGCGCGGTGAGTTTGGTGCCGTCGTGAAAGCGCGCCTCGGGGCGCAGCGTGAAGCGATAGGTCAGGCCGTCGGCGGAAATCTGCACGGATTTTGCGACCAGGCCATACATCGCATCAGGTTCGTCGCCGGCGCGCACCATCAAGGGCGCGAAGGTCATGCCCATGCCCTGGGCGCCGTCGCCCTTGAGGATGAAGGCGTTCAGCGAATTGAACGTCTGGAACGACTGGTTGAAGGCGCGGTTCGACGGCACCGTCGAGAACACACCACCCTTCGGTGCCTTGAGATTTACATAGTCGAAGTTCGGAAAGTCAGCGGGATATTTCAGGTCGCCGAAGGCCGAGATGCCGTGGGCCTGCGTCTCGCCCTCCGCCAGAACAGGCGAAAATTGCGCAACGGCGACGGCGCCGAGCCCGAGACCCAGCACGTGCCGGCGGTTGAGCTGCATCCTGCGCGGGGTATCGCTCAAGACCGCTTGCCTATCCTGGCGGCTTTTTCGGCATCGTACCACCAGATGAACGGAAAGCCGGACTGGCCGTATTTCGGCGGTTCTGACGGACGGCCGAAGCGATCCCAGCGCGCGGTGCGGACCTTGTTGTAGGTCCATTGCGGCACCACGAAATGATTCCACAGCAGCACGCGGTCCAGCGCCTTGGTGGCGGCGACGAGATCGTCGCGGTCCTTGGTGAAGATGACGCGGTCGATCAACTTGTCGATCGCCGGATTCTTGATGCCGACGACGTTGCGCGAGCCGGCCATGTCGGCGGCCTGCGAACCCCAGAATTCGCGCTGCTCGTTGCCCGGCGACAGCGACTCCGGCCACGACGACACCACGATGTCGAAATCCCAGCTGCGCAACCGGTTTTCATATTGGGTGGGATCGATGGTGCGGACCGAGACGGCGATGCCGAGTCGCTCCAGCGACGGCTTGAAGAACAGCATGACGCGCTCAAAACTCGGATCCTCGCCGAGCAATTCCAGCTCGAACGGCGCGCCGGTCTTGGCGTTGACCAGCTTGCGCTCGCGCACCTCGTAGCCTGCTTCCTTCAGCAGCTTGAGTGCTTCGCGCAGATTGTCGCGCACTGCCTCGGCGTTGCCGCCGACGGGGTTGGTGTAGGCCTTGGTAAAGACTTCGGGCGGCACGTCGGCGCGGACGGTCTCGAGGATTTCCAACTCCTTGCCTTCCGGCAGGCCGGAGGACGCCAGTTCCGTGCCGTCGAAATAGCTGGAGATGCGCTTGTACTGGTTGAAGAAGATCTGCTTGTTCATCTCCTCGAAATCGAACGCGTAGTTCAGCGCGCGGCGGACACGGGGGTCCTTGAACTTATCGCGGCGAAGATTCATCGCAAAGCCCTGCATGATGCCGGACGAGCGATTGAGGAATTCCTCGAGGATGACGCGCTTTTCGGTGACCGCCGGGAAGTCGTAGGCCGTCGCCCAGTTCTTGGCGCTGTTCTCGGTGCGCCAGTCGACCTGGTCGCCCTTGAAGGCTTCCAGCGCCACCGTCGAGTCGCGAAAATATTCGTAGCGCAGCTCATCGAAGTTGTGGCGACCGACATTGACGTTGAGGTCGCGGCCCCAATAGTCCTTGACGCGCTCCACCGCGATGGAGCGGCCTGGCACGAATTCCTTGACGCGGTAGGCGCCGCTGCCGAGCGGCGGCTCCTGCGTGGTCGCGGAGATGTCGCGCTTGACGCCGGAGCCGTTGCTGCCTTCCCACCAATGCTTCGGCAGCACCGTGAGCTGGCCGACGATCTGTGGCAGTTCGCGGTTGCCCGGCATGTCGAAGCTGAACTTGATGTCACGCTCGCCGACCTTCTCCGCCTTGGTGACGTGGCGGTAGTAGGCCGAATATTGCGGATGATGTTTCTTGAAGGAGTCCAGCGAGAAGATCACGTCTTCCGGCGTCACCGGCTTGCCGTCGTGCCACTTCGCCTCCGCGCGCAGCCGATAGGTGACCGAGGAGAAATCCGCGGGATGGCTGACCGACTCGGCGAGCAGGCCGTATTCGGTGGAGACCTCGTCGAGCGACGCCGTCGTCAGCGATTCATAGATCAGCGCGACGGCACCGGCGATGTTACCCTTCACGCCGGCCACCGCGATGTTGAAATTGTCGAAGGTGCCGACCGCGATCTGCCGGGCGACACCGCCCTTCGGGGCTTCCGGATTGACGTAGTCGAAGCGCTGGAAGCCGGCGGGGTATTTGATCTCGCCGAACAGCGACAGCGCATGGCGCCACGCCGTCTCGGGTGCCGCGGACTGCGCAACGGCATCGGAGAAGCCGGTCACGCCGCCCAGGACGGGGGCGAGCGCGGCGAAGGCGCTGGTTTGCAGAAGACGTCGTCGGGAGAGGGAGATGGCCAAGGTGCTGAATTCCTGTGAACCGAAGCGTCGAGTAGAGCCGCAATATAAGGCGAGGATTCGACCGATTATGCCGGGTTTTCCGGACGATACCACCCCACTAC
The DNA here is from genome assembly GCA_036924855.1 of Nitrobacteraceae bacterium AZCC 2146. Classification (NCBI taxonomy): domain Bacteria; kingdom Pseudomonadati; phylum Pseudomonadota; class Alphaproteobacteria; order Hyphomicrobiales; family Nitrobacteraceae; species Nitrobacteraceae bacterium AZCC 2146. The sequence goes on from JBAGRP010000001.1 coordinate 2,855,090, forward strand.
CCCAGCTCGTTGCGGCGAAACGTCCCGCTTAAGCTTTGGTAAGGTGGATACGAAAACGGCCAGGCAAAGCCTGGCCGTTCGATCGATGAATGGGTGGATTGCGACGGCCGTTACTTCGCCGCCATTACTTGGCAGCAGTGGGCAGCGGCACCGGGGTATCGCTCAGCGTCGCCAGATAGGCGATCACGTCGGCGCGCTCGCTGTCCTTCTGGATGCCGGCGAAGCCCATGGCGGTGCCGGGGACGGTGCCCTTCGGGTTGGCGATGAACTTGTTCAGCGCATCGAACGTCCAGGTGCCGCCCTTGGCCTTCATGGCCGCGGAGAAATTGAAGCCGCCTTTGCCTTCGCCGACCTTCTCGTTGACGGTGCCGAACAGGTTCGGACCGACGCGGTTGGGGCCGCCCTTCTCGAAGGTGTGGCAGGCCGCGCACTTCTTGGCGGCGGTGGTGCCCTTTTCGACCGAGGCGGTCTGCAGCAGTTTTTCGATCGGCTCGGACGGCGCCGCGGCTTCCTTGGCGCCACCGGCAGCCTCTTCCTTCACCGCGATGTCCCAGCCCGGCTTTTCCATCTTCTTCGGCGAGAACACCGCCCCGGCGGTGATGTTCGTCACCATCAGAACCAGGCAGGTGCCGAGCACAGCGCCCATGATTTTATTGAGTTCGAAGGAGTCCATAGTCGGTCAGGCTCCGCGCCGGGAAGGTCGATTGGAAGGCCGCTGAGACGGCCACGATAAGCTCAGGAATCATATGTTCGCAACTGCACAGGCAGCGGGGTTGAGATAACGGTTTGCCCCCGCTCTGGCAACCCGTATAAACGCCACAGCTTTCCACCAACCCCCGCCATTTGCTGCGCCTTTCAGCCGGGTCCAGACCGCCATTTCATGACCGAGACCCATACCCTTGTGCTGATCCCTGCCCGGATGGCGGCGACCCGCCTGCCCGGCAAGCCGCTGCTGGACATCGCCGGGCTGCCGATGATCGTCCATGTGCTGCGCCGCGCCGAGGAAGCCGGGATCGGCCGGGTCGCGGTGGCCACCGACACGCCGGAAATCGCCGATGCCGTAAAGGCCCATGGCGGCGAGGCGGTGATGACATCGGCCGACCATCCATCGGGTTCCGACCGGATCTTTGAGGCCCTGACGAAACTCGATCCCGCCGGCCGGATCGACACCATCATCAACCTGCAGGGCGATCTCCCGACCATCTTGCCGGACGATATCCGCGCCGTGGTAACGCCACTGGCCGATCCCTCGGTCGATATCGCCACGCTGGCGGCCGAAATCCGCACCGAGGAAGAACACACCAATCCCAATGTGGTGAAGGTGATCGGCTCCCGGATTGGCGACCGACGGCTGCGGGCGCTGTATTTTACCCGCGCCACGGCGCCCTGGGGCGACGGACCGCGCTATCATCATATCGGGCTGTATGCCTATCGCCGCGCCGCGCTGGAACGCTTTGTCGGGCTTTCGCCCTCCCCGCTCGAACAGCGCGAGAAGCTGGAGCAATTGCGTGCACTGGAGGCGGGCATGCGGATCGACGTCGCCATCATCGACACCGTGCCGGGCGGCGTCGACACGCCGGCCGATCTCGAAACTGCGCGGCGCAGCCTCGGCATCTGATCCTTCGCACGCGCCCGAAACCTCGAAATCCAACGTTGAACGCTTGCAGGCAGTGACGCCGGCAAAGCGGGGCGCAGTTGGATGGCAGCAAATCACCAGAAGATGCTCGCAAGGGCTCTCACGCATTATCAGGCCGGCAGGGCGACAGAGGCGGATGCCGCCTGCTGCGCACTTCTGACGCGCTGGCCACGTGACGTCGACGCGCTCAATCTGCGCGCGGTGATCGCCTGCGTGGCCGGCCGGTTTGCCGATGCCATGGCGCTGCTCGAACAGCTGCTGAAGCAGCATCCCGACAATGTGCAGGCGCTATCGACGCTCGGCGATGCGCAGCACGCACAGGGAAACCATGAAGGGACGATCGCCGCGTTCCAACGCGCCGTCCGGCTTGCGCCACGCGATGCGGGACTGCATTCGCGGCTGGCAACGGCTTTGCTCGACGCTGGATGCGTTGCGGAAGCGGAGGCGGCCTATCGCCAGTCGATCGCACTGGCCGGCCGCGTCGCGCAATCGCATTTCAACCACGGTGTCGCGCTGCGCCGGCTGGATCGAAGCACGGAGGCCGCGACCGCCTACCGCCAGGCGATCGCTCTCGATCCACGGCATGTCGCCGCGTATCTCAACCTCGGCAACATCCTGATGGACGACAACCAGATCGACGAGGCTGTCGTGCTTTACCGCACGGCCATCGCCTTGCGGCCCGACGCCGCGGAGGGACACGGCAATCTCGGTCTGGCCCTGCTTCGTCAAAATCAGTTCGAGGCCGCTGCCGCCTGCCAGCATCAGGCGCTTGCCTGCGATCCCGGCTATGCCGCCGCCTTTGCCTGTCTTGGCGCGGTGCGCCGCGAACAGGGCAACCCGCTTGAAGCGATCGCGTTGTGCGAGCGGGCCCTCCTCCTCAAACCGGATCTCGCCGAGGCCTACATCGCCCTCGGCACCGCCAAGCTCGATCTGATGCTGCCGGAAGAAGCCGTCGTGGCCTATAGCCGGGCACTTGAACTCACGCCCGGCGACGCCCGAATTCATGCCAATCTCGGGGTCGCCCTGATCCGGCTCGACCGGATCGACGCCGCGGCCGATGCGTGCCGCGCCGCGATCGCACTAAATCCTCTGCATGCGCCGGCTCACACCAATCTCGGCGTGGCGCTGCAGCTCCAGGACCGGCCTCAGGACGCCATCGCCGCTCACCGGATCGCCATCGCGCTCGACCCTGTTTCTCCCAAAGCCTATTCAAATCTCGCGGAAAGCCTCAAGGACGAAGGCCGGCTCGACGAGGCCCTGCAGGCCATTCGCACCGCGGTGTCCTTCGCCTCCCACCAGGATATTCACCGCTTCAACCATGCCCTGGCGCTGCTGATGGAAGGCGACTTTGAAAACGGCTGGCAGGCCTACGAGGTGCGACGCAGGAGCGGTATCCTCACCCCGCAGGAGCGGGTTTTCGCGGCCCCCGAGTGGCGAGGCGAAGACCTGGCCGGGCGCACGCTGCTGCTGCATGCCGAACAGGGGCTTGGCGACACCATCCAGTTCGTCAGGTTCGTGCGCGATCTCGTTCAGCCCGGCGTCTCGGTCGTGATCGAGAGCCAGAAGCCGCTGGTCGGCCTGCTGCAATCACTCGATTCCGTTCGCGTCGTGGCACAGGGCGATGCTCTGCCGCCGTTCGACGTGCACCTGCCGTTGATGAGCCTGCCGCACGTGCTTGGCACGCAGCTCGACAGCATCCCCGCCGCCGTTCCCTATCTCGCGGCCGATCCTGGCAAAGTCGCGCGCTGGAACACCCGCATCGGCGGGACCGCTGACAAGGCCGCCGGCAAGACCACCGGCAAGACCACCGGCAAGACCACCGATCTTGCCGTGGGCGTGGTGTGGTCCGGCAACGCCAACCACAAGTTTGACCGGCGCCGCTCGATTGCCGCCGCCACCGTCCTGCCGGCCCTGACAATGCCCGGCGTGCGGCTGTTCAGCCTGCAGAAGGACCTCCGGCCGGGCGACCACGCGGCCCTCAGGGCCATGGCTGACACGGTGACCGACCTTGCGCCGGCGCTGGACGATTTCACCGACACCGCGGCGGCGCTGCAGGCGCTCGATCTGGTGATCGCGGTCGATACCTCCACGGCCCATCTCGCGGGTGCGCTCGGCCGCCCGGTCTGGATGATGCTGCCGTTTGCGCTGGACTGGCGCTGGCTGCGGGATCGCGAGGACAGTCCGTGGTATCCGACCATGCAGCTGTTCCGGCAGTCCACGCCGCGGATCTGGACCGATGTCCTCAGCCGTATCCGCGCCAGCCTCTCGGAACTGGTTCAAGACGGGCGGGATGGCAGGACGCAGCCGACCCTCGCGCCTTCCGCGCCGCGTTGGGCAGCGACTGGGGCGCGCCCAATCGACGCCGTGCTCGAATAGAACGCTTCGATTGCCGCATCGCCCGGCCGCGGATTTTCAGGCAAATTCCCGACCACGGCGGCCCGATTTTTCGTCCCGCGACACTGGCAAAATCCGCAGCGATTGTTACAAGGCGCGATGACCAAGATCATGAAAATCGCGTTCCAGGGCGAGCCTGGCGCCAATTCCCACATCGCCATCGTCGAAGCCTATCCGGACGCCGAGCCGCTGCCCTGCGCGACCTTCGAGGATGCGCTGGCGGCGATCTCCTCGGGCGAGGCCGATCTCGGCATGATCCCGATCGAGAATTCGGTCGCCGGCCGAGTCGCCGACATCCACCACCTGCTGCCGGCGTCCGGCCTGTTCATCGTCGGCGAATGGTTTCTGCCCATCCGGCACCAGCTGATGGCGCCACGCGGGACAAAACTCACCGACATCAAGACGGTGGAAAGCCACATCCACGCGCTCGGCCAGTGCCGCCGCATCATCCGCAAACTCGGCATCAAGCCGATCGTGGCGGCCGATACCGCGGGCAGCGCGCGCATCGTCTCGGAACGCGGCGACAAGTCCCGCGCCGCGATCGCCTCACGGCTCGCGGCAAAAATCTACGGCCTCGATATTCTCGCCGAGGATGTCGAGGACGAGACCCACAACACCACCCGCTTCGTGATGCTGGCCAAGGACGCAAAATGGGCGGCGCAGGATTCCGGCCCGCTGGTCACCACTTTTGTATTTCGCGTGCGCAACCTGCCGGCCGCGCTCTACAAGGCGATGGGCGGTTTTGCGACCAACGGCGTCAACATGACCAAGCTGGAAAGCTACATGGTCGACGGCAACTTCTTCGCCACGCAATTTTACGCCGACGTCGACGGCCATCCCGACGACCGCAACCTGGCGTTCGCGCTGGAAGAGCTGAAATTCTTCTCGCGCGAATTCAGGATCGTCGGCGTATATCCCGGCCATCCGTTCCGCGCGAGTTATGGCGAAGCAACGGAGTAGATCCCCTCGTTTCCCGGACACGCTGCAGCGTCCGGGGAATGCAACATCGCTCACTCTGTCGCAGCATCAGTAGCCAACGTATGCGTGGCTGCAAACGGCGCACCGGGCAGAAACAATATGACCGGCCGAATTTCATAGACGGCCGTCGGATTGACGCGACGCAGATCGCGCGCGGCGGCAATGGCATCTTCACGCGTGGCGCAGTCTGCGACATAGAAGCCCAGCAACTGCTCCTTGGTCTCGGCAAAAGGACCATCGATGACCATGCCGGCGCCCGGGCCGCGCAGGGTGAACGCGTCCTTGGTCGCCCCCAACCGCGCGGCCGGCCCCAGGCGGCCCTCGGCTTTCAGTTTGTCGTGGACCTTGTGAAGATTGCCCATCACCGCGGCGTCCTCTTCGGGAGTCCAGGACGTGACGACGCCTTCGACGTGATAGGCCAAAATCGCATAGAGCATCGAATCTCACCTTTCGTTAGGAGGGCCTGAACACCCAAGGACGCATTGGCAGCGCCGATCCCGACATTGGGTGATCTAAAATCTACGCCGCGGCCTTCCGAAGCTGAAACGCCTCCGCCAGCAGACTGTAGGATTTCTTGCGCGCCTCGTGATCGGTCACCGCCGTGATCACCATCAGCTCGTCCGCCTGACTCGAATCGATCAGCGGTTGCAGCTTCTGCATTACTGTCGCCGGACTTCCGACGAACAGCCGCGCGCGGTTGCGGGCGATCGCCGCGCGTTCGCGGTCGGTGTAGGGATAGGCCAGCGCTTCCTCGACGCTGGGCAATGGCGCATATTCGCCGCGGTCGCGGCGCAGGCGATTGAGGTCGGCGGACGTGGCGAGGCGCTCGGCTTCGGCGTCGGTCTCCGCGGTGATGACGGCGACGGCCAAAATGCCGTGCGGCGTGCTGCGCCAGCGCGACGACTTGAAGCGGGCGCGGTAATGCACCAGCGCATCGGCGGCATCGAACGACGCAAAATGATGCGCGAACGCAAAGCCCATGCCGACCTGCGCGGCCAGCTCCGAACTGTAGTCGCTGGAGCCGAGCAGCCAGATCGGCGGCAGCGGCGTATCGTCCGGCATCGCAACGACATTGTTATAGGGATGGCCCGGCGGGAATTCGCGAGTCTCCCACAACATCAGTTCGCTCAGCCGCTCCAGAAAATCATCGCCCTCGCGGGCATCGAGCCGGCTGCGCAGCGCATGGGCAGTTGCGCCATCTGTGCCAGGCGCGCGCCCCAGCCCCAGATCGATGCGGCCGGGAAACAGCGCCTCCAGCATCTTGAAGCGTTCGGCCACCACCAGCGGCGCGTGGTTCGGCAGCATGACGCCGCCGGAGCCAACACGGATGTTTTGCGTCACCGCGGCGATCTGGCCGATCATGATGTCCGGCGCCGGGCTCGCCACCGAAGCGAGGTTGTGATGCTCGGCCAGCCAGTAGCGGACAAAACCAAGCCGATCGGCGTGTTTAGCCAGATCGATGCTGTTGCGCAGGGCCGCCGCGGGCGGCGTACCGGATGTGACGACTGAAAGGTCGAGAATGGACAGAGGGATCATGGCGCTAACCTAGGATGTCCGGCGCGACGGACAAAGAGGACGCGCTGCAGATCGGCTCCGCGATCGGCAGGGATGACAGGGCGTCGAGCCGGCATTAATCGTGGGACGGACCGGCGGTATTTCTTGATAGCCTGAAATCTGCCCAATTGCAGAACCTCGCCAGTCTGGCCGCCTCGGTTTGAAATTTTGGCTGAAAATACTATATTAAAGCATATTTCCCGTGGTGCGCGCGCAATCTGGAAAACCTGCCCACGTCTCATGTTTGAGGCCGATTCTATCGACATTAATTGCCGGAATGGGCAATTTCCCACGCCTGTTTGGCTTGGGATGGGCTATTTGAATAACCGGTTTCGCCCTATCTTATTGCAGCGCACTGCCGTTCAGCCGCCAGTGCGATTTTGACAACCGGTTGCCAGCCTGCGTGCGGCCCGCGTGGAGTTTGATGACATGAGTGAGATCGCGCCGGCCACGCCAAAGCTTCCCGCCATTTCCTTCGAATTCTTTCCGCCGAAGACCGAGGAGATGGAGCGCACCTTGTGGGAGACCATCAAGCGTCTTGCCCCGCTTGATCCGTCCTTCGTCTCGGTGACCTATGGCGCGGGCGGGTCGACCCGCGAGCGCACCCACGCGACGATTGTCCGCCTGCTGAAAGAGACCACGTTGATCCCCGCGGCGCATCTGACCTGCGTCGGCGCGCCGCGCGGCGAGATCGACGACGTTGTCGCTCGATATCACGATGCCGGCGTCCGCCATATCGTGGCGCTGCGCGGCGATCCCACCGCCGGGATCGGCACCGCCTATACCCCGCATCCCGACGGTTACAAGACCTCGGCCGATCTCGTGGCCAGCATCAAGAAGCGTTATCCGGATATCGACGTCACGGTGTCGGCCTATCCCGAGAAGCATCCCGAGAGCCCCGACTTCGACGCCGATATCGACACCCTCCAGGCCAAGGTCGATGCCGGCGCGACCCGCGCGATCACCCAGGTGTTCTTCGACAACGATCTATACTTCCGTTATCTCGACCGGGTTCGCGCCCGCGGCATCACGATCCCGGTCGTGCCGGGCATCATGCCGATGCACAATTTCAAGCAGGCGCGCAGCTTCGTGACTCGCGCGGGCACCACCGTGCCGACCTGGCTAGCGGACAAGTTCGAAGGCCTCGACGACGACGCCGAGACCCGCAAGCTGGTCGCCGCGACCGTCGCTGCCGGGCAAGTGCAGAAGCTCGCCAAGCATGGCGTCACCGACTTTCATTTCTACACCATGAACCGCGCCGACCTCGTCTTCGCCATCAGCCACCTGCTCGGCTTCAGGCCGAACGGCGCGCGGAAAGCAGCCTGACATGACCGTTCCCGTCTCCACCAAGCGTACCGCCCTGCTCGCTCTCGCCCGCGAGCGCATCCTCGTGCTCGACGGCGCCATGGGCACCATGATCCAGGGCCTGCAGTTCGACGAGGCCGCGTTCCGCGGTGAGCGCTACAAGGATTTCCACCGCGACCTGCGCGGCAACAATGACTTGCTGATTCTCACGCAACCTGACGCGATCGAGAATATTCACGCCGACTATCTGCGCGCCGGCGCCGACATCGTCGCGACCAACACCTTCTCCTCGACCTCGATCGCGCAGGCCGATTACGACCTCGCCGATATCGCCTATGAGATGAGCCGCGAAGGCGCCCGCCTCGCCCGCAACGCCGCCACCCGCGTCAGCGCCGAAGACGGCAAGCCGCGCTTCGTCGCCGGCGCCATCGGCCCGACCAACCGCACCGCCTCGATCTCGCCGGACGTCTCGTCGCCCGGCTACCGCGCCGTGACCTTCGACGACCTGCGCATCGCCTATAGCGAGCAGATCAACGGCCTCCTGGATGGCGGCGCCGACCTGCTGCTGCTGGAAACCATCTTCGACACGCTGAACGCCAAGGCGGCGCTCTATGCCATCGCGGAGATCACCGAAGCCCGCGGCATCGACGTTCCCGTGATGATCTCCGGCACCATCACCGACAAATCCGGCCGCCTGCTCTCCGGGCAATTGCCGGAAGCGTTCTGGAATTCGGTGCGGCACGCCAAGCCGATCACTATCGGCTTCAACTGCGCACTTGGCGCTGAAGATTTGCGCGCGCACATTGCCGACATCGGCCGCGTCTCCGACACGCTGGTGTGTGCCTATCCGAACGCCGGATTGCCCAACGAATTCGGCCAGTACGACGAGACGCCCGAATATATGGCGCGGCTGATCGGCGAATTCGCAAGGGACGGCCTCGTCAACATCGTCGGTGGTTGCTGCGGCACCACGCCGGATCATATCGCGGCGATCGCCAAGGCGGTGGCGCCGCACAAGCCCCGCGTCATCCCGGAGATCGAGCCACGGCTGCAGCTGTCCGGCCTGGAGCCGTTTGAACTGACGCCGGCTATCCCGTTCGTCAATATCGGCGAACGCACCAACGTCACCGGCTCCGCGAAATTCCGCAAGCTGGTCACTGCGGGCGACTACACCGCCGCGCTGCAGGTGGCGCGCGACCAGGTCGAGAACGGCGCCCAGATCATCGACGTCAACATGGATGAAGGGCTTCTGGATTCAGAGGCTGCGATGGTGACGTTCCTGAACCTCGTCGCCGCCGAGCCGGATATCGCCCGCGTGCCCGTGATGGTCGATAGCTCGAAATTCGCCGTGATCGAAGCCGGCCTGAAATGCGTTCAGGGCAAGCCGGTGGTGAACTCGATCTCGATGAAGGAAGGCGAGGCCAAATTCATCCACGAGGCACAGATCGCGCGGCGCCATGGCGCAGCGGTCGTCGTCATGGCGTTCGACGAGGTCGGCCAGGCCGACACATTCGCGCGCAAGACCGAGATCTGCAAGCGCGCCTACGACATCCTGGTCGATCAGCTCGACTTTCCGCCGGAAGACATCATCTTCGATCCCAACATCTTTGCGATCGCGACCGGTCTTGAAGAGCACAACAATTACGGCGTCGATTTCATCGAGGCGACGCGCTGGATCCGCCAAAACCTGCCGCATGCGCATATTTCCGGCGGCGTCTCCAATCTGTCGTTCTCGTTCCGCGGCAACGAGCCGGTGCGCGAAGCGATGCATTCGGTGTTCCTGTATCATGCCATCAAGGCCGGCATGGACATGGGCATCGTCAATGCCGGGCAGATGATCGTCTATGACGACATCGATCCCGAGCTGCGCCAGGTCTGCGAGGACGTGATCCTCAATCGCGATCCCGGTGCTTCCGAGCGCCTGCTGGAGCTGGCGGAAAAATTCCGCGGCCAGGGCAAGGAAGTGAAGGAGAAGGATCTCGCCTGGCGCGAATGGCCGGTGGAGAAGCGGCTCAGCCACGCGCTGGTGCACGGCATCACCGAATATATAGACGAAGACACCGAAGCCGCGCGGCTGACGGTGGAGCGGCCACTGCATGTCATCGAAGGGCCGCTGATGGCCGGCATGAATATCGTCGGCGATCTGTTCGGCGACGGAAAGATGTTCCTGCCGCAGGTGGTGAAATCCGCCCGCGTCATGAAGCAGGCGGTGGCCTATCTGATGCCGTTCATGGAAAAAGAGAAGGCCGACAACCTTGCCAATGGCATCGTCGGCGATGGCCGCTCCTCTGCCGGCAAGATCGTGCTCGCCACCGTGAAGGGCGATGTCCACGACATCGGCAAGAACATTGTCGGCATCGTGCTCCAGTGCAACAATTTCGAGGTGATCGACCTCGGCGTCATGGTGCCGGCCTCGAAAATCATTGAGACCGCCAAGGCGGAGAACGCCGATATCATCGGCCTGTCCGGCCTGATCACGCCGTCGCTGGATGAAATGAGCTTTCTCGCCGGCGAGCTGGAGCGCCAGGGACTGAACGTACCGCTGCTGATCGGCGGCGCGACGACCAGCCGCGTCCATACCGCGGTGAAGATCGACCCTAATTATCGCCGCGGGCCGGTGGTGCATGTCAACGACGCCAGCCGCGCCGTCGGCGTCGCCTCGTCGCTGATGTCCGAAGATCGCCGCGACGCCTATGCGGCGGAAGTGCGCGCCGAATATGCAAAAATTTCCGCGGCGCATTTCCGCGCCCAGCAGGACAAGAAGCGGCTCAAGCTTGCCGATGCCCGCGCCAACGCTGTCGTGATCGACTTTGCCAAGACGCCACCGCACAAACCGGCGTTTCTCGGCAGCAAAACCTTCAGCGACTATTCGCTGAAGGAACTCGCCGATTACATCGACTGGACGCCGTTCTTCCAGACCTGGGAGCTGACCGGGCGATATCCTGCGATTCTCAAGGATCCGGTGGTCGGCGAAGTCGCGCGCTCGCTGTTTGACGATGCGCAGAAGATGCTGAAGCTGATCGTCGACGAGAAATGGTTCACGGCGAAGGCGACGGTCGGCTTCTGGCCGGCCAATGCCGAGGGCGACGACATTCGGGTGTATGCCGACGAGACGCGGACGAAGCCAATCGCGACCTTCCACACGCTGCGCCAGCAGCTGGAGAAGCGCGAGGGGCGTTTCAATTCGGCGCTGTCGGATTTCATCGCGCCGAGCGCCTCGGGCATGCCCGATTACATCGGCGCCTTCGTGGTCACCGCGGGGATCGGCGAGGACATCATCGCCGACCGCTTCAAGAACGCCAATGACGATTACTCCTCGATCCTGTGCAAGGCGCTGGCCGACCGCCTCGCCGAAGCCTTCGCCGAGCGGATGCATCAGCGCGTCCGCAAGGAGTTCTGGGGCTACGCACCGGACGAGGCGCTGTCGACCGACGAGCTGATCCTGGAAAAATACCAGGGCATTCGCCCGGCGCCGGGCTATCCCGCGCAGCCCGACCACACTGAGAAGGCGACCTTGTTCCGCCTGCTCGATGCCGAGAAGACCGCGGGCGTGACGCTAACCGAAAGCTACGCGATGTGGCCGGGCTCCTCGGTCTCCGGGCTGTATTTCGGCCATCCCGAAAGCGCTTATTTCGGCGTCGGCAAGATCGAGCGCGACCAGGTCGAGGACTATGCGGCGCGCAAGGGCATGAGCGTTGCCGAAACCGAGCGCTGGCTGGCGCCGGTGCTGAACTACATTCCGGCCGCCGATCAATCGCTGCAGGACCGCCGCGTCAAGGAAGCCACCGCCGCGCCGGTGGCGACGCCGGCGCCCGCCAATGATATCGCCGCCAAGGAAATCGCCTCGCATCCGCCGGGCTGCAATTGCGCGGTGCATCTGAAGTATCGCGCCAAGGCGGTTGGGGCGAAGTAGTTCCCTTACCTCTCCCCGCTTGCGGGGAAAGGTTTAAGATTTGAACGCGCGTGCTGCGCGTTGCAACCCGGATTCGATTTTCAAACAGCCACACCTCCACGATGCCGCGACGCATTGCGCCCGGGGTTTGCCCGAAAACTCCTTGCCTTCACGCAACGCGCGAAGGCGATGGAGCGGCGGGAGGCGCCGGGATGCTCTACGGGGCACCCCTAAGGCGGAGTCCGCTCCGCCTTGCGCAGCTGATAACGCCAGCCGCGCGCGCCCAATGACGTAGGGCGCGGCACCTCCCGGCGCTCCACCGTGGTCATCGGTCCTCTTCATCACTCCGAAGCGCTGATCAGACGCCGCGGAGGATGAAACGAATTTGGGTATATATTCCTTGAAACGCAGCTTGTCAAATCGACTGCGCTGAAAAAACTTGGCATCGAGATCAGGCACCCGCGCCTGCATCCGCCAAAGCCCACCCCGCGACCGCGACAATCGCGAGCCGCCCCCTCGGATCCAAAAAATCATTTGTCATTCCGGGGCGCGAGCAGCGTCAGCTGCGAGCGAGCCCGGAATCCATGGCCATCACAGGGTATGGATTCCGGGCCCGCGCAAGTGCGCGTCCCGGAATGACAAATGAGAGGGTGATACGAAAAGTCATTACCTAGAAGGGAGAGCCCACTGCTCCGACTGCCCTATGCAGTCCCGTCGGCCTAGAAGCCCGGCGAATGCCGGTCATGGAGATTGTGCCAACGGTAGCTTGGAAGTGACTTTATCTGGTTCGCGTTTATCATACCGAAAAATACTCAACCACTCTCGTCATTCCGGGGCGCGAGCAGCGCCAGCTGCGAGCGAGCCCGGAATCCATAACCCCGGCAGCCGAGATGGCCTACTACGTCTATCTCCTTGCAAGCAGGAAGCACGGCACGCTGTATCTCGGCGTGACGAATGACATCGTCCGGCGTGTCTATGAACATCGCACCAAGGCCGTCGATGGCTTCACCTCGCGGTACGGCGTCGACAGATTGGTGTGGTTCGAGATTTACGATGACGTGGTCACCGCCATTACGCGCGAGAAGGAGCTGAAGAAATAGCGGCGGGATTGGAAGATACGGTTGATTGAGGAGCAGAATCCGCAGTGGACGGATTTGTATTTCGAGATAGCAAGCTGAGGCGGGGGTTATGGATTCCGGGCCCGCGCCTCAGGTCGGCAATTGCCGACCTGAGGCGCGTCCCGGAATGACAAGAGAGAGTGTGTGAATGACAATCGTTGCAGAAGAACGATGCACCTACCCCGCATCGCTCGCCAACAACCCCTTCACCGCCCTCGCCCATCCCGCCAGTTTTCGCGATCGCGTGGCTTCGCTCATGTTCGGCTTGAAGCGATGTTCGAGCCGCCAGTTGTCGGCAAATTTTGATGGCTCGGGATAGACGCCGGCGCGCAGGCCGGCGAGATAGGCGGCGCCGAGCGCGGTAGTTTCCTGGATCATCGGGCGGTCGACCGGCGCGTCCAGGAGATCGGCGAGGCGCTGCATGGTCCAGTCCGACGCGGTCATGCCGCCATCGACGCGCAGCACGATGGCGGCGCTGGCGGCGTCCGGCCAGTCGGCGCGCATCGCGGCCCACAGATCGAAGGTCTGATAGCAGACGCTTTCCAGGGCAGCGTGCGCCAGCTCGGCCGGGCCGGTGTTGCGCGTAAGGCCGAACAGCGCGCCGCGCACGTCGGGATTCCAGTACGGCGCGCCCAGGCCGACAAAGGCCGGCACCAGATAGACCGACTGGGCGTGATCGGATTGCTCGGCGAGCGGGCCGCTCTCGGCGGCTGATTTGATGATGCCGAGGCCGTCGCGCAGCCATTGCACCGCGGAGCCGGCGACGAAGATCGAGCCTTCCAGCGCGTAGGTGCGCACGCCGTTCAATTGATAGGCGATGGTGGTGAGCAGCTTGTTCTTTGAGGCGACCGGCTTGGTGCCGGTGTTGAGCAAGGCAAAGCAGCCGGTGCCATAGGTCGACTTGATCATGCCCGGCGCAAAGCAGGCCTGGCCGATGGTGGCGGCCTGCTGATCCCCGGCGATGCCGGAGATGGCGATGACGCCGCCGAACAGGTCCGGCGTCGTGGTGCCGAAATCGGCGGAGGAGTCCTTCACGACAGGCAGCATCGCGGCGGGCACGCGCAACAGCTTGAGCAGATCGTCGTCCCACTGGCCGGTATGGATGTTGAACAGCAGCGTGCGCGAGGCATTGGTGGCGTCGGTGGCGTGCACCGCGCCTCCGGTCAATCGCCACAGCAGGTAGCAATCGACGGTGCCGAACATCAGCTCGCCCCTCTCGGCGCGCGCGCGCGCGCCGGGGACGTGATCGAGGATCCACGCGACTTTCGTGCCGGAGAAATAGGGATCGATGATCAGGCCGGTCTTTGCCGAGATCAGGGGCTCATGGCCGTCGGCCTTCAATGCCGCGCAGATCTCCGCGGTGCGGCGGTCCTGCCAGACGATGGCGCGGTGCACCGCCTGTCCCGTGCTGCGGTCCCACACCACGGTGGTTTCGCGCTGGTTGGTGATGCCGATCGCGGCGATGTCCCTGGCGGTGACATTGGCCTTCTGCATGGCGTCGCGGCAGGTCTGCAGCGTCGAGGACCAGATGTCGTCGGGCTCGTGCTCGACCCAGCCGGACGCCGGAAAATGCTGCGGGAATTCCCGCTGCGCGGAGGCGGCGATGGAGATGTCATCGCGGAAGATCATCGCCCGCGACGATGTAGTGCCCTGATCGATGGCCAGCACGAAGGACATGAGCGCGTCTTCCCGAGAGGTTCGTTGCATTACTGAGGAAGGCAACCGGATTGCGGGTGGTTCGTCAATATCCGGCGAGGCCTCGTGCCCCCAAGCGATGCAAGGGCATCGCTGAGGATGCTGCGCAACGCGCCGCCCCAACGATGCGGAGCATCGTCGGGCGGCGTGGTGCGCTGCTGATCCGGGGCCCATGGCGGCAGAAAGTGTGGGTCCCGGATCTGCGGAGCGGCATGAAGCCTAGCGATGCTTCGCATCGCCGGGCCGCACCGCGTCCGGGACACGAGAATTTTCGTTACACCGACGCGGTGGTGACGCCGCCATCGATGACGATGGTCTGGCCGGTCATGAAGGTGGAAGCGTCGGAGCCGAGATAGGCAACGGCGCCGGCGATCTCGTGGGATTCGCCGATCCGGCGCAGCGGCGTGGTGGCGGTGCGGCGTTTCAAATTGGCTTCGTCCTCCCACAGCGCTTTCGCGAAATCGGTTTTGACGAGGCCGGGCGCGATGCAATTGACGCGGACGCCCTTCGGACCCCATTCGCCGGCGAGGCTGCGGCACAGCGAAAAATCCGCCGCCTTGGAGATCCCGTAGGCGCCGATCACGGTGGAGCCGCGCAAGCCGCCGATCGAGGAGATGATGACCACGGAGCCCTTGCCGCGTTCGGCCATCGCCGGAATCGCCTGCGCACATAGCCAGATGTTGCTCTTGACGTTGGAGCCCATGATCTTGTCGAAGGCCTCGTCGGGAATATCGAGCAGCGGACCGTAATAGGGATTCACCGCGGCGTTGCAGACCAGGATGTCGATCGGGCCGTAATGCTTCACGGTGCCCTTGATCAGCCCCTCGACTTCGTCGCGGCGCGAGATGTTGCAGGGAATGACGTGAGCGTCGCCGCCGTCTTTCCGGATGCCCTCGGCAACGGCCTCGCAGGCATCGGCCTTGCGGCTGGAGACCACAACCTTGGCGCCGAGCTTCGCCAAGAGCTCGGCCGAGGCGCGGCCGATGCCGCGGCTCGAGCCGGTGATGACGGCGACCTTGCCGGTGAGATCGAAGGGGTTGTTCATCGGTTTCTCCACATGGTCCTTCCGGGATGTGCCCGAATCGGCGAGAGCCGATCGGGCGCAGACCCGGAATCCCGAGCTGTTATCTCTGGATTCCGGGTTCGCGCGCAGCTGACGCTGCGCGCGAACCTGGAATGACAGCTCAGTTGATCAACCCGCCGGCGTCGCTGACGCGCTTGAGGTGATAGTCGCTGTCGCCAAAGGTGTTCTCGATCATCGACAGCCGCTTGAAGTAGTGGCCGATCTTGAACTCCATGGTCATGCCGACGCCGCCATGCAGCTGGATCGCCTGCTGGCCGACGAAGCGCAGGGACTTGCCGACCTGCACCTTGGCCGCCGCCACCGCGGTGGCGCGCTCCTTGGCGTCGTCGAAATCCTGCGCCATGGTGGCGAACATCGCCATGCTCCTCGCCTGCTCCAGCGCCACGAACATGTCGGACGCGCGGTGCTGCAGCACCTGGAAGGTGCCGATGGCCACGCCGAACTGGGTGCGGGTCTTGAGGTATTCCACCGTCGCCTTCAGCGATTCATCCATCGCGCCGATCGCCTCGGCGCAGAGCGCGATGCGGGCGTCGTCGACCACCTGCTCGATCAGCGGCAGGGCATTTTCGGGGTTGCCGATCGCAGCGTCGGCGCCGACCTCGACATTCGAGAAGGTGACGTCGGCGGCATGCAGGCCATCCTGGGTCGGATAGCCCTTGATGCTGATGCCCTTGGCGTTGGCCGGCACCAGGAACACGCCAATGCCGGCGTGATCGCGCTGGCCGCCCTTGGTGCGCGCGGTGACGATGAAGGTGTCGGCAGTTTCGCCGTTGAGCACGACGAATTTCTCGCCGTCGATCACCCAGCCGTCGCCCTTTTTCTTCGCCGTCGTGGTGACGTCGGCGAGATCGTAGCGCGAGTTCTTCTCGAGCTGCGCGAAGGCCAGCGTCTTGCTGCCGTCGATGATGGAGGGAATATAGGCTTCCTTCTGCGCGGCCGAACCGCCGCGGCGCAGGAAGCCGCCGCCGATCACCACAGTCGCCAGATAGGGCTCCAGCACCAGCGCCTTGCCGAGCGCTTCCATCACGATCATGGTTTCCACGGCGCCGGCGCCGAAGCCGCCATCGTCTTCCGAGAACGGCAGACCGAGCAGGCCCTGCTCCGCGAGCTTGTTCCAGACCGACTTGCTCCAGCCGCCCTTCTCTTCCGCATATTTCTTGCGCTGCTCGAAATCGTACGAGGTCTTCAGGAGACCATCGACGCTATCCTTGAGAAGCCGCTGCTCCTCCGACAAATCAAAATCCATTTTCCATGTTCCTCTAGTTCCGGCGGTGCTCGCCCGGAAAAAAAACCCTCGTCATTCCCCGACACGCCAATTGGCGTGTCTGAGGACGCGCTCTTGCGCGGGCCCGGAATCCATACTCCCTACAGGGGTTATGGATTCCGGGCTCGCCCGCTTCGCGCAGGATGCGCGAAGCGGACGCCCCGGAATGACACTGAATGGCGGATTACAAACCCAGCACCGCCTTGGCGATGATGTTGCGCTGGATCTCGTTGGAGCCGCCGTAGATCGAGACCTTGCGGTAATTGAAGTAACCGGGCGCGATCTGGGTGGTCCAGTCGGAGATCTCGTTGCTGCCGGGCTCGTCCGCAGCGAACGGCGCCGCGAACGGGCCGATCACATCCATCAGCAGTTCTGTGGTGGCCTGCTGGATGTCGGAGCCCTTGATCTTCAGGATCGACGACGCCGGATTGGGCTTGCCCTTGCCGTGCTTGCTTTCGTCGGCGACGACGCGCATCTGCGTCAGCTCCAGCGCCTTCAGCTCGATCTCGACCATGGCCAGCTTCTCGCGAAACTTCTGGTCTTCGATGATCGGCTTGCCGCCGGCCTGCACGCTCGACGCCAGTTCCTTGATGCGGCGAATGCGCTCCTTGGACATGCCGACGCGAGCGATATTGGTGCGCTCGTTGCCGAGCAGGAACTTGGCGTAATCCCAGCCCTTGTTTTCCTCGCCGACCAGATTGGCGGCGGGCACCTCGACGTCATCGAAGAACACTTCGTTGACTTCGCGGCCGCCGTCGATGGTGACGATCGGACGCACGGTGATGCCGCGCGACTTCATGTCGATCAGCAGGAAGGAAATGCCGGACTGCTTCTTGGCAGTGGGGTCGGTACGGACCAGGCAGAAGATCCAGTCGGCATGCTGCGCCAAAGTGGTCCAGGTCTTCTGGCCATTGACGATGTAGCTGTCGCCCTTCTTCTTGGCAGTGGTCTTCAGCGAAGCGAGGTCGGAGCCGGAGCCGGGTTCGGAAAAGCCCTGGCACCACCAGTCCTCCATGCTCGCAATGCGCGGCAGGTAATAGGCCTTCTGCGCGTCGTTGCCGAAGGTGTAGATCACCGGGCCAACCATGTTGACGCCAAACGGCAGCGGCGGCTGCGCCGGCGCGAGCTGCAGTTCCTCGTTGAAGATGTATTGCTGCACCGGGGTCCAGCCGGTGCCGCCATGTTCCTTCGGCCAATGCGCAACAGCCCAGCCCTTCTTGTGAAGGATGCGGGTCCAGTCCACCAGGTCCTGCTTGCTGGTGTGCCGGCCCTCGCGGAGCTTCTGCTTCATGGCTTCGGGAACGTTGTCTTTGAAGAAGGTGCGAACCTCGTCGCGAAACGCGAGTTCGTCCTTGCTGAGGCTGAGATCCATCGGAGTCTCCTGTGAGGTGATGAAAGAAGTAGCGATCGGAACCAGTTTTGTCATTCCGGGATGCGCCTGAAGTCGGCGTCGCCGACTGGTGGCGCAGGCCCGGAATCCATACTCCCGGTGGTGGTTATGGATTCCGGGCTCGCTCGCAGCTGTCGCTGCTCGCGCCCCGGAATGACGGCTAGTGAATGATTTCGAACAGGCCGGCGGAGCCCATGCCGCCGCCGACGCACATGGTAACGACGGCATACTTCGCCTTGCGGCGGCGACCTTCGATCAGCGCGTGGCCGGTGAGGCGCGCGCCCGACATGCCGTAGGGATGGCCGACCGAGATCGCGCCGCCATTGACGTTGAGCTTTTCCGGATCGATGCCGAGCTTGTCGCGGCAATACAGCACCTGCACCGCGAAGGCCTCGTTCAGTTCCCAGAGATCGATGTCCTCGACCTTGAGGCCGTGGCGCTTCAGCAGGCGCGGCACCGCGAACACCGGGCCGATGCCCATCTCGTCCGGCTCGCAGCCGGCGGAGACGAAGCCGCGGAAGATGCCGAGCGGCTGCAGGCCCTTTTGCGCGGCGAGCTTGTCGCTCATGATCACGGTGGCGCTGGCGCCGTCCGAGAGCTGGCTGGCGTTGCCGGCGGTGATGGAAAAGCCTTCACCGCGCACGGCCTTGAGGCCGGCGAGGCCTTCGGCGGTGGTTTCCGGACGCGGGCCTTCATCCTTGGACAGCGTGATGTCCTTGAAGGTGACTTCGCCGGTGGCCTTGTCGGCAACGCCCATCCTGGTGGTGATGGCGGCGATCTCGTCGTTGAACTTGCCGCCCTGCTGCGCCGCCGCGGTGCGGCGCTGGCTTTCCAGCGAGTACTCATCCTGGCGCTCGCGCGAGATGTTGTAGCGCTTCGCCACGGTCTCGGCGGTGTCGAGCATCGGCATGTAGACGTCCGACTTGATCTTCATCAGTTCGGGATCGACGGTATGGAACTTGTTGGCGTGGTCGTTCTGCACCAGGCTGATCGACTCGCCGCCGCCGCCGACCGCGATCTCGACGCCATCGAAGATCACCGAGCGCGCCGCCAGCGCGATCGCCTGCAGGCCCGAGGCGCACTGGCGGTCGATGGTGGTGCCGCCAACGGTAACGGGAAGCCCGGCGCGGAGCAGCGCCTTGCGGGCGATGTTGCCGCCGGTGGAGCCCTGCTGCAAAGCAGCGCCCATCACCACGTCCTCGATCTCCTTCGGATCGAGCTTGGCGCGCTTGACGGCATGCTCGATGGCGTGGCCGAGCAAGGTCGCGCCTTCGGTGGCGTTGAGAGCACCTCGATAGGCCTTGCCGATCGGGGTACGTGCGGTGGAAACGATAACGGCTTCGGTCATGGACGGCCTCCGGTTGCTGCTTGTTGTTGATTGATAACTGGCGCGGGTTGCAGGCCGCGCAAGGCGTGGCGTGAGAGTTTTCCGACCGTGGTACGCGGCAATTCATCGACGAAATCGACGGCGACAGGCAATTCATGCTTGCCGAGCTTGCCGGTCAGGAAGGCACGGAGCTCGTCGATGGTGAATGGCGCGGCATTGCTGCGCAGCTTCACGAAGGCCTTCGCCGCTTCGCCGCGATATTCATCGGCGACGCCGATCACGATCACTTCCTGCACCGCGGGGTATTCATAGATCGCCTGCTCGATCATCTGCGGATAGACGTTGAAGCCGCCGGAGATGATCATGTCCTTCTTGCGGTCGACGATATAAAAATAGCCGTCGGGATCCACGTAGCCGATGTCGCCGGTGAGGAAGCGATCGCCGGCGAAGGATTCCGCGGTTTCCTTCTCGCGATTCCAGTAGCCCCGGGTGACGTTCGGCCCCTTGATGCGGATCTCGCCGGTCTCGCCGGTGGCCAGCACTTTCGCGGGATCGTCGAGCGAGACGACGTCCAACTCGATGCCCGGCATCATCAGTCCGATCGAGCCCGGCTTGTCCGGGCCGACGACGGGATGCGCGGTGCCGGGCGAACAGGTCTCGGTCATGCCCCAGCCGCTCTTCAGCTTCAGGCCGGTCTTGCTCTCGAAGACGCGCGCGACCTCGACCGGCAGTGGCGCCCCGCCCGATCCCGCCGAGACCAGCGACGACAGGTCGCGGCTTTCCAGGCCGGGATCGCTGGCCATGGCGATCCACATGGTCGGCACGCCCGGAAAAATCGTCGCGCGTTTCTTCTCGATGTCATTCAGCACGGCGGTGACGTCGAAGCGCTGATGCAGCGAAATCACATCGCCGAGGCTGATGCGGCTGAGCAGGACCACGGTCAGCGCGTAGATATGGAACAGCGGCAGCACGCAGATCACGCGCTCGACAGCGTTGCGTTCCGCCCGCGCGGGCGCGCCCCACACCGTGTAGATCGACACCGCCGAGGTCAGATTGCTGTGGCTCAGCATCGCGCCCTTGGGCAATCCCGTGGTGCCGCCGGTGTATTGCAGCAGCGCGACATCGTCGGGCGAGATCGCCGGCCAATGCGTCAGCGGCGCAGCGCCGGCGATGAATTGCTTGAACGTCACGATGGCTGAATTGTTCGGCAGCGGTGTCTGCGGGTTGCCGACCGCACCCCAGTCGTCGTCTTCGCAGACGATAAGCTTGTCGAGCAGGCCCTTGTCGAGGAATTTCAGCGCCATCGGCATCAGCGCGGCGAGATTGCTGGTGACCAGCACCCGGGCGCCGCTATCGCTGAGCTTGTGCGACAATGCGCGTTCGCCATCGAGCGGACTGAGATGCACCAGTCGCGCGCCGGCTTTCAGCGCGCCGAAGAAATTCACCGGATGATCCGGCGAATTGCCGAGAAACAATGCGATCGACGATCCCTTGCCGTAGCCGGCACGGAGAAACGCCGCGGCGGCCACTTCGACCTTCGCTTCAAGCTGATTGAAGCTGATCGGCCGGTCGCGGAATTCGATCGAGGTGCGGTCGCCGAAATCCGCCGCCGCCCGCGACAGCAGATCCGGCAATGTCCCACGCGCAATCGCCGCGTCCCAGTGCACGCCCTTCGGATAGAACTGCTCGCCGGGATGGGTCATGTTACTTCCGGGCCGTCAGACAACTGGATACAGAAACCCAAATCTTGTCATTCCGGGATGCACCTCGGTCGGCGATAGCCGACTGAGGCGCAGGCCCGGAATCCATACTCCCGGTGGGGGTGATGGATTCCGGACCCGCTCGCAAGATGCCCGCGCCCCGGAACGACGAGTAGTGGGGTTGGCGTCGCATCAGCCAGCCTTGGCCAGCGACGCAAAAGTCTTGCCTTCGTCAGCAAGGCGCTTCAGCAGCGCCGCGGGCTGCAGCGAGGGATCGTTGGTCGCCTTGGCGTAATACGACAGCCGGTCGGCGATGTGCTTGAGGCCGACCTGGTCGGCGTAGAACATCGGGCCGCCGCGGTAGATCGGCCAGCCATAGCCATAGAGCCAGATCACATCGACGTCGCTGGGGCGCGAGGCGACCTTCTCTTCCAGGATGCGCGCGCCTTCGTTGATCATCGGATACATCATGCGCTCGAGGATTTCCTCGTCGCTGACGATGCGGCGCGTGAGCCCGAGGCTCTTGCAGGTGTCGTCGATCAACTTCTCGACTTCCGGATCGGGAATCGGTGCGCGCGAGCCGGCTTCATACTTGTAGTAGCCCTTGCCGGTCTTCTGGCCGTTGCGGCCGGCTTCATACAGCGCGTCGGCGATCGGCGACTTGATGCCGCGGTCCTGGCGCGAGCGCCAGCCGATATCGAGGCCGGCGAGATCGCCCATGGCGAACGGGCCCATCGGCATGCCGAATTTGGTGACGACGGCATCGACCTGCTGCGGCAGCGCGCCTTCGAACAGCAGCTTCTCGGACTGCTTGGAACGGGCCGCCAGCATGCGATTGCCGACAAAGCCGTCTGACACGCCGACCACGGCCGGCACCTTGGCGATGCGGCGCGCGACGGCCACGGCGGTGACCAGCGCATCCGGCGCGGTCTTTTCGGCGCGGACGATTTCGCACAGCTTCATGACGTTGGCGGGGCTGAAGAAGTGCATGCCGAGCACGTCCTGCGGACGTTTGGTGACGGTGGCGATCTGGTTGATGTCCAGATACGACGTATTGCTGGCCAGCACGGCACCCGGCTTGGCGTAGGCGTCAAGCGCGGTGAAGACTTCCTTCTTGATCGCCATGGTTTCGAACACGGCTTCGATGACGAGGTCGGCGTCCTTGACGTTCTCCAGGCCGACCACGCCGGTGATCAGACCCATGCGCTTGGCAGGCGCATCGGCGGGAATGCCGCCGCGGGCCGCTGTCGCCTCGTAGTTCTTCTGCATGATGCCCATGCCGCGCTTCAGCTGCTCCTCACCGGTCTCGATCAGCGTGACGGGAATACCGGCATTGGCGAAGGACATCGCGATGCCGCCACCCATGGTGCCGGCACCGATGATGGCGACGCGCTCCACCGGACGCGGCTTGACGCCGTCCGGCACGTTCTGGACCTTGGCGGCTTCGCGCTCGGAGAAGAACGCATAACGCTGCGCCTTCGACTGATCGCCTGCGACCAGGCGCAAGAAGGACTCGCGCTCCTTCTTCAGCGCTTCTTCGAATGGCAGGTCCAGTGTCCAGCTCACCGCTTCGGCGCAGGCGAGCGGCGCATCGAGGCCACGGTTCTTCTTGTTGGCCTCGGCAGCAGCCTTGGTGAAGATCGAGCGATCGGCCTTGGCAGCGGCGAGTTTTGAATCATCATTGCGCAAGATGCGCAGCGGGCGCTTCTCGGCGAGGATCTTGCGTGCGAAGGCTTCGGCACCCGAGGCAGGACCTTCGACGATCTCCTCGATCAGGCCGTTCTTCAGCGCTTCCGCCGCACCGATCGGATCGCCGGTGACGATCATCTTGACGCCGAGTTCTGGACCGACCGCACGCGGCAGCCGCTGGGTACCGCCGGCGCCGGGCAGCAGGCCGAGCTTCACTTCGGGCAGGCCGAGCTTGGCATCTTTGGTGGCGACGCGGAAATGACAGCCGAGCGTGATCTCGAGACCGCCGCCGAGCGCGGTGCCGTGAATCGCGGCAATGACCGGCTTGCCGCAATTCTCGATCTCGGCAATCACTTCGTTGAGGGAAGGCGACTGCGGCGGCTTGCCGAATTCGGTGATGTCGGCGCCGGCGATGAAGGTGCGGCCGGCGCAGGCCAGCACGATGGCCTTCACTTCGGGATCGGCGGCGGCTGTTTTGATGCTGTCGAAAATACCGCGGCGAACCGCCGCACTCAGCGCGTTCACCGGAGGAGAGTTGACCGTGACAACCGCAATCACATCATGACGTTCGAGCTTCACCACATCGTTCACGGCATTCTCCTTGGACACTGTTATCGTTGATTTCGCACTGCGAAATTTAATTCCACATCTTGACAAGGAGGGTTATTTTGAAGAGCGTCCCTTGTCAACGAGGGTCGCGCAGCAATCCATGAAACGTCCAGGCAAGACAGTGGCGACAGATCGCAGTTTCGTCGTCGCGCTGGCCCGCGGCCTTGATGTATTACGTGCATTCCATCCCAACGACGGGCTTCTCGGCAATCAGGAGATTGCGGCCCGCACGAAATTGCCAAAGCCAACCATTTCGCGGCTGACCTATACGCTCACCAAACTTGGCTACCTTACACAGGTCCCGCGGTTCGAGAAGTATCAACTCGCGCCGGCAGCCATGGCACTGGGGTATGCTGCACTTGCGAACCTCGGCGTTAAGCATCTCTCGGAATCGTTCCGCGACGAGTTGATGCGGCAGACCGGCGGCGCGGTGGCGGTCGGCGCCCGCGATCGCCTCAGCATGATCTATTTCGGACAAAGCCGCAGCAGCCTGACCGTAGGCGTCCAGCTCGACGTCGGCTCGCGAATCCCGATCGCCACCACCGCGATGGGCCGCGCCTATTTCTGGGCACTGCCTGCCGAAGAACGTGCCCAATTATTACGCGAATTCCGTGAACACTATGGCAGCCGCTGGGCGAAGATGCGCGACGGGCTCGAACGCGCCGGCGAAATGGTCCAACGCCACGGCTTTGTGATATCGGCAGGCGAGTGGCAGGACGATGTGCACGCCGTTGGTGTCGCACTAAAGTTGAATGATGGAACGGGACCGTATGCCTTCAATTGCGGCGCGCCGGCATTCCGTTTTACGGAAGAGCGTCTGCGCGACGATATTGGACCTCGCCTGTTGGCGATGGTAAGGAACATCGAAGCGGCACTCGGCGGCATCGCCGCCCCGCATTCAAAAAAACTCGATAACAAAAAAATCAAACCAGGAGGGAAAGTTGCGCGTGTGGTTGAGGGGATCAGATAACCTTCGTCGTCATGGCTTTCGGCGTCTCGGCCTTCGGCATAGTTCGCCGCGCCAAGCGATCGAGGGCCGTTGCAGATGATGCAGGCACAGCTCGCACAGCAGGCGCCCGCCGGTTCGGTGGCCCCGCTGCTCGCGGTTCGCGACGTCAGCGTCGTGTTCGGCGGCATCATCGCATTGAACGGCGTGTCGTTCGACATGCAAAAGGGCCACATCCTTGGCCTGATCGGGCCGAACGGCGCGGGCAAGACCACGCTGTTCAATTGCCTCAGCCGGCTCTACCAGCCGAGCAAGGGCGATATCCTGCTCGAAGGCGAGAGCATCCTGACGCGCCCGGCGCACAAGATTTCCGAGATCGGCATCGGCCGCACCTTCCAGAACGTCGCATTGTTTCCCAATCTTTCGGTGCTCGACAACGTTCGCGTCGGCACCCATGCCCGTACCAACAGCGACATCGTCAGCGATTCCCTGAAGCTGCCATGGGTGCGCAGGGGCGAAGCCGACACCAACAAGCGCGTCCATGAAATCCTCGGCTATCTCGACCTGCACGAGGTCGCGCATACCGTCGTGGCCGGTCTGCCGTTCGGCACGCAGAAACGCGTCGAACTGGCGCGTGCGCTGGCCGCGCAGCCGAAGATCCTGCTGCTCGACGAGCCCGCCGGCGGCCTCAACCACGAGGAAGTCTACATCCTCGGCGACCTGATCCGCCGCATCCGCAACGACCGCGGGGTCACCGTTCTCCTGGTCGAGCATCACATGGGCCTGGTGATGTCGATCGCCGACCACGTGGTCGCACTGAATTTCGGCCGCAAGCTGGCCGAAGGCACACCCAACGCCGTGCAAAACGACCCGGATGTCATCAAGGCCTATCTGGGGAGCAAAGATTCATGACGGCGATGCTCCACGTAAAGGACCTGCGCGCCTATTACGGCCAGGTCCAGGCGCTGCACGGCCTGGAATTCGAACTCAACGAAGGCAGCATGACCACGTTGCTCGGCGCCAACGGCGCCGGCAAGACCACGACGCTGCGGGCGATCTGCAACATGATCCGCTCCACCGGCTCGATCGAGTTCGAAGGCAACAAGCTCGGCAACCGCACCACCGAGAACATCGTGCGGCTCGGCATTGCCCATGTGCCGCAGGGACGCGGCACCTTCACCACCATGACGGTGGAAGAGAACCTGCAGCTCGGCGCCATCACCCGCAGCGACAAGGCGGCGATCGTCTCCGACATCGAGCGGATGTACGACCACTTCCCGGTGCTGAAGCAGCGCTATCTGCAGCAGGCCGGCACCCTGTCCGGCGGCGAACAGCAGATGCTGGCGGTCGCCCGCGCGCTGATGCTGCGGCCACGGCTGATGCTGCTGGACGAGCCCTCCTTCGGCCTTGCGCCGCTGATCGTGCGGGATCTGTTCAAGATCCTCGGCAAGATCAACCGCGAGGACAAGGTCACCATTCTCGTCGTCGAGCAGAACGCCCAGCTGGCGCTCGAACTCGCCGACAAGGCCTATGTCATCGAAACAGGACGCATCGTGATGTCCGGCACCGCCGACGAGATCGCGAACAACGAAGACGTCCGTAAATCGTATCTGGGATATTGAGGAAACAGCCTCACTAAGGGAATAGATATGGAGCTTTTTACCAATCAGGTCCTGGCTGGCATCGCCACCGGCGCGATCTACGCCTGCATGGCGCTCGCGGTGGTGATGATCTACCAGGCGATCGACCATCTGAATTTCGCGCAAGGCGAAATGGCGATGTTCTCGACCTTCGTCGCCTGGCAGCTGATCCAGTGGGGTGTGCCCTACTGGGGCGCCTTCGTGCTGACGCTGATCTTCTCCTTTGTCGGCGGCATCGTGATCGAGCGGGCGCTGTTCAAGCCGCTGGCCAAGGCGCCGATCTTGACCCATGTCGCCGGCTTCATCGCGCTGTTCGCCATCATCAACAGCGTCGCCGGCCTTGTGTGGGACTTCACCATCAAGCAGTTCCCGACGCCGTTCGGCTCCTCGCCGTTCCTCGGCAGCCAGCTGATCTCGACCCATCAGGCCGGCATGATCGGCGTGACGCTGGTGCTGCTCATCCTGTTGTTCATCTTCTTCCGCTACACCCGCGTCGGCCTGGCGATGCGGGCCGCAGCAACGCTTCCTGAATCGGCGCGACTGGTCGGCATCAACACCTCCTGGATGATCGCGCTGGGCTGGGGCATGGCGGCAGCGATCGGCTCGATCGCCGGCATGCTGATCGCACCAGTGGTGTTCCTCGAGCCCAACATGATGGGCGGCGTGCTGATCTACGGATTTGCCGCGGCGGTACTGGGCGGGCTCACCAGCCCGTTCGGCGCCGTGGTCGGCGGTTTCCTGGTCGGCATCTTCGAGAACCTCGCCGGTACCTACATCCCGGGCGTCGGCAACGAGCTGAAGCTGCCCATCGCGCTGGCACTGATCATCACCGTGCTGGTCGTCAAACCCAATGGCCTGTTCGGCCGTGCCATCGTGAAGCGAGTTTGACCATGAGCGCTGTTCAAGAAGTCGTTTCGGAAGCCCCGGTGATCGAAGACGCCATTCCGAAAAAAGCCATGGCACTCGGCCCGATGGCCTCGCTGATCATCCTGGCGCTGCTGATCGCCACGCCGCTGTTCGTGAAGAACTTCATCATCTTCCAGATGACCATGTGGCTGATTTACGCCATCGCGGTGCTGGCGCTGAACATCCTCACCGGCGCCAGCGGGCAGTTCTCGCTGGGCCAGAGCGCGTTCTATGCGCTCGGCGCCTACACCTCGGCGATCCTGATCGAACACGTCGACATCAACTACGCCCTGACGCTTCCGGTTTCCGGCCTGATCTGCTTCATCGCCGGCTTCCTGTTCGGCCTGCCGGCGCTGCGATTGAGCGGCATCTATCTGGCGCTGGCGACCTTCGCGCTGGCCACCGCGATGCCGCAGCTCCTGAAGCTCGGTGTGTTCGAACACTGGACCGGCGGCGTGCAGGGCCTCGTCGTCACCAAGCCGGATGCGCCGTTCGGCCTGCCGATGTCGCAGGACATGTGGCTGTACTACTTCACGCTGGCCGTCTCGATCATGATCTACATCTTCTCAGTCAACCTGCTGAGGTCGCGCTCCGGCCGCGCGATGATGGCGATCCGCGACAATGAGATCGCGGCTTCCGCCATGGGCGTCGACGTCTCGCTCTACAAGACGCTGGCATTCGGCGTCAGCGCGGGCATCACCGGCGTCGCCGGCGGCCTCGGCGCCATCGCCGTGCAGTTCGTGGCGCCGGATGGCTACACCATCCAGCTCGCCATCGCGCTGTTCCTGGGCATGGTGGTCGGCGGCGTCGGCTGGCTGCCCGGCTCGCTCGCCGGCGCTGCCTTCATCGTGTTCGTGCCGAACATCGCCGAAAGCGTCTCCAAGGGTCTGTCCGGCGCCGTGTTCGGCGTCATCCTGATCCTGATCATCTTCCTTGTGCCGCACGGCGCGAGGCAAATCGCCTATGGGGCCCAGGGCCTGATCGGCAAACTGAGAAGAAACTGAGGATAACGTGATTTCTAAATACAACCTGCGTCTCGTTACGCTTTCGACAGCTGCCATCGCCCTTTCCATCACCGGTGGCAGCGCCCTCGCCCAGAAGAAATACGATACCGGCGCCAGCGACACCGAGATCAAGATCGGCAACATCATCCCCTACAGCGGCCCGGCGTCCGCCTACGGCATCATCGGCAAGATCGAAGAAGCCTACTTCAAGATGATCAACGATGAGGGCGGCATCAACGGCCGCAAGATCAACTTCATCACCTATGACGATGCCTACAGCCCGCCCAAGGCGGTCGAACAGGCGCGCAAGCTGGTCGAGAGCGACGAGGTGCTGTTCGTATTCGGCCCGCTCGGCACGCCCTCCAACACCGCGATCATGAAGTACATGAACGCCAAGAAGGTGCCGCAGCTGTTCGTCGCTACCGGCGCGACCAAGTTCGGCGACTACAAGGCGTTTCCCTGGACCATGGGCTGGCAGCCTGCCTATCAGAGCGAAGGCCGGATTTTCGCAAAGTACGCGCTGACTGAAAAGCCGAACGGCAAGATCGCGGTGCTCTACCAGAACGACGACCTCGGCAAGGACCTGTTGAAGGGCCTGAAGGACGGGCTCGGTGACAAGGCGTCGATGATCGTCGCCGAGGAAAGCTATGAGGTGGCCGAGCCGACCATCGAAAATCACATCGTCAAGGTGAAGGCGAGCGGAGCCGACATCTTCGTCAGCATCTCGACGCCGAAATTCGCGGCCCAGGCCATCAAGAAGGTCGCGGAAATCGGCTGGAAGCCGATGTACTTCCAGAGCAATGTCGGCTCGTCCGTCGGCGCGGTGATGCGGCCGGCAGGCATCGAGAATTCCCAGGGCGTACTCTCTCTGGCCTATGCCAAGGATGCCGCCGATTCGCAGTGGGACACCGATGAGGGCATGAAGAAGTACCTTGCCTTCCTTGCCAAATACGCACCGACCGCTAACCGCGCCGAAAGCTCGGCGGCCTATGGCTACGGTCAGGCGCAGACCGTGGTGCAGGTGCTGAAGCAGGCCGGCGACAATCTGACCCGCGAGAACATCATGAAGCAGGCGGCCAGCCTGAAGGATTTTGCTCCGGACACCATGCTGCCCGGCGTCAAGATCAACACCGGCGCAACCGACTTCTATCCGATCGAACAGCTTCGAATGATGCGCTTCACCGGCGAGAAGTGGGACGTGTTCGGCCCGCCGATCGACAGCCATCTCGGCGGCTGAGGTTCCGCTCAAGCGAGCTGTGTTCCGGATTCCGGGCTCGCAAATCCAGCGCCAAGATGGCGCTGGATTTTCGCCCCCGGAACGACAGTCGTGCCTGATGAAAAGCCCCCTGCGACTTCATCGCGAGGGGCTTTTTCTTGATAGCTGCACCGGAAAAGTATTCAATCAGTGCGGACCGCAAAGGTCCCGCGAATAAAAACACGACGCGTCTACACTCAGGGAGATCCAGATGCCTTCGATACGATCGCGCGCGATTACCATTTCAATTGCCGCGGCCCTTGGCGTTGCCGCCAGCAGCACGGCCTTTGCCCAGAAGAAATACGACACCGGCGCCACCGACACCGAGATCAAGATCGGCAATATCATGCCCTACAGCGGCCCGGCTTCGGCCTATGGCGTGATCGGCAAGATGGAAGACGCCTACTTCAAGATGATCAACGAACAGGGCGGCATCAACGGCCGCAAGATCAACTATATCACCTATGACGACGGCTACAGCCCGCCGAAGGCGGTTGAACAAGCCCGCAAGCTGGTCGAGAGCGACGAGGTTCTGTTCATCGCCAGTTCGCTCGGGACGCCGTCGAATTCCGCAATCCAGAAATACATGAACGCCAAGAAGGTGCCGCAACTGTTCGTCGCCACCGGCGCCACCAAGTTCGGCGACTACAAGGACTTCCCGTGGACGATGGGCTGGCAGCCGGCCTATCAGAGCGAGGGACGGATCTATGCGGCCTATCTGCTGAAGGAGAAGCCGGATGCGAAGATCGCCGTCATGTATCAGAATGACGATTTCGGCAAGGATCTGCTGAAGGGCATCAAGGACGGCCTCGGCGCCAAGGCGGTATCGATGATCATCGCCGAGGAAAGCTATGAGGTGTCGGAGCCGACCATCGACTCCCATATCGTGAAGCTGAAGTCGACCGGCGCCGATACCTTCGTCAGCATCACCACGCCGAAATTCGCAGCCCAGGGCATCAAGAAGGTCGCCGAGCTCGGCTGGAAGCCGGTCTACATCCAGAGCAACGTCGGTGCTTCCGTCGGCGGCGTGATGAAACCGGCCGGCTTCGAGAACGGCCAGGACATCCTGTCGGCGAACTACGCCAAGGACGGCGCCGACTCTACCTGGGACAACGACGAGGGGATGAAAAAATTCTACGCCTTCCTCGCCAAATATGCCCCCACCATGGACAGGAACGACGGCTCGGTCGTCTATGGTTACGGTCAGGCGCAGACCATCGTTCAGGTGCTGAAGCAGGCCGGCGACGATCTGACACGCGCAAACATCATGAAGCAGGCCGCCAGCCTGAAGGACTTCGTGCCCGACACCTTGCTGCCGGGCGTCAAGATCAACACTTCGGCGACGGATTTCCACCCGATCGAGCAGTTGCAGATGCAGCGTTTCAAGGGCGAGAAGTGGGACCTGTTCGGCCCCATCATCTCCGGCGAAATCGGCGGCTAAGGCACACGCGTACTAGCGTTCGATCCGCGGTCGTCATTCCGGGATGCGTCATCGGTCGGCTCTTGGCGACCCGGAATGACAATCTAGCCCAATAAAAAGGCAGCCCTTCGCGACGGCGTCGCGAAGGGCTTTTTCTTGATGCTACGCCGCAAAGAGTGTTCAATCGAGCCGGGCCGCAAAGGCCCTCCATAAAAACAAGACATTCAAAAAATCCGGGAGTTCTGAAATGCCTGCCATCCGATCGCGCGCGATTGCTGTCTCGATTGCCGCGGCCCTCAGCTTCGCCGCAAGCGGCAATGCCCTCGCCCAGAAGAAATACGACACCGGCGCGACCGATACCGAAATCAAGATCGGCAACATCATGCCGTATAGCGGTCCGGCGTCGTCCTACGGCCTGATCGGCAAGACCGAGACCGCCTATTTCAACATGATCAACGACCAGGGCGGCATCAACGGCCGCAAGATCAATTTCATCAGCTATGACGACGGCTACAGCCCGCCGAAGGCGGTCGAGCAGGTGCGCAAGCTTGTCGAGAGCGATGAGGTGCTGTTCGTGTTCAACTCGCTGGGAACGCCGTCGAACACCGCCTTCCAGAAATATCTGAATACAAAAAAGGTGCCGCAGCTGTTCGTGGCCACCGGCGCCAGCAAGTGGAACGATCCGAAGAACTTTCCCTGGACCATGGGCTGGCAGCCCAGCTACCAGGTCGAGGCGCAGATCTACGCAAAATACCTGATCAAGGAAAAGCCCGACGCCAAGATCGCCGTGCTCTACCAGAACGACGATTTCGGCAAGGACTATCTGAAAGGCTTCAAGGACGGTCTCGGCAGCAAGGGGGCGATGATCGTCACCGAGGAGAGCTACGAGATCTCCGAGCCGACCGTCGATTCCCATATCGTGAAGATCAAATCGATGAACCCCGACGTCGTCGTCAGCTTCGTCACCCCGAAATTCGCCGCCCAGACCATCAAGAAGATCGGCGAACTCGGCTGGAAGCCGCTGCACCTCGTCACCAATGTCAGCGTGTCGGTGGGTGCGGTGATGCAGCCCGCCGGCTTTGCCGCCGCACAGGGCGTGCTGTCGGCCGACTATCGCAAGGACGGCGCCGACGCACAGTGGAAGGACGACGCGGGCATAAAGAAGTGGTCGGCCTTTCTCGACAAGTACATGCCCGGCGCCGATCGCACCGACAACAGCCTGATCTACGGCTATGGCGTCGCGCAAACCCTGGTCAAGGTGCTGCAAGCATGCGGCGACGACCTCACCCGTGCCAACGTCATGAAGCAGGCCGCCAGTCTCAAGGACTTTACGCCCGACACGCTACTGCCCGGCATCAAGATCAACACCTCGGCCACCGACTTCGCGCCGATCGCGCAATTGCGGATGATGCGCTTCAAGGGCGAGACGTGGGAGCTGTTCGGCGACATCATCAGCGCCGACACGCCTGAGTAGTATTATATATAATCAACTACGTTAGCGTTCATCTGGATACCGCCCCCTGCGACTTCGTCGCCGGGGGCTTTTTCTTGCTGGCGGCGCGGGACCGGTATTGAATGTAAGCAGGAGCCGCAGAGCTCCAAACCAAAAAAACGTGACACATCACAACAAGATCAGGGAGATCTGAAATGCCCAACATGCATCTGCGTCTGGCCGCGATTCCCGCCGCCCTGGCGCTGCTCGCCGCCACCGCCACCGGCGCGCTGGCCCAGAAGAGGTATGACACCGGCGCCAGCGATACCGAAATCAAGATCGGCAACATCATGCCCTATAGCGGTCCCGCGTCCGCCTATGGCGTGATCGGCAAGACCGAGGAAGCCTATTTCAGGAAGATCAACGCCGAAGGCGGCATCAACGGCCGCAAGATCAACTTCATCAGCTATGATGACGCCTACAGCCCGCCGAAGACCGTCGAGCAGGCACGCAAGCTGGTGGAGAGCGACGAGGTTCTGTTCATCTTCAATTCGCTGGGCACCCCGCCGAATTCGGCAATCCAGAAATATATGAACGCAAAGAAAGTGCCGCAGCTGTTCGTCGCCACCGGCGCCACCAAGTGGAACGATCCCAAGGAATTTCCCTGGACCATGGGCTGGCAGCCCAACTACCAGAGCGAGACGCGCATCTATGCGAAGTATCTCCTCAAGGAAAAGCCTGGCGCCAAGATCGCAGTGCTTTTTCAGAACGATGATTACGGCAAGGACTATCTCAAGGGCCTGAAGGACGGCCTAGGCGCCAAGGCCGCTTCGATGATTCTCATCGAAGAGAGCTATGAGGTCTCGGAGCCGACCATCGACTCGCACATCGTGAAGCTGAAATCGCTGAACGCCGACGTGCTCGTGAACATTACGACGCCTAAATTCGCAGCTCAGGCGATCAAGAAGATGGGCGAAATCGGCTGGAAACCGCTGCACTTTCTCAACAACGTCTCGGTCTCCATCGGCAGCGTGATGAAGCCGGCCGGCTTTGAGAACGGACAGGATATTATTTCGGCGAACTACATCAAGGATCCGGGCGACCCGCAATGGAAGGGTGACCCCGGAATGAACTCCTTCGATGAATTTCTCGCAAAGTACTTCCCTGAAGGCAACAGGACCGATAATTCGGTCATCTACGGCTTCAGCGTCGCGCAAACCATGGAGCACGTGCTGAGAAAGTGCGGCGATAATCTCACGCGCGAAAACGTGATGAAGCAGGCGGCGAGCGTCAGGGACTTTGCGCCTTCGACATTCCTGCCGGGCATCAAGATCAACACCAGCGCCACCGATTTCGCCCCGGTCGAACAACTTCAGCTCATGAAGTTCAAGGGCGAGCGCTGGGAGCTGTTCGGCGACGTCATCAGCGGTGAACTCGGCGGCTGAGTCCGTCATTCCATCGCACGGAATCCAGCGAGCCCTCCGCCGACGAAAGGCGGAGGGCTTTTTCGTTGAGGCCGTTGTGCAAACGCGATATCGCTGGTTCGCAGGCGCAAAAGCCCGCCGCTCGGCCAAGAACAATGAGCCTTGAAACAAGGGAAGGAATACGAATGTCTGCCTCTCACGCCCGGCTTCTGTCGATCTCCGCTGCTATTGCGCTGGCTGTCAGCAGCGTCGATGCGTTGGCGCAGAAGAAATACGATACCGGCGCCAGCGACACCGAAATCAAGCTCGGCAACATCGTTCCCTACAGCGGCCCCGCTTCCGCCTACGGCGCCGTCGGCAAGGCGCAGGCCGCCTATTTCAAGATGATCAACGAACAGGGCGGCATCAACGGCCGCAAGATCACCTATATCAGCTATGACGACGCCTACAGCCCGCCAAAATCGGTGGAGCAGACCCGCAAGCTGGTGGAGAGCGATGAGGTGCTACTGATGTTCAGCGCGCTTGGCACGCCATCCAACACCGCAATCCAGAAGTACCTCAACAGCAAGAAGGTGCCGCAGCTGTTCCTCGCCACTGGCGCCACCAAGTGGAACGACCCGAAGCAGTTTCCCTGGACCATGGGCTGGCTGCCGAGCTACCAGAGCGAAGGCCGCATCTATGCCAAATACCTGATGAAGGAAATGCCGAACGCAAAGATCGCGATCCTCTATCAAAACGACGACTTCGGGAAGGACTACCTCAAGGGCGTCAAAGACGGGCTGGGCGCGAAACTCTCCTCCGTGGTGCTTGAGGAGAGCTATGAATTGACCGAGCCGACCGTCGATTCCCATGTCGTCAAGATCAAGTCGCTAAACCCCGATGTGGTCGTCATCCTGGCGACGCCGAAATTTGCGGCGCAGACCATCAAGAAGATCGCCGAACTGGCGTGGAAGCCGTTCCGCATCGTGCCCAATGTCAGCGCCTCGATCGGCGCGGTGATGCGCCCCGCCGGCATCGAGAACGGCCAGGGCATCATCTCCGCCGCCTATGCCAAGGACGCCACCGACCCGCAGTGGAAGGACGACGCCGGCATGAAGGCCTATCACGCGTTCCTGGCGAAATACCTGCCGGAGATGAACCCGGCCGATTCGTCGCTGATGTCCGGCTACAACATCGCCGAGACCATGGCGATCATGCTGAAGCAGTGCGGCGACGACCTCACCCGCGAGAACGTGATGCGGCAGTCGGCCAACCTGAAGAACATCCAGCAGACGACCTTGCTGCCGGGCGTCAAGATCAACACCAGCCCCACCGACTTCTCGCCGATCGAGCAGCTGCAGCTGATGAAATTCCAGGGTGAAAACTGGGTGCTGTTCGGTGAGGTGCTGGACGGCGAAGTCGGCGCCACCGGCAGCGGCGGCTGATGATCCTTCACCCCCACCCCCATGGGAGAGGGGGCCACCTTGCCGTCCTGTTTGATCCCCGGCATAAGATCGCCGCATGACCGACAAACGCCCCCTCCTTCGCACGATCTTCGATGCCGCTGTTGCTGCGGCGCACCCGGATGTCATCCTCGGCGCGCATCTGCCGATGCCGCCGAAGGGCCGCATCATCTGCCTTGCCGCCGGCAAGGCCGCCGCCGCGATGGCCGCCGCCGCGGAGACGCATTATCTCGACGCGCTCGAGCTGGAGCCGTCTCGCCTGACCGGCATTGCCACCACACGCCATGGCCACGGTGTGCCGACGCGGCGGATTCGTGTGATCGAGGCCGGCCATCCCGTACCGGATGAGGCCGGGCTGAAAGGCGCCGACGACAGTTTGCAGCTGGCGCAAACGGCAACCTCGGACGATCTGCTGCTGGTGCTGCTGTCGGGCGGCGGCTCGGCCAACTGGATCGCACCGGTGAACGGAATCAGCTTCCTGCAGAAACAGCAGGTAACGCGCGCCTTGCTGCGCTCCGGTGCAGCGATCGGCGAGATCAACACGGTGCGCAAACATCTGTCCCGGATCAAGGGCGGCCGCCTCGCCCGCGCCGGCCAGCGCGCCGAGATTCTGACGCTGGCGATATCCGACGTGCCGCATGACGATCCCGCCGTGATTGCGTCCGGCCCGACGGTGCCGGACTCGACCACGCTGGCGGACGCCCGCGCCATCATCGCGAAGTACAAGCTGACGATCGACGATGCCGTGCGCGCCGCGCTCGACGACGACGGAAATGAGAGCGTCAAGCCGAACGATCCGGCATTCGCCCGCGCGCGGTTCGAGATGATCGCGCGGCCGCGCGAGTCGCTCGATGCCGCGATCAAGGTCGCCAAGGACGCCGGTTATGAGATTGTCGATCTCGGCGCCGACCTCGAAGGCGAAGCGCGCGACGTTGCCGCTGGGCATGCGAAACTGGCGCTGCAGGCGCGCACCGACAACAAGAAGCTGGCGATCTTCTCCGGCGGTGAATTGACGGTGACCGTAACAGGCAACGGCCGAGGCGGCCCGAACCAGGAATACGCGCTGGCACTGGCGGATCTGCTGAAAGATACCACCGGGATCGCCGCTCTGGCCGGCGACACCGACGGCGCCGATGGCGGCGCCGGCAGTGCCGACGATCCCGCCGGCGCGCTGATCGACGACAGGACGTTTGCGGCAATGCGCGCGCAAAACCTCGACCCGGCCGCGACGCTCGCCAACAACGACGCCACCGCGTTCTTCACCGCCACCGGCGATCTGTTGCACACCGGCCCGACGCTGACCAATGTGAATGATGTTCGGGTGATTTTGGTCGATCGGATATAGCGATCCAGGTAGCGTGTCCCGGACGCTGCATCGCGCGCCGCTGTTACGACGTGCGGCGCAAAGCCAGGACCAACACAAGAAGGTTACCGCGCATTGTTGCGCACAGCGCTCTTCCCGGAAATCGGCCCCGCTACGCGAATGTCAGATTCCGGCTGTAGCGTCGGCGCCGTCACGAGCGGAAGGCGAAGCAAAGCGGGTATATTTTCTGCGGGTACCGGCTTGCTGAACAAAAAGCCCTGGATTTCATCGCAGGCGTGCTCGCGCAGAAACTCTTCCTGCTCGCTGGTTTCAACGCCTTCGGCAACGATCGTCAGCCCGAGCGCCTTGCCCATGCCGATGATGGCTTGGGCGATGGCCTTGTCCTCGGAGTTTTGTGGCAGATCGCGAACGAACGAGCGATCGATCTTGATAGTGTCGATGGGAAATCGCTTCATCATCGACATCGACGAATAGCCGGTGCCAAAGTCGTCGATGGCGAGCCGCACGCCGCGGCTCTGGATGGCGTCGAGCAACTGAATCGCTCGTTCGACATTGAGCATAACCATGCTTTCCGTGATCTCGATCTGCAGGAGACCAGGATCCATTCCACTGGCGGCGAGCGCATCATCGACATCGCGCAACAGATGCTCATCGGAGAATTGTCGCGGTGAGACGTTGATGGCCATGGATAGCGGGGGGAGTCCCTCGCGCTTCCAAGCCATGTTCTGCGCACAGGCCGTATTCAGAACCCAGCGGCCAATCGGAACGATCAAGCCGGTTTCCTCCGCCAGCGGAATAAACCGCATGGGAGGCAGCATTCCAAGCTCCGGATGGGCCCAACGCAACAGCGCCTCGACGCCAGCAATCCGTCCGGTCGAAACATCCAGCTTCGGTTGATAATGCAAACAGAGCTCATCGCGATCCAGGGCGTGCCGCAGGTTTGCTTCCATCGTCAGGCGTTCGATGGACTGCGCCTTGATCTCGTTGGAGAAAAATCGAGCATCGTTCTTGCCTTCCTCCTTGGCCAGATACATCGCGATATCGGCATTCTTTGTCAGCGTTTGCTCATCCGCACCGTCTTCCGGGAACATGGCGATGCCGATACTGGCGGTTACACGGCATTCGTGACCGCTCAACTCCAGGGGTTTGCCGAGCACTGACAGCAGATGGCGCGCAACGATCATAACCTGATGAGATTCCGTGATTTCGTTCAGAAGGATCACGAACTCATCGCCGCCAAGCCGGGCGACAACATCGCTGGCGCGCACTCCGCTGCGAAGCCTGCTCGCCATCTCGACCAACAAGGTATCACCGGCCGCGTGACCAAGAGAATCGTTGATGATCTTGAACCTGTCGAGATCAATAAGCAGGATGGCGAAATGTCGCCGGTATCGCCTGGCCGTCTTGATCGAGAAATTCAACAGCTGGCCGAACATCGCGCGGTTCGGCAGATCGGTCAGACTGTCATGTGTAGCGAGATACTTGATCCGCTCCTCGGCTCGCCCCCTCTCGTCCGCGCGATCGAAATTCTCCAGGGCGAACGACACGTTTTCGGCAAGACGCTGCAGAAGCTCGACAAATTCGGGCGTAAAGGTATCGCGCTCGGCGGACATGAAGAGAAGGGCACCGACGGCTCTACCGCGACTAAGGAGGGGCAACGCTGCGCCTGATTGTGCACCGGTGATGCGAGCTATGCCGTGAAAAGCGCTGCGCCCATGATCGGCCAGATAGTCGTTGCTGATGCAAGGCTGCCCGGTACGGAAGGCGGTTCCGGTCAATCCTCGCCCTTCAGGATATGCGGCAGAGACCGCGATTTTCAGGTTTCTTGAGGCATCCGCGCCAGGTCCAGTCGCTGCGACGACGCGAAGAAAGTCGCTTTCAGGTTCTGCCAGGGCGATGGTGGTCGTCGTAAATTTGCCTCCGAGAACAGCCGCCTCGCACACCAACTGGAACAGCTTATCGCGCGAACCCGCGCGCATGACCGCTTCGTTGGTCTTGCTGAGCGCTGAGACCATGCAAGCGATCCGGGCTCTTTCCTCTTCGTGCTCGAACTTGTCCAAGGCAAACGAGACGTTTTCCGACAGTCGCTCGATCAGCTCAACGGCCTCGTCATCAAGCGAGCGTGATTCGGCGAGAGCAAAGAGAAAAACTCCCACACAGGCTTCGCTCCTGACGATGGGCACAGCGGCAGCGGCAGCGGCGCCGGTACCGGCGAGCGCTCCCTTTTTAAACCGGCCTCGCACCCGGCTGTCGTTCTGAACGCCGTCAGCGACACACGAACGACCGGAACGAAATGCGGCGATCGCGAGATCTTTGCGCACCGGCGGAGGGTGCATCCGTTGATGTTCTCAGTGCGCCAAGCGCCTCATTGCTTTCCCCCGCGCCAGCCGCGTATCGCAACCGGCCATCGGTCTCGGCGACGAGGATCGCCGCAGCAGCGAACCCGTCTCCACCGACAACGGCGTCACAGACGCGCTGATAGAGTTCCTGACGCGAGATCGTGCGGAGAATCGTTTCATTCGCCGCGTTGAGCGCGGCAAGCATCCATGTTGAATTCGTCTGCTTTACCATCGCAATTCTCGGAAGAGTTGATTGCTGGTTCGAACAGAGAGTGCGCCTCATGCACACAGGTTGCAGTTAACAAACCACCTCGACGCTGGATTGAAAACGAACCGTCGCCAGGGAACCCACCCCAAAAGAGAGAAGTGGTAAACAATGTGTGGAGATTTTCGCAGGCCCCGTCTCTGACCGATGAGAATGGCATCCGGGGTGATTTTGGTCGATCGCGTCCAAATAACAAACGTTCGTCATTCCGGGGCGCTTAGTCAGCGCGCTTGGCGCTGGTTAAGCGAGCCCGGAATGACAAATTTAAAGTTACTCAGCAGGAAGAACTCAAAATTCCTGCGCGATGGTCGCCAGCATGCCGAGCAGCGCGACGTGATTGGCCGGGCCGAGCAGTTCGATCAGCCGGGCTTCGTGCTTGGTGGCGACCAGTTTCTTGGCGCGGGTCAGGGTAGCCCTGCCCTTGTCGGTGAGCGTCAGCACATGGGACCGGCGGTCGTTTGGCGAGCGCATTCGCGTCAGCAGGTCGCGGCTTTCCAGCGCATCGAGCATCGCCACGAAATTCGGCCGGAGGATGCCAAGCGTGTTGGCGATCTCGGTCTGGTTGCGGCCGGGATTGTGGTCGAGCAACAGCAGCACGGAAAACTGCGCCGGCGTCAGCTGCAGCGGCGCCATGCAGCGCAGGAAATCCTCGAATACTTTCAGCTGCGCGCGCTTCAGCGAATAGCCGAGCAGTTCGGACAGCTCGCCCATCTGCAGCGCGGCGTATTCCGGCGTTGCTTCCATCGGCGGGACGCGCTTGGGCTGGTCGATATCGGACATCTTGGAGACAGTCATCGTTCGATTCCCGCAATCCCGTAAGGTTGATTGAAACACCCGGTCGAATTGCGGCGGGGTCTTGAGGTTATGTTCTATAATCGTTATAAAGCATACCAAATTGGCGGCGGGTTTCAACCGCCGTTGTTGATTGTCGTGCGCCTATGGTATCCGCGGCACACGACACGGTGGGGGAGCGTTCGGCCTTGAACACAACAATTTTGCTGTTTCTGTTACAGGACGGCATCACCAATGGCGCGATCTATGCGCTGCTCGGCCTCGCGCTGGTGCTGGTTTTCGCGGTTACCCGCGTTATCCTGATACCGCAGGGTGAGTTCATCACCTATGGCGCGCTGACCTATGCGAGCCTCTCGGCGGGCCAGGTGCCGGGCACGATCCGACTCGCTGTCGCCATGGGCATCGTCGCCTTCGGCCTCGACATCTTCACCGCCCGCAAATCACTGCACACCAAATTGGTGCTACGCGCGTTTGCCGTGAACATCATCTTTCCGCTGGCGGTGTGGGGCGTCATCCTGGCGCTGGCCGGCCGGCCGAGCAGCATCGCCATCAACATCACGC
Organism: Nitrobacteraceae bacterium AZCC 2146; assembly: GCA_036924855.1. Classification (NCBI taxonomy): domain Bacteria; kingdom Pseudomonadati; phylum Pseudomonadota; class Alphaproteobacteria; order Hyphomicrobiales; family Nitrobacteraceae; species Nitrobacteraceae bacterium AZCC 2146. The sequence continues at coordinate 2,895,475 of JBAGRP010000001.1, forward strand.
TGTCGTTGCTGATCGTCGCGGCAATCGGACTGTTTCTCTACCGCATCGCGTTCCAGCCGATTGCCCACACCTCGGTGCTGGTGCTGCTGATCGCGTCGGTGGGCTGCCACCTTGCGCTGCAGGGATTTGGCCTCGTCTTCTTCGGCGCCGAAGGCCAGCGCGGCCCGGCGGTCTCCAATGCAGCGATCACCCTCGGGCAATTGCGCTTCACCGGCCAGAGCCTCGCGGTCTACGGCATCACCATCGCCCTGATCATCGGGCTGTGGCTGTTCTTCGGCTACACGCTGTACGGCAAGGCGCTGCGCGCCACCGCGGTCAATCGCCTCGGCGCGCGTCTCGTCGGCATCCGCACCTCGCTGTCCGGCCAGATCGCCTTCCTGCTGGCGTCGGTGATCGGCGCCATCTCCGGCATCCTGATCGTGCCGATCACCACGTTGTACTACGACACCGGCTTCCTGATCGGGTTGAAGGGGTTCATCGCCGCGATCATCGGCGGCCTCGTCAGCTATCCCCTCACCGCCGTGGCGGCGTTGGTCGTCGGCATCGTCGAAGCCTTCTCGTCGTTCTACGCCAGCAACTACAAGGAGGTCATCGTCTTCACGCTGATCCTGCCGGTGCTGGTGCTGCGCTCGCTCGCGGCGCCCGCGGTCGACGAAGAGAAGGATTGAGCACATGAACCAGCGTCTCCTTCCGATCGCGTTGTTCACGCTTGTGATGGCCGCGATCCCGTTCATTCCCGGCATGCCGCCGTTCTGGATCGTGCTGCTCGACAACATCGGCCTCGCCGCTCTGGTGGCGATGGGGCTGGTGATCCTGACCGGCGTCGGTGGCCTCACCTCGTTCGGCCAGGCCGCGTTCTGCGGCTTCGGCGCCTACACCACGGCGGTGCTGACCACCACCTATGGCCTGTCGCCATGGCTGACGCTGCCGTTGTCGCTGATCGTCAGCGGCGGCGCCGCGGTGCTGCTCGGCCTCGTCACCGTTCGCCTGTCGGGCCACTATCTCCCGCTCGGCACCATCGCCTGGGGCATCAGCCTGTTCTATCTGTTCAGCAAGCTGGAGTTTTTAGGCCGCAACGACGGCATCTCCGGGATTCCGCCGCTGTCGATCGGCTCGCTGAAGATGCTCGATCCCGGCACGATCTATTTCGCGATCTGGATCGCGGTGATCGTCTGCGCGCTGCTGACCATGAACCTGCTGGATTCCCGCACCGGCCGCGCCATCCGCGCGCTGCGCCGCGGCCATGTCGCCGCCGAGGCCTTCGGCGTGCAGACCGCGCGCGCCAAACTGCTGGTGTTCATCTATGCCGCGGTGCTGGCCGGCCTGTCCGGCTGGCTCTACGCGCATTTCCAGCGCGCCGCCAATCCGACGCCGTTCGGTCCGCAGTCCGGTATCGAATATCTGTTCATCGCGGTGGTCGGCGGCGCCGGCTATGTCTGGGGTGGCGTGCTCGGCGCGGCCCTCGTCGTGATCCTCAAGGAAGTCCTGCAGAGCTATTTGCCCTACATCTTCGGCGGCGGCGGCCAGCTCGAGACCATCGTGTTCGGCATCCTGCTGGTGGCGCTGCTGCAACTGGCGCCGACCGGCATGTGGCCCTGGCTGACGTCGCTGCTGCCGTTCGACAGCAGACGCAAACGGCCAGCACCGGCGGAAGCTTTGCCGGCACGTGCCGAGGCGCATCCGGGGTCCGGCGTCCTGTTGCAGGTGGAAAAGGCGCGCAAGCAGTTCGGCGGCGTTATCGCTGTCAACGACGTCTCCTTCGACGTGCAGGCCCGCGAGATCGTGGCACTGATCGGCCCCAACGGCGCCGGCAAGAGCACGACCTTCAACCTCATCACCGGCGTGCTGACGGCGACTGCCGGCAAGATCTCGGTGCGCGGCAAGAGCGTCGACAACGCGCCGCCGCAGGAGATCGTCAAGCTCGGCATCGCCCGCACCTTCCAGCACGTCAAGCTGGTGCCCGACATGACCGTGCTGGAAAACGTCGCGCTCGGCACACATCTGCGCGGCCGCGCCGGTGCGATCGCGAGCATGCTGCGGCTCGACCGTGCCGATGAAGCGAAGCTGCTTGCGGAGGCCGCAAAGCAGATCGAGCGCGTCGGCCTCGGCGAGCACATCGACCAGCTCGCCGGCAGCCTCTCGCTCGGCCAGCAGCGCATCGTCGAGATCGCCCGCGCGCTATGCGTCGATCCGATGCTGCTGCTGCTCGACGAGCCCGCCGCCGGATTGCGGCACATGGAGAAACAGCAGCTCGCAGCGTTGCTGCGGCAGTTGCGCGACGGCGGCATGTCGGTGCTGCTGGTGGAGCACGACATGGGTTTCGTGATGGACCTCGCAAACCGTATCGTCGTGCTCGATTTCGGCACCAAGATTGCCGAGGGCACGCCGGCCGAAATCAAGACCAATCAGGACGTGATCAAGGCCTATCTGGGAGCGGTCGCATGAGTACCCTGCTTTCCGTTTCCGACGCGCACGTCTCCTACGGCAAGGTCGAGGCCGTACGCGCCGTCAATCTCGACGTCCGCGCCGACGAGATCGTCACCATCATCGGCGCGAATGGCGCCGGCAAGACCACGCTGCTTAATGCCATCATGGGCATCCTGCCGCTGAAGGGCCATGTCAGCTTCGCGGGCGAAGAGGTCGCGCGACTCGACATCGAGGACCGCGTTGCCGCGGGCCTGTGCCTGGTGCCGGAGCATCGCGAACTGTTCGCCACCATGAATGTCGAAGACAATCTGCAGCTTGGCGCGTTCCGGATCGACAAGGCCACCGCGGCGCACTCGTTCGAGCGGGTCTATACGCTATTCCCTCGCCTGAAGGAACGCCGCAAGCAGCTCGCCGGCACCTTGTCCGGCGGCGAGCAGCAGATGCTGGCGATGGGCCGCGCGCTGATGGGCGCACCGAAATTGCTGATGCTGGACGAGCCCAGCCTCGGTCTCGCCCCGATCATCGTCGCCGACATTTTCCGGATTGTCGGCGAGCTGAAGGCCGCCGGCGTCTCGGTGCTGCTGGTCGAGCAGAACGCGCAGGCCGCGCTGAAGATCGCCGACCGTGCCTATGTGATGGAGCTCGGCGAATTCATTCTGGATGGCGCGGCAAGCGAGATCGCGCAGAACCAGCGCGTGGTGGCGAGCTATCTGGGCTTCCAGCACGAGGGTGCCAGCGAGATCTAGCGCCGAGCGGCCGCGCCTCAGTTGGCGACGGTCCGCTCCACCATCCGCCACACCCAGTTCTGCCATTGCTCCATCTCGTCACCGGCCATCAGGTCTCGACCGAGAAAGGCCGTGAGCGTCCAGCGATTGGAAACGTAAAAATAGTTCAGCGCCATGATCGCGATGTAGAGCTGCATCGGTTCGAGATCGCGACGAAACACCCCCAGTTCGATACCACGGCCGACGATCTTTTCGATCTGCGCCAGCGCGGGAGACGACAACCGCTTCAAGCTCTTGGCCTTGGAAACATGGCGCCCACGGTGGAGATTTTCGTTGTTCAGGACCGCGATCATCTCCGGGTGCTTGATGTAATGTTCCATCGTGAAACGGACCAGCCGGCGCAGCGCATCGAGAGGATCGGACAGATCGAGCGCAAGGTCGCGCTCCGCGTCGGTCATGTTGCGATACAGGGTTTCAAGCACCTCGATGTACAGCTTCTCCTTGCTGCCGAAGTAGTAGTAGATCATGCGGTCGTTGGACCGCGCGACCTTCGAGATCGCCTTGATCCGCGCGCCGCCAAGGCCGCGATCGGCAAAAATCCGGATCGCTGCGTCGAGGATGTTCTGGCGGATGATCCCGCCGTTCACCTGCTTCGGACGACCGCGGGGCGCGGCAGCGGGCGCTGAAGACTTACGCACCGAGGCGGGAGCGGTCGGCCTGCTGGCGGCTTTGACGTCGGTTTTTGCCCTCCCGCGAACACTCGATTCGCTTGGAATGGCTGGTTTTTTCGCCACTTCCGCTGTTCTCCTGATTGCACAACGCATCTTCTATGCGCTGCCGCAGCTTTCGCCACAAGCCCGCGGAGATCGACCAAATTATGAGCTGGACCGTCGAAAGATTTCGGCTTTATATTCGTTAAGTGTTTACTTCAATATATCGACGCGGCGAAATACCCCGATGCAGTTCTGTGGAGCGACCCATGGCGATGATCGAACAGGGCGAACATGAAACCGGCTACGTCCGCAACACCTGGTATCCGGCGGGATGGTCGCGCGATGTCACGGACCGGCCGGCGCAGCGGCGCATCCTGGGTGAAGTTGTCGCCTTGTATCGCGGCGAGGCCGGCGGCGTCTTCGCGCTGGAGGACTCCTGCCCGCATCGGCTGACACCACTATCGATGGGGCGCGTCAAGGGCTCTGCGATCGAATGCGGCTATCATGGCCTCACCTTTGACGGCTCCGGACAATGCGTCCGCATCCCCGGCCAACGCACCATTCCCGGCAACGCCAAGGTGCGCAGCTATCCCGTCGCCGAAAAGATGGGATTGATCTGGATCTGGATGGGCGATCCCGCGCTGGCGGATCCGGGCAGCATCTACGACCTGCCGCAATTTTCCGATCCGGACTGGAGCTCCGCCGAAGGCGACGCCCTTCACATCGCCTGCAGCTATCTTAATCTCGCGGACAATCTGTGTGATCCCGCCCATGTCAGCTTCGTTCACCTGACGACGCTGGGCAATGCGGCGGGAGAGGATATTCCGGTGGAGAGCGAAAAGCGCGGTGAGGATTATCTCGTGACGTGGCGCTGGATCATCGATGCGCCAGCAATACCGCTGTTCCAGAAATTCGGCAACTTCACCGGCAATGTCGATCGCTGGCACTATTATCACTACCACGCGCCCAGCATCGCGGTGATCGATTTCGGCAGTGCGGCGACCGGCACAGGAGCCCCCGAAGGCAGCCGCGACAACTGCATCCAGATCTTCGCCTGCCACTTCATCACCCCGGTCGATGAGAACAACTGCATCGATCACTGGTTGCACGTGAAGAATTTCAAGGCCGATGACGACACCAACCGCCGGCTGTCCGACCAGTTCCGGATCGCCTTCAATGAAGACAAGGACATTCTCGAGGCGATCCACCGCAACGAGAAGGAGCCTCGCAAGCAGCGGCCGCTGCGCATCGCCATCGATGCAGCGCCGATCCGGATGCGCCGCATGGTCGACCGGATGATCGAGACCGAACAGGGTCCGGGAAACATCGCGTCCATCGCCTGAATGTGACGACCGCCACCATCGTATGACCGTGCTGATTTCAGCAGGTCAGGCAACAGAGGGGACAGAGATGAAATTTCTTTTCAGGGCGCTGTCGGCGTTCCTCCTCCTAGGTTCGGCGAGCCACGAGGTACACGCAGGAGACGCCATCAGGATCGGTGATCTCAACAGCTACAAGGCGATGGCTGCGAATACGCAGCCCTATCGTAACGGCCTCGATCTCGCCATCGCGCAGGCCAACGCCGCGGGCGGCGTGATCGGACAAAAGCTCGAACTGGTTTACCGCGACGACGGCGCCAATCCGAACGACGCCATCCGCGCCGCGGATGAACTGATCCTGCGCGAACATATCGATGTGCTGACCGGCACCATCCTCAGCCATGTCGGCCTTGCCGTGGCGGACTTCGCCAAGCAGCGCAAGATGTTCTTTCTGGCATCGGCGCCGCTCACCGACAAGCTGGTCTGGGAAAACGGCAATCGCTACACCTATCGCCTGCGTCCCTCTACCTATACCCACGCCGCAGCACTGGTGCCCGAGGCCGTGAAGCTGAACAAGAAGCGCTGGGCCGTGGTCTATCCGAACTACGAATATGGACAGTCCGCGATCGCGACTTTCAAGACCTTGCTGAAGCAACAGCAGCCAGATGTCGAGTTTGTCGCTGACATCTCCGCACCGCTCGGCAAGATCGAGGCCGGCGCGATCGTTCAGGCGCTCGACGACGCCAGGCCGGACGCCATCTTCAATGTCTTTTTCGGACCGGACCTCGCAAAATTCGTGCGCGAGGGAACGACGCGCGGCGTGTTCGAGAAGCGGTATGTCGTCAGTCTTCTGACTGGCGAGCCGGAATATCTCGACCCGCTCAAGGAGGACGGCCCGAAAAACTGGATCGTGACCGGCTACCCATGGTATCTCATCGCCACGCCTGAACATGCCGCCTTCCTCCGCGACTATCAGGCCAAATTCAACGACTATCCCCGCATGGCCTCCCTCGTCGGCTACGCAACGGGCAAGGCGCTGGTGGCAGGCATCGCCAAGGCCGGCTCGACCGACTCGGAAAAACTGGTCGCGGCATTTGCTGACCTCACCTTCGACACGCCGGCCGGCCCCGTCACCTTTCGCGGGATCGACCATCAATCGACGCTGAGCCTCTATGTGGGGCACACCGGACTGCGGGGTGGCAAGGGCGTCATGGTCGATTCCGTCTACAAGGATGGCGCTGCGTTTCAGCCATCCGACGCGGATGTCCGCAAATGGCGGCCGGCGGATTAAGGCCGGTCATCGGGACCATCAAAAAGCCGGACCTCTCGCGAAGGCCGGCTTTGCTGATGAAAGGCCTCGCTAAGCTTACTGCGCCGGAACGTACTTGCCGTCCTTCACCGTCAGCAGGATCCGCGAACGGTCATCGACGCCGTTGCGGTCCTTTTCGGTGAAGTTATAGACGCCCTGGGTCGCGGCCATTTCTTTTTCGCTCAGCAAGGCGGCGCGGATCGCCCCGCGAAACTCCGGCGTGCCGGGTTTTGCAGTCTTCAGCGCCACCGGAATGACGCGCTTGAGGATCTCGAACACGTCATAGGCATGACCGGCGAACTGGCTGCGGCTGTTGGCGCCATATTTGGTCTCATAGGCGGTGTTGAGCGCCAGACCGGGCTTCCTGGTCAACGCGCTGTCGGGCTGGCCTTCCGGATTCATCACCGGGCCGGACGCCATCAGTACACCTTCGGCGGACGCGCCGGCGATGCGGATGAAGTCCATGCTGGCGGCGCCATGGGTCTGGTAGATCAGCCCCTTGTAGCCGCGCGCACGCAATTCCGATTGCGGCAACCCGGCTCCGGTGCCGGCGGCACCGATCAGGATCGCGTCGGGACTGGCCGCGACCAGCTTCAGCACCTGGCCGGTGATGGACGTGTCGGGCCTGGCAAAACGCTCGTCATCGACGATGGCCATACCCATCGGCGCGGTCTGCTCCTTGAGGTCGTTGAACCACAGGTCGCCGTAGGAATCCGAATAGCCGATATAGCCGACGGTTTTGACGCCGTGCGCCTTCATGTGGTCGTACATCACCTTGCCGACGATCGCGACCGGCTGCGGCATGTCCACCGACCACTTTTCGCGCGCCGGCGTGAACGGCATCGGCGACAGGCTGAAATGCGGGATACCGGCTTCATTGGCGACGGTCGACATCGCCACCGACGACGGCACGATCGACGAGCCGACGATCACATCGGCCTTGGACTCGGTGACGAAGCGCCGCGCATTGGTGGTCGCCGCGGCCGGGTCGCCGCCGTCGTCGAGCACGATCAGCTTCAGCGGCACACCGCCGATCTCCTTCGGCACGAATTCCAGCGCATTGCGCTCGGGAACGCCCAGCGCCGCGGCGGGGCCGGTGGTCGAGATGCTGATGCCGATGGTGATGTCGCTGGTCTGCGCCTGCGCCGGGGCGGCGATGGCCAGCGAGGCTGTGACAGCCGCAATGGCCAGATGAAGTTTTGACATGACGTTTCTTTCTATTGAATGCCGCTCGCGCCGAGTTGCGGCTGCGCGGCCATGCGCGCAGCGGCAAAAGGCCGCCCCCCTCGCGGGGGCCGGCCTTCTTACGCTCTCTTGCAGGGTGGGCAAAGGCGCGCTTGCGCCGTGCCCACCATTCTTTGATGCATGGTTCGCGATGGTGGGCACGTCCCGATCACGCTACGCGCGATCGGGACGTGCCCACGCTACGAAGATCGTCTCACTGCGCCGGAACGTATTTTCCGTCCTTCACCGTCAACAGGATGCGGGCGCGGTCGTCGAGGCCGTAGCGGTCTTTTTCGGTGAAGTTGTAGACGCCCTGGCTGGCGGCGAGTTCTTTCTCGGTCAGCAGCGCCTGACGGATCGCCTCGCGGAATTCCGGCGTGCCGGGCTTCGCGGTCTTCAAAGCCACCGGAATAACGCGCTTGAGAAGCTCGAACGCGTCGTAGGAATGGCCCGCGAACTGGCTGCGGCTGTTGGGGCCGTATTTCGCCTCATAGGCCGTGTTCAATGCGAGACCGGGCTTCTTGGTCAGTGCGCTGTCGGACTGACCTTCCGGATACATGACGGGACCGGACACCATCAGCACGCCTTCGGCAGCGGCGCCGCCGATACGGATGAAGTCCATGCTGGCGGCACCGTGGGTCTGATAGATCAGGCCCTTGTAGCCGCGCGCGCGCAATTCGGTCTGCGGCAGCGCCGCTGCGGTGCCGGAGGCGCCGACCAGGACCGCATCGGGATTGGCGGCGACCAGCTTCAGCACCTGTCCGGTAACCGAGGTGTCCGGCCGGGCGAAGCGCTCGTCACCGACGATGGTGATGCCCATCGGCACACCCTGATTCTTGAGATCGTTGAACCAGAGGTCACCGTAGGAATCCGAATAGCCGATATAACCGACGGTCTTGATGTTATGCGACTTCATGTGCTCGTAGAGCACCTTGCCCATGATCGGCACCGGCTGCGGCATCGCAACCGACCACTTGGCTCGCTCCGGCGTAATTGGGAACGGCGCCAGGCCGAAATGCGGAATGCCAGCCTCGTTGGCGACGGTCGAGACCGCCACTGTCGGCGGCGTGGTCGCCGAGCCCATGATGATGTCGGCCTTGGACTCCGTGACGAAGCGGCGGGCGTTGGTGGTGGCAGCCGTCGGATCGCCGCCGTCGTCGAGCACGATCACCTTGATCGGCACGCCGCCGATTTCCTTCGGCACGAATTCCAGCGCGTTGCGCTCGGGAATGCCCAGCGCCGCGGCGGGTCCCGTGGTCGTCGTGGTGATGCCGATGGTGATGTCGGGGGTCTGGGCCCGCGCCGGGGCGGCGATGGCCAGCGAGGCGGCGACGGCCGCCATCGCCAAATGAAGCCTGGTCATGGTCTCTCCCTCAAGGTTTGTTTTTTCTGGTTCAGTCTTAAGCAAAGTTCGGACGTCAATTCAGCCCCTTCTTTAGGTCAGGAGGCCGATAAAGTTAACCTACCCCGCCCTAGCGCGGCGCCATCCGCAAGGAGGCATCGAGCCGCACCACCTCGCCGTTGAGATAGGGGTTGTCGATCATGTGCATGGCGAGCGAGGCGAATTCGTCGGCATGGCCGAGCCGGCGTGGGAACGGGATCGCCGCGGCGAGGCTATCCTGGGCCTCCTGCGGCAGGCCGGCCAGCAGCGGCGTCATGAACAGGCCCGGCGCGATGGTCAGCACGCGGATGCCGAACTGGGCCATCTCGCGGGCGATCGGCAGTGTCATGCCGACGATGCCGCCCTTGGAGGCCGAATAGGCGGACTGGCCGATCTGGCCGTCATAGGCGGCCACCGAGGCGGTGGAGATCACCACGCCGCGTTCGCCGGTGTTGAGCTGCAGCAGCGTCGACATCGGACCGGTCGCCAGCCGGATCATGTTGAACGACCCGATCAGGTTGACCCGGATCACCTTGTCGAAATCCGCCAGCGCCATCGGGCCGTCGCGGCCGATCACGCGCTTGGCGACGCCGATGCCGGCGCAGTTCACCAGCACCCGCGCCGGGCCATGCACCTTGGCCGCCGCCGCCACGGCGGCTTCGCCGGACGCGGCGTCGGAGACGTCGCAAGAAATGGCGATGCCGCCGATTTCCTTCGCGACGGTTTCCGCCAATGACATGTTGAGGTCGAGGATGGCCACCTTGGCGCCTTGCGCGGCGAGCTTGTGTGCGGTCGCGGCTCCCAGGCCGGATGCACCACCGGTGACGAGCGCGGCATGATCTTTCAACTGCATGGCTTCCTCCGTTTATTTTTCGATTTCAGTTTGTCATTTCGGGATGGACTTCAATCGGCGACAGCCGGCTGAAGTCCAGGCCTGGAATCTATACTCCCGGCGGTGGTTATGGATTCCGGGCTCGCTCGCAGCTGTCGCGGCTCGCGCCCCGGAATGACGACTGGAATTGCTTGCATCGATCCAATCCAAGAACTTAAAGCGAAATAACATTAGCGCCGGGCGCACCGGCGTAAATATCCTCGATCAGGGCGGCGCGATGCTCCAGCACGGCGCGCTGGTTGACCGAGCCCTTGTCGGTGACCTCGCCGCGGTCGATCGACAGCGGCGTGTCGAGCAGCACGGCGCGGGTGATCCGCGTCGAGGAGCCGGTCGAGCCGGCCATGAACCGGACCAGCCGTTCGCGGAACGCCTGGCGAATGATAGGATCGTTGGCCGCGGCAGCGAGGTCGCCGGCCGGCAGCGCGGGATTGACGACGTTGCAACCGTCGAGATCGAGAATGACCAGTGCGGAGAGTTCGTCGCGGTTGATGCCGGCGATCACCACGTCGCGCACGAGAGGCGCACACGTGCCGACGAAGCGTGCGCGCAACGGGCCGACGCTGACCCAGGTGCCACTGCCGAGCTTGAAGTCTTCCGAGATGCGGCCGTCGAAATCGAATCCGGCGGAGAGGTCATTGGGGTCGACCGGCTTCAGCGCGTCGCCGAACTTGTAGTAGCCCTCCTCGTCGAAGGCCTTTGCGGTCAGTTCCGGTTCGCGCCAGTAGCCCGGCGTGATGTTCGGACCCTTGGCGCGAACTTCGAGCTTGCCGTTGTTCGGCACGAGCTTGGCGTCATTGCCCGGCACGGGAAGGCCGACATGGCCGGAACGGCTGGTGAAGGGCGTGACGCACATGAAGAACGGCGAGGTCTCGGTGGCGCCAAGCCCTGTCAGCATCGGCACCCGCGCGCCGGTGGCCTGCACCGACAGTTCGTCGAGGCTGTCCCAGACATAGGGCGAGAGACCGGCGCCGCTGAAGAACATCGCATGCAGGCGCGAGAAGAATTTTGTACGCAACTCGGCGTCGTCGCGCAGATAGGGCAGCAGCGATTCATAGCCCTTGGGCACGTTGAAATACACCGTCGGCGAAATCTCACGGAGATTGCGGATGGTCTGTTCGATGCCCGACTGCGTCGGCTTGCCGTCGTCGAGATACATCGAGCCGCCGTTCAGCAGCGTCAGCCCGATATTATGATTGCCGCCAAAGGTGTGATTCCACGGCAGCCAGTCGATGATGACCGGCGGCTCATCCTTCAGGAAAGCCAGTGTATCGCGCAGCATGATCTGGTTGGCGCACAGCATGCGCTGGGTGTTGATGACCGCCTTTGGGTTGCCGGTCGAGCCCGACGTCAGCAGAAATTTGGCGATGGTGTCGGGACCAATCGCGTCATGCGCGGCGTCGAGATTGGCGGCTTCCGGCGTCGCCAGCAAATCGGCCAGCATCGTCACGCGACGATCCGGCGCGCCGTGCGATACCACGACTTCGGTGCCGACGGGGACGTTGAAATGCAGAGCATCGGCAAAGGCGGTGGCGTCATCGACAAACACCAGCCCTGGCGTCAGCAGCTTCATCAGATAAGAGAGCTTGCCGTAGTCCTTCGAGACCAGCGAATAGGCCGGCGACACCGGCGCATAGGGAATCCCGGCATAGAGTGCGCCGAACGCCAGCAGTGCGTGATCAATCGAATTGCCGGACAGAATCACGATGGGTTTTTCGGCCGACAGGCCGCGCGCCAGCAGCGCCGAGGCGATATGCCGGGCCGCATCCAGCATCTGCACATAGGTGACTTCGCGCCAGCCGCCGGTCCTGGCGCGCTCCGCCATGAAGACGCGGTCCGGCGTCTCTTTCGCCCAGCGATGCAGGCAATCGGTGATGCGCACCGGATACTCGCCGAGCCCTGTCGTCGGGCGAATATAGATGGTGCCGTCGTCACGGCGATCGATGCTGACGCCGATATCACCGAACGAAATCGGGCGCAGCGGATGAATCGTTTCCACTGGTTTGGTCTGGTCGCTCTTTTCGGCTGCTGCAGACATCGTGTTTCGACCCTAGGTTTTTTTTAAGTAGAAATCAGCTGGGCTGCACTTTGGCCGCCTTGCGATCAAGAAAGGCGCGTATCCGCGTCTTGGCCTCCCGGTCGCTCTGCGCCACGCTGGCCATCAAGGCTTCCAGCATCAGGCCGGTCTGCGGACTGGCTTCGGCGATCAGCGGCAAGGCTTGCATGACGGCGAAATTCGTCAATGGCGCATTCTGCGCCACGCGCTCGGCGAGTTCGACAGCCTTGGCGAGCGCCCCGCCCTCCTCGGTCAGATATTGCGAGAAGCCGTGCACCACGCCTTCCGCGGCGGTATAGACCCGACCGGTCAGCATCATATCGGCCATCCGGGCGACCCCGACCAGCCGCGGCAGCCGCACCGAGCCGCCACCGCCGACAAAGATGCCGCGCTGGCCTTCCGGCAGCGCGTAGTAGGCGGAGGGTTCGGCGACGCGGATATGGGCGGCACAGGCCAGCTCCAGCCCGCCGCCGATCACCGCGCCCTTGAGGGCGGCGACCACGGGAACGCGGGCGTGCTGAATGGTATCGAACACCCGGTGCCACATCCGCGAATGCATCAGCCCCGCGGTGGCATCGCGCTCGGTCAGTTCGGAAAGGTCGAGTCCAGCGGAGAAATGATCGCCGACGCCATGGATCACCACCGCGCCGATGTCTTCCGGCAGCGTCGCGAAGCAGCGTTCGATCTCGAGGATGATGCCGTCGTTCAGCGCATTGCGCTTGGCCGGCCGATTCAGGCCCACGGTCAGCACACGGCCGATGGTCTCGAACGTCAGCAGCGAATTGGCGGTTGCGGCGGGCAGAGGTTGGGCCATGCGGTCAATTACGTCCTGATTAGAATAGTTATGTTTTATAACGAATTGGCCGGGAGTCAATCTTGCAGTGCGGCAAAGCGGCAAGGACTCGTGCCCTGGAAGCGGTGCGGCATTCTCAGGCGATGCGAAGCTCGCCGCTATCCCGCTCCGCAGATCCGAGGTACGAGAACCCCGCTTCCGCGCAGCCTCACAAAACCTGATGGACCGCGATCTCGACGCGGTCGGGATGCCGGGCGCCGACGCCGATGAAAAGGTTTTCCATCAGCCAGCGGTACTTCGTGCTGCCGGTCTCGAATTTCGGCACCGAGCGGAAATAGATCAGAGCGGGATCGACGACCTCGCCGCGCGCGATGCGGTCCAGCGCCTCCTTTGGCCCGAAGCGGATGCCGACATTCTCGATATAGACCACCGCGCCGTCGTCCATCTCGAAGGCGTATTTCGCTTCCAACTCGGTAAAGCCGTTGGGACGGATGGTCTGGAAATCAGCGCCAACCGGATAGATCGTGCCCCGCATCCCCTCGCCGACAACCTCGCCGCCGAGGATCGGAATGATGCGGCGAATACCATGGCCGAGGTCGCCGGCGACGATCGGCGCGCCAATTTTTATCGCGAGGCTGAAAACATACTTCGTGGCGAGTTGCGGTGTGCTCATCCAATCATCCGCATCGGCAGCCAGGTGGCGATCAGCGGGAACAGGATCAGCAGCACCAGCCGGATCAGGTCGGTGACCACGAACGGCAGCACGCCCTTGAAGATCGTCGACATACTCACGTCCTTGATCACACTCTTGATAACGAAGACGTTCATGCCGACCGGGGGATGGATCAGGCCGAGCTCCACGGTCATGACGATGACGATGCCGAACCAGATCGGATCGAAGCCGAGCGCCATCACCACCGGAAACACGATCGGCACGGTGAGGATCACCATCGCCATCGCATCCATCAGGCAACCCAGCACCAGATACATCAGCAGGATCAGCGCCAGCACGCCGTAGCGGCCGATGCCGAGGCTGGTGAGGAATTCGGTGACATGTTGCGGGGTCTGGGTGATGGTGAGAAAATAGCCGAAGCACAGCGCGCCAATCAGCACGGTGAACACCGCCGCCGCGGTGCGCGTCGCCTGCAGCAGCGACTGCAGGATACCGTCCTTGTTCAGCTTGCCGCGCAATACGCCGATGATGAAGGCGCCGACCGCGCCGACCGCGCCGGCTTCGGTGGGAATGAAGAACCCGCCATAGAGGCCGCCGATCACGAACACGAACAGCAGCAGCGGCGACCAGACGTCGCGGATCGCCAGCGCGCGCTCATGCCACGATGCCCGCGGCCCCGCCGGCAGAAAGCCGGGCCTGACCTTGCCGATGATGGCGATGGTGATCATGTGCATCACGATCGCCAGCAGGCCCGGCACGATGCCGGCGATGAACAGTTTGCCGATGTCCTGCTGGGTGATGATGCCGTAAACCGCGAGCACGGTGGACGGCGGCAGCATCGCGCCGAGCGTGCCGCCGACCGCGATCACGCCAGTGGCGAAGGATTGCGGGTACTTGAAGCGCCGCATCTCCGGATAGGCCACCGCGGAGAACGTCGCGGCTGTCGCCACCGACGAGCCGGAGATCGCCGCAAAGCCGCCGCAGGCGGCGATGGTGGCAATGCCCAGGCCGCCCTTCCAGTGGCCGACAAAGGTGTTGGCAGCGCGAAACAGCTCGCGGCTGATGCCGGACACCGAGACGAACGCGCCCATCAAGAGGAACATCGGGATCACGCCGAAGGAATAATCCGTCACGGTGCGCATGGTGGTCTGGCCGACCAGCTTCAGCGCCGGCGCAAAGCCGGTGAGATAGCCAAAGCCGGTGATGCCGACGAGGCCCATCGCCATGCCGACCGGCACGCGCAGCAGCATCAGGACAAACAGGGTGACGAACCCAATCAGGGCAACCGCTTCATTGCTCAGGTCCATGCGATTTACTCTGCGGTCTTGATTTTGGGATCGTGCATCAGATCCGGATGGAAGATGAGGCGCCAGGTCCGGATCGCTATCAGCAGCACCGCCGAGACATCGCCGATCCACGACACCAGGAAGAACGGCCAGATCGGCAGCTGCAGGTCCATGGTGACGATACCGTCGGCGCGGGTGGCGACGACCTTGTCAAACAGGGTGTAGGTCTGCATCACCACCACGAACAGCAGCACCAGCGTGGCGAAGATATCGATCCAGCGCTGGTATTTTGGCGTCACGTTGGCCCAGACCAGATCGACGGTGATATGCGAGCCGCGATAGCTGGTCGCAGCAATCCCCCAGAAGATCAGGATGCCGAGCAGGAACTGGCCGAAATTGTAGTAATCGGGGATCGTCACCGCGAAGAATTTTCGCATGAATACGGCGACGAAGGTGTTGAGCGCGACGATGCCGACAAAGAACGCCGCGATCCATTCGATGGAATCGATGAAGCGATCCATGATGTTTTTTTTCGGCGAATCGGGCGGCCCGACGATGACGCCGTCTTCGGAGACTTCGGAGGTGGTGGTCATGATGATGTCAGGTTCAATTTGTGCGTCCCTGGAAGCTGTCATTCCGGGGCGGGCACGGCGTCAGCCGCGCGCGAACCCGGAATCCCGAAGTGTTCAAAACATCTCTGGATTCCGGGTGCGCTTCATCCGCGCTTACGCGCGGACGAAGCGCCCCGGAATGACAGCGTTTGCTCACAATCCCGCGTCGTATTTCTTCAGCGCCGCCTTCAGGTCGGCGTCGATCTTGTCGGCGTCGCCACCGGCCTTCTTCACCCCGGCGGCCCAGCTGGCGTGCAGGGGTTCGACGCCCTTCTTCCATTCGGCGAGTTGTTCCGGAGTCAGCTTGTAGACCTCGTGATCCGGCAGCGCCTTCATCTTGGTGCGGCCATTGGCTTCGAAATCGACCCAGGGATCTGTGACCTTGGACGCCCATTCCGGCGTGCAATGGTCGTCGATGATCTTCTTCTGGCCATCCGACATCGAATTATATTTGGCGAGGTTGATATTGTAGGTGAAGACGGTGGAGTAGAGCGGCGCGTCGATGTGGTATTTCACCACCTTGTCGATGCCGAACAGGAAGATCGACCCCCAGGGGAAAGCGATCTCGTCGGCGACGCCGCGCTCGATGGCGTCGCGGGATTCCGGCGCCGAGGCCTGCACATTGGTGCCGCCGAACAGCTTGACCATCTCGCCGATGGTGCTCTGCGCGGGACGCACCTTCACGCCGGCGAGATCGCCGGGCACCATGATCTTCTTCTTGCCGTGCAGCGAGCCTGGATCATGAATGAAGGCGAAGCACAGCTTGGTGTCCTTCATCTCGGTAGGCGCGTATTTGTGATACCACTCGTTCAGCGCGAGGGTGCCCTTCTTGCCGTCGGAGAAAACGAAAGGAAGCTGTCCCGCGGAAACGATCGGGAAGCGGCCGGGCTGATAACCGGGGTTGATGTAGGTGATGTCGGCGATGCCGTCGCGCGCCATGTCATAATGGTCGAAGGCCTTGCCGAGCTGTTCGGAGGGAAACACCGTCATTTTGATGGTGCCGCCCGAGGCCTTCTCGATATCGGCGGCCCAGGCCTGCGTCGCCGGTACCAGCGGATGCGCCGGCGGTACCCACAGCGACACCTTCATGGTGACGGTCTTGTCCTGCGCCAAGGCAGGATTCATTGCCGGCGCGACGCTGGCAGCAACAGCCAGCAACGCAAACAGGGCTTTCCTCATCGACATTTCTCCCTCGTTTCACCGGACCTTGAACGGCCCTTTGCGAATATTGTTATATGATATAATCATCATTGCAAGCCTGCGCCGACAGGCTGCATTACTGCGGCTTGACTCGTCAACTCGGTCGACCGACACAGTCCATAATAATAAGCGCAGGAGCAAGTGTTGCGGACAAAAGTTGCCATCATCGGGGCCGGCCCGGCGGGAATGCTGCTCGGACAGTTGCTGCACAGCTACGGCATCGACAACGTCATTCTGGAACGCAAGGACCGCGACTATGTGCTGGCGCGGATTCGCGCCGGCGTGCTCGAACAGGGCACTGTCGGCCTGCTGGAAAAACTGGGGATCACCGAGCGGCTGCATCATGAAGGCCTGATCCACGACGGCATCGAACTGCTGTTCGGCGGCGTCCGCCATCGCCTCGATCTCAAGCATGCCTCCGGCGGCAAGGTCGTCACCGTCTACGGCCAGACCGAAGTGACCCGCGACCTGATGGACGCCCGCGACAAGACCGGCCTCACCACCATCTATCACGCCGACAATGTCAGCCTGCATGATTTCGACGGCGAGCAGCCACGCGTGCGCTACGTCAAGGACGGCGTCAGCCATGAGATCGCCTGCGACTTCATCGCCGGCTGCGACGGCTTTCACGGCGTCAGCCGGCACAGCGTCCCCGCCGATGCGGTCCAGACCTTCGAGCGGGTCTATCCGTTCGGCTGGCTCGGCCTGTTGTCCGATACCCCGCCGGTGTCGCCGGAGCTGATCTACACCAACCACGAGCGCGGCTTCGCCCTGTGCTCGATGCGCTCCATGACTCGCAGCCGCTATTACGTGCAGTGCTCGCTCGACGAACATGTCGATAACTGGTCGGACGACAGGTTCTGGGATGAGCTGAGGAGCCGGCTCGATCGCGAGGCTGCCGAGAGTTTGATTACGGGTCCCTCGATCGAAAAGAGCATCGCGCCGCTGCGCAGCTTCGTCGCCGAGCCAATGCGGTTCGGAAAATTATTTCTTGCCGGCGACGCAGCCCACATCGTGCCGCCGACCGGCGCCAAGGGGCTGAACCTTGCGGCCAGCGACGTGCATTATCTGTCGCAGGCGCTGCGCGAATTCTACGACGAGAAATCCGCCGCCGGGATCGATGGCTATTCGGCGCGTGCGCTGGCGCGGGTCTGGAAGGCGGTGCGGTTCTCGTGGTGGATGACCTCGATGATGCACCGTTTCCCCGACAGCGACGGTTTTGGCGGCAAGATCCAGCAGGCCGAATTGGACTATGTGGTACATTCGCAGGCGGCGACGTCGGCGCTGGCGGAGAATTATGTGGGGTTGCCGCTGTAGGCACCGTCATTGCGAGCTCTAGCAAAGTTGGCTCTTGCCAACTTTGCTCTGAGCAAAGCAATCCAGAGCCGCAGGCGAAGACTGGATTACTTCGTCGCAAGGGCCCCCCGTCAATGACGAGAACCGTGCCATCCTGTTTTAAACTTTGTTGGCCGAATATTTGGCCTGTGCCTCGCGCCGGGACCGGTTCAATAGTGATCACAGTGTCAAACCGGATTTCGCTGCATGATCAATCCCGATATTCCCGACGGCTTCGAGCCGCATTTCCGGAAGAGTCCGCTTACCGCGCCGTGGGAGCCGATCTATTCCAAGGTGACCGACAGAGCGGTCATCATCGGATTGCGGCTCGCAGCACAACACACTAATTCGCGCGGGCTGGCGCATGGCGGGCTGATCTCCTCGCTCGCCGACAATGCCATGGGCCTGAGTTGCGGCCATGCGCTCGGCGGCGGTACGCGGCTGGTGACGGTCAGCCTCACGGTGGATTTCATCGGCGCCATCGCGATCGGGCAATGGCTTCAGGTGGAGACCGACGTCATCAAGACCGGCAGTACGCTGTGCTTCGCGCAATGCCTCGTCACCGCCGATGGCGTGCCGAGCGCCCGGGCCAGCGCGACGTTTCGGGTGGCGCCGAAGAAGGCGTGAGCATTTCAAGTCCTGCAACAATGAATTGCCAATTGCGATCATTCCGCCGGACCGGCCAAGAGGCCATCTTATCGGGGATGGCGGGCTTGTGCTCGCGGGATATGCTCTTGGGAGATTTCGATGGCCGACACCCATGCCTTTTCAAGCGACGTCGCCTTCACGCCAACGGTGAAAGCCATTCAGGCTCGCAAGGGTTCGCGCCACGCTTATGCGCAGGTCGACGAGAACGGCGGCTGGCGCACCGAGGTCGATGACAACCTGGCGGCGTTCCTTGCGGAAGCGAGCAGCATGTTCCTGGCCACTGCCAGCGCCGATGGCCAGCCCTATATCCAGCACCGCGGCGGGCCGAAAGGTTTCATCCGGATTCTCGACAAGCAGACGCTGGCCTTCGCCGACTACAGCGGCAACCGGCAATACATCACTCAGGGCAACCTGGCGGAAAATCCGAAGGCCAACATCTTCCTGATCGACTACACACATCGCCGCCGCATCAAGATCTGGGGCGAAGCCCGCGTCGTCGAAGACGATCCGGCGTTGCTGACATCGCTGATGCCAGCCGGATACAAGGCGCGACCCGAACAGGTGATCCTGTTCAAGATTGCGGCCTGGGATACCAATTGCCCGCAGCACATCCCGCAGAAATTCGATGCTGCCGATGTCGCCGCGGCGCTGGCGAGCCGCGACGCGCGGATCGCCGAGTTGGAAGCGGAGCTGGCCGCCTTGAAAGATCAGTCAGCTCCCGCTCACTAGCGGCTGCATTATGCTGCTTGCCTGGACGGCAACCAGGCGTGGTCCGGATAGAAAAGCTCCATCATCCGGTCGACGTAGTCGGTCAGGTCAGCGTATTCCAATGCGCGCCGTCGCAAGGGGGAATCAAAGAACGGCGTCATCAGGCCGGCAAGGGCGCCGAAGGCGGTCGCATCGGCTCCGCAGGGCTTGTTTCCCATCAGGTAGAGTTTGCCCGCGAGCAGGACTGACAAGGCCGAGAGCGAACGGGAAGCAAGCTCAAGCGTTTCTTCGGGCGCGTGCCGGCCGAGACCGCTGAGCCGGTAATTGCCTGCAGCACCAGCTCGCGCGTTGTCGCGCAGGTCCTGGCGGCGATCTTCAGGCGCGCCGTCGAAGAAATGTGCCGGGCCCTTGTCGAAATTCTCCGGAATCGTCCAGCGCGCACCGACCAGCGCCCAATAAACGTGATGCTCGATCATGCGCTCGATGGCCCAGGCCTGCGCGCGCTGCTGCTGGTCGAGGCCATCGTCGAAATCGAAGCCGTATTTCTGCTCGATATGTGCCCGGATGAAGGTGGAATCGGCGATGCTGTCGGCTTCGTCATCGATGTAGGGAAGCTGTCCCTTCGGCGACGCAGGCGGCATTGCCTTTTGCTTCCGGTAGGCGAGATCGGTCATCTTGAGCTGGACCTCGGTCTTGGTCACGAAAGGGCTGATTTCCGGCAGGCCGAAACCGGCGCCGAAGCCGTAAAGAGTAATCATGCGATGCGTCCCATTCCTGAAATGTGCGGCACACTAACCGGCTGCTGCTGCCACCGTGGTGTCAGCAGCAGTGCCCGTCGTTGAATTTTGGAAGGCGGAGGCGACCCATTCGCGCCCGACCGCCGATAGAGCGCATAACGACCGCAACCCGAGATCGATAGCCGCCCAGCGGAGGTCACCTTGAGCCAGGTCGAGCGCAATTATGCGCTCCAACACCCGTGCCCAGAGACGCCAAAGAGGCCCGAGATCTTTGTGGGCGTCGAAACCGTAAAAAATGATCATCGGAAAAGCCTTCGTCTGTTAAGGAGATGGCCCGGTATAGCTACCCCCTGCTGCCACCATGCTGTCAGCATCGACGGACCACCCTCAAAAGAGAGCCTTCATGAGACGTGCCGACCGGCTGTTTCAGATCATCCAGGTGCTTCGGCGCACCCGAAAGCCGCTGACGGCTGACGCCATCGCCGCCGAGCTGGAAACCTCGAAGCGGACGATCTATCGCGATATCGCGACCCTGATGGCGCAGCGCGTGCCGATCCGGGGCGAGGCCGGGATGGGCTACATCCTGGAGCGCGGCTTCGACATGCCGCCGCTGATGTTGACGCCGGACGAGATCGAGGCTGCCGTGCTCGGCGCGCAATGGGTCGCGGGCCACGCCGATGCTGCGCTCGCCAAAGCCGCCGAAGATCTGATCGCCAAAATAGCCGACACTGTCCCTGAACGATTGCGGCCATTCGTGCTCGAGCCCGCCAGCCGCGCACGCCCGGGTTGGCGTGCCGAACCTGATCGTCTCGACATGGTCCTGGTGCGGGCGCACATTCACGCCGGCAAGAAAGTTCGGCTCCGATATCGCGACGAGCATGGTCGCGACAGCGAACGTACCATCTGGCCGATTGCGGTCGGCTATCTCGAGGCGGTGCGTCTTCTGGCGGCGTGGTGCGAACTGCGCAAGGATTTTCGCAGTTTCCGCACCGACCGGGTGGTCGAGGCAACCTATCTCGACGAGAAATATCCCGAGCGTCGCGAAACGTTGCGGATCAAATGGCGCAAGACGCTGGCCTGGGAACAACCGAAAGACACCTGATGACCGTCCTGGATCAAACCTCGCCCAGCCCCTGCCAGGCCTGCGGCGCCTGTTGCTCGTATTCCAGCAACTGGCCGCGCTTCACCATCGAGGACGATGCGGACCTCGATCTGATCCCGGAGAAGTTCGTCAATGAGCGGTTGTCGGGAATGCGCTGCGAGGGCGACCGCTGCAGCGCGCTGACCGGCAAGGTTGGCACTGCCACCGCCTGCGGGATCTATGCATTCAGGCCGGAAGTGTGTCGGACCTGCATGCCCGGCGATCCCGAATGCACGATGGCGCGGCGCAGGCACGGCCTGCCGGTGCTGGCCATCGAATAGGCGATGCCGGCTCAGGCCGTGGCGTGAGCCAGTTCTTTCTCGTCGAGGTCTTCGTCGTCGAGATCGTCATCGACCGGCGTAAAGGTGCTGAGCGGCTTGGTCGACAGCGTGATCGCCTTGCGGTTGCTGTAGGACGATGATCCGACAGGACGCGACACCGACGTCTCGTGCGACAGCGCGTACAGCGTCGAGCCAACCCGGCCGCCGAGCTGGATCAGCTCGCGTTCGTCGCAACTCGCTGCGATGGAAATCGCCAGCGCATGCAGATGGCTGCGGCGGTAGCAGAACAGCGCCAGCATCGCACGGACGTCGGACGATACGCTCTCGACGAGTTGCGGCAGGCCATTTTCGTTTGCCCGATACATCGCACCGAGCAGATCTTCCTGGACTGGACAGAAATCGTTTTCAAAAGCTTGGCGGCTCGACCACATGGCGGTTCTCCTCGGTAATGAGGATGCCGTGCAATTTCCTAACGCAGGGTTAACCAAGAGCCTTAACGGGCCTGTGGCCCCCTTGAACGGGAACCGCGAATCAGACAAGCGCCGCCGCATTTCCGCCGTGATGGAACCGGCTCGCGCGCATCAGCTGTTGGCGACGATAAAGATCGCCAGGAAGAAATCAGTGAGGTGGTGCAGCGCCTGATCGATGCCGATCAGCCACCAGAACCACAAATGCCCCGGCGCGATGCCAAAATGGGAGACGCAGAGTCCCTTGGCGCGGTCGATGGTGATGTGGATGGCGAAATCGATCAATCCAATGAACCACAGCCTTGGCTGCGCGGCCGCCACAAACAGGGTGGTCAGCACCCCGTGAATGGTGCAATGCGCCAGCAGCGGCAAGGCCCAGCCGGTCTTGCGGTCCTTGCCGAGCGCCATCCACGACGTCTGCAGGAAAAAATCCGCGACCACGTGTTTGATAGTCAGGATGAGCATCCACCCGACCAGCCCGCCGAGGGCTATCGACGACGACATTGCGGGAAACGACAAGTGGACGTCCTTCTCACCGGGCCTCAACGGCAGGCGCACAGACCGAAATCTGCACGCTCACCCAATTTATGACACCCCAAAACCGGGAATGCACGCTATGGAACGAAAAACCCACCGCTTCCTGCTGCTCATGTTGCCGAAATTGCCCCTGCCCTGATCTCGCCGATCGCCTTGCGCAATTGGTCACCTTTGGGATCGCGCGGCACGGCCCGGGCTTGCGAGATCGCAGCCGAGAGATCGGGAAGCACCAGCTTGCCGTCGAATACCGGCTTTGCCAACCCGTCGATGATCTGGTGCCACGCCGCGAGGCCGTGGCGGTAACCGGTTCCGTAGCCCTCGATCATTGTCGCGGTCTGTACGACCGCCGCGACGGCGTCGGGTTGCTTGGTCAGGCTGCGGGCGATCATGTGCAGCCAGCGCTCGACCCAGGCCCGCTCCGTGGCATAGCGCACCGACAATAGCCGCCAGCGCCGCAGCGAGGCTTCGATCTTCAGGCGCTTCACGCCCCACCAGCTGGCGGTGCTGAAGCGGATCGGCACCGTCCGGTGCGAGCAGCCGATGCATTCCAGCGCCCACATGAGAGGTTCGCCGGCGATCTCCGGCAGCGCCGACACCAGTTCGTCCAAGCGAAAGCGCCTGATATCAACCACCGGCGGCCGCGCCCGATTGACCGGCTCCTGCAGCTTCAGCTGCGCGATCCGAATGGCGTCGTGATAGCTCATCCGTGCCGCCAGCAGCCGCGCGATCTCGGAGAACAACGCGTCGTCGAGGCCGCGGCGGCCGACGAAGCGGCGCAGCCGGTCGCAATACAGCTGCGCATATCTCGGTCCCTGATAATCGATCAGCAGCGCGATGCCCTGCAGAGCCGCGGGTTTCACCGCCTCGGGCAAGCCGGCCGGCAGACAAGCCGGCGCAGAGTCGTCCTGGCCCGCCATTTCGGCGAGCGTGGAGCGGATGATGGTGATGAAGCCGGCCACGGGAATTCCTGACGCTTACGCGGGTTGCGCACCCGCGGGGACCGTCGACGCGTCACGCTGCGCCAGCCGCGCCTCGAGCGTGTCGATGTTCTGGAACAGCCGGGCGCTGACAAGCCGCAGGAAGAAGAAGCCGAATTCCGGATTCTGCACGTAGAGTTCCTCGACCTGACTGTAGCTGACGCTGAGCACGGTGCCGGCCTCGATGCATTCCAGCGTCTGGGTTCGCTCGTTGGACGGCGACAGCATGCCGAATTCGCCGACGATGGCGCCGACCGGCAGCTCGATGCCGGATTCCACCAGCCGGTAGCGGCCGCTGACGATGTAGAACATGTCCTCGGCCTTCTCGTCCTTGTAGAACAGCGCCTCGCCCGCCTCGCATTTACGTTCAGTCATGAATGGCTTCAGCCATTCCATCGACAGGTCGCTGTTGACGGATTTCTTCACGTCGCGGACCAGCTGCAGCATCTGGTGCAGGCGATAGGCATTGAGCGGCAGCAGCACCGCGTGCAGCGCCACGGTCGGATAATTGTGGGTCGGGATCGATATCGCGATCAGGATGACATTGGTGAGAATGCCGAACACCCGCAGCGGGATCATTGTCCGCATGGTGCAGGTCGCGACCACGAAGATCGAGGCGAACGCGCTGCCGGCGTGTTGCAGATAGGTCATATCCATGGGAGCCAACCGGGTTTCCAGAGAGGGCCGCACCGTCCTCCGCCAACGTGAATTGCAGATGACCCGGGCCCTTGCGGCGGCAATATAACCGATCCCCGCCAAATAGCCCGCCCCGCACACTGCGGAAATCCCATGGCGGTGCCATCACATTGACGGGCCGACACGGCGCGGGCACGGTCGGTAGCCCGATCCCCAAGGAGAACAACATGTCGGAAACGACGGATACCCCCAGCGCGCCAATCCTCACCATCGACGGTGCCCGCGCTACCATCCGGCTGAACCGGCCGAAACACCTGAACCGGCTGCAGCCGGCCGACCTCGACATGCTGCTGGAGCTGTTCGACCGGATCGAGGCCGACCCCTCCGTCCGGGTGCTGGTGCTGACCGGCACCGGTCGGGCCTTCAGCGCCGGCTTCGATCTTGGCGCCATCGCCGAGCGCGCCACCAGTGAACCGACCGGCGCGGGCTCATCCGGATCGGCCTTCGAAGTGGTCGCCAACCGGCTCGAGGATCTGGCGCTGCCGACGATCTGCCGGCTCAATGGCGGCGTCTACGGCGGCTCCACCGACCTGGCGCTGGCCTGCGACTTCCGGATCGGCATCGATACCTGCGAAATGTTCATGCCAGCAGCGCGGCTCGGGCTGCATTATTACAAAAGCGGCATCAAACGCTACGTGACCCGGCTCGGCGTCGACAATGCCAAGCGGCTGTTCCTCACCGCGCAGAAACTCGAGGCGACCGAGATGCTGCGGATCGGCTATCTCACCGCCACCGCGCCTGAGGAAGCCCTCGACGAAGAGGTGGACAAGCTCGCAAATATTCTCGCCGGCAATGCGCCTTTGGCAATGCGCGGCATGAAACGCGCCATCAACGAATTCGCCCGCGGCGAGCTTGATGAAGACGCCGCCGACCAGCGCGCCCGCGACAGCATGCGCGGCGCGGAGATCAAGGAAGGCATTGCTGCGTTCGCAGAGAAGCGGCCGCCGAGATTTTGACACTCGTCATTCCCCGGCACACCAATTGGTGCGCCTGAGGGTGCGCGAGCGCAAGCTCGTGCGAACCCGGAATGACAGTGTGTTGATGGCAGGAAGTTACTCCACAAACGTCGCGACGTCTGGCAGCTGCGCGCGGGTGGTGCGGTAGCTGTTGACCTTGTGCTCGCGATCCGGAAATCCGAACGAGATGCCGCAGACCACACGACGGTCGTCGCCAAGGCCAAAATGCTGGCGCACGACGGCCGAATGAAATGCCAGCGCCGCCTGCGGTACCGTGGCGAGGCCGAGCGCCTGTGCCGCCAGCATGAAATTGTTGACGTAGCCGCCGCAGTCCACGGCGCCATAGACGCCAAGCGCCTCGTCGGTGGTGATGATCGCCACATGCGGCGCGCCGAAGAAATTGAAATTCTCCAGTGCCTGCTTGGCATAGCCGGCCTTGTCGCCGCGAACGATGCCCAGGGTGTTGTAGAGCTGAAAACCGCTTTCGCGGCGGCGGTCGAGATAGACGCCGCGGTATTCGCGCGGAAACGGAAAGTCGCCTGAATTCGGCGTGCCGGCCGCAGCCACAGGATACAGCACATCGCGGAATTTCGTCGTTGCTTCGCCCGACGTGATCGTCACTTGCCAAGGCTGGCTGTTGCACCACGACGCGGTTTTTTGCGCCGCGCTAAGCACGCGCTCGATGGTAGCGCGTGGCACCTGCTCGGGCTTGTAGGCGCGGCAGGAAAACCGCGAAGACAGCAGGTTTTCGAGGATGTCGATCGGCGCGGTGTCTGTTTTCATATCCATCGGATTACCGCCCCTTGGTCGGAATCTTGTTGAACGGCACGTCCTTGTCGACGCGGATGTCGCCCGGCAACCCGAGCACGCGTTCCGCGATGATATTGCGCAGGATCTCGTCGGTACCCCCCGCAATGCGCATCGACGGCGATTGCAGGATCATCGCCTGAAATTGCCCGGCGGCATCGGCATCCGCATCGGTCAGCGCACCCGCAGCGCCCTGCAGGTCGGCAGCGAACATCGCGATGTCCTGCAGCATGCTGCCGGAGACCAGCTTGCCGATGGAGTTTTCCGGACCCGGCCGATCGCCCTTCGACAGCGCCGAGATCGAACGGTAGCTGGTGTATTTCAGGCCTGAGTTCTTCACGGCCCAGCTTGCCAATTTCGAACGCACCGAGCGGTCGTCGATGGCGAGGCCGTCTTCCAGCATCAGGTTGCTGCAGAATTCGAACAGCTCGGGAAAGCCGGTGGAGAGCCGCGCACCGATCGACATCCGCTCGTTCATCAGCGTGGTCAGCGACACGTTCCAGCCATCGCCGACGGCACCGAGCCGCTGGCTGTCGGGAATACGGACGTTGGTGAAGAACACCTCGTTGAATTCCTGCATGCCGTTGGCCTGCTTGATCGGCTTCACCTCGACGCCGGGGCTCTTCATGTCCAGGAAGAACATGGTGAGCCCCTTGTGCTTCGGCACATTGGCGTCGGTGCGGGTGATCAGGATGCCAAAGTCGGAATAATGCGCGCCGGAGGTCCAGATCTTCTGGCCATTGACGACCCAGTCGCTACCGTCGCGCTCGGCGCGGGTGCGCAGCCCGGCAACGTCCGATCCACCCGCGGGCTCGGAGAACAGCTGACACCAGATGGTCTCGCCGGAGGCCAGCGGCGGCAGATACTTTCGCTTCTGCTCTTCGTCCGCATAGGCCATCACGGTCGGGCCGCACATGCCCTGCCCGATCGCGAACGGACGGGAAAGCTTGTCATAGACGCCCTCTTCCTGCTGCCAGATCACGCGCTCGATCGGCGTCGATCCGCGGCCGCCATAGTCCTTCGGCCAGTGCAGGCAGGCCCAGCCGGCATCGGCCTTCTTCTTCTGCCAGGCTTTCGCGACATCGATCATGCCGTCGCGCTTTTCGCTGGCGCGTTTGGCCGAGGGCTTCGACAATTCGGCTTCCAGTTCCTTCGGCGCGTTGGCCTCGATCCAGGCACGGGCCTCGGCGCGAAAAGCGGCTTCCTGCGGCGTGTCATCGAAATTCATGGCAGGCATCCTTGTTAAAAGAAAACTGCAGGATGGATCGAGCAAACTCGACCCATCCTGCAAGTCATCGTCCCTTGGTCGGGATCTTGTTAAATGGCACGTCCTTGTCGACGCGGATATCGCCCGGCAGGCCGAGCACGCGCTCGGCAATGATGTTGCGCAGGATTTCGTCGGTGCCGCCCTCAACGCGGGTGGCCGGCGAACGCAGCAGCATTGCCTGGAATTTGCCGGCGGCCTCCGCATCGTCGGGGCCGCTGAGCACGCCGGCGGCGCCCTGCAGATCAAGCGCGTAGGTCGCAACATCCTGCAGCATCGCGCCGGCGACCAGCTTGCCGATGGAATTTTCCGGCCCCGGCCGCTCGCCCCTCGACAGCGCCGAGATGGCGCGGAAGCTGGTATATTTCAGGCCGCTGGCGCGGACCGCCCAGCTCGCCAGCTTGGAGCGCACCGCGCGGGCGTCGATCGCCGGGCCATCCTCGAGCATCAGGTTGTTGCAGAACTCGAACAGCTCCGGGAAACCGGTGGCGACATTGGCGCCGATCGCCATGCGCTCGTTCATCAGGGTCGTCAGCGACACATTCCAGCCATCGCCGACGGCGCCGAGCCGCTGCGCGTCGGGAATCCGCACGTCGGTAAAATACACCTCGTTGAATTCCGCCTGGCCGTTGGCCTGCTTGATCGGCTTCACCTCAACGCCGGGGCTCTTCATGTCCAGGAAGAACATGGTGAGACCCTTGTGCTTGGGCACGGTAGGATCGGTGCGGGTGATCAGGATGCCGTAATCCGAATAATGCGCGCCGGAGGTCCAGATCTTCTGGCCATTGATAACCCAGTCGTCACCGTCTTTTTCCGCGCGGGTGCGCAGGCCGGCGACATCTGATCCGCCGGCCGGTTCGGAAAACAGCTGGCACCAGATGTTTTCGCCCGACGCCAAAGGCGGCAGGTAGTGACGCTTCTGGTCTTCGGCGGCATAGGCCATCATGGTCGGGCCGCACATGCCGTGGCCGATGATGAACAGCGCGCCGAGCTTGCCGAACACGCCCTCTTCCTGCTGCCAGATCACCCGCTCGATCGGCGAAGCACCGCGGCCGCCATAGTCCTTCGGCCAGTGCGGCACGGCCCAGCCGGCATCGGCCTTCTTCTTCTGCCAGGCCTTTGCGACTTCGAGAATGTTGGCGCTGCGCAACTGGATGCGGCCGAGCGAGGCCTTCTTCAGTTCATCTTCATATTGCTTCGGCGCATTGGCCGCGATCCAGGCTTTCGCCTCGGCGCGAAACGCGGCCTCTTGCGGAGTGTCGTCGAAATTCATTTCGAAGAGTCCTTATGATTAAGCATGACCTGGTCGGAAAACCGGTCTCCACTTTTCCGGGTCATGCTTAAGCCGCGTTGCGCTGGCGCATGCGGTCGATCAGGGCGTCTTCCCAATAAGAGAGGCTCCCGAGGCCGAGCGCCAAGGCGTTGGAGCGGCGATAGTACAGATGGCAGTCGAACTCCCAGGTGAAACCCATGCCGCCGTGGACCTGGATGTTGTTCTTGGCGCAGTGCTGAAACGCCTGCGTAGCGCTGATCCGCGCGGCGGCGGCGGCTTCCGGCAATTCCGAGGCGTTGGTCGAGAGCGCCCAGGCGCCGTAGTAGCAATTCGAACGCGCCAACGTCGCCGAGACATACATGTCGGCGAGCATGTGTTTTACCGCCTGGAACGAGCCGATCTGGCGGCCGAAGGCGATGCGATCCAGCGCGTAGTCGCGGCCCATCTCCAGCGCGCGGTCTGCGCCGCCAACCTGTTCGAAGGCGATCAGCACCGCGGCGCGGTCGAGCACGCGTGATAAAATGCTCCAGCCTTCATTAGCGGGGCCGAGCAACTCGGCCTTGACGTTTTTGAAAGAGATCTCGGCCTGACCGCGCGACGGATCGATGTTGGTCAGCGCCTTGGCCTCGACGCCTTCGCTGGTGAGATCGACCAGGAACAGTGAGATATCGGTCTCGCGGCCGGTGGACGCGGTGCGCGCCGCGACGATGGCGAAATCGGCGATGGCGCCGTCCGGCACCGGTTTCTTGACGCCGTTCAGCGTGCCGTTCGACGCAGTGAGCTTGATCGCGTCAGGCGACGGATTGCCGGAGCCCTCGAACAGCGCCAGCGTGCCAACTGCGGCGCCGGACGCAATCGCCGGCAGCCATTTCTGCTTCTGCGCATCGGAGCCGGCGAGCATCAGCGCTTCCGCGGCGAGATACACCGTGGACGAGAACGGCACCGGCGCCAGCGCGCGGCCCATTTCCTCGGCGATCACGCAGAGTTCGAGATGTCCGGCGCCGGAGCCGCCAAAGGCCTCCGGAATCGCGACGCCGAGAAAGCCCATGTCGGCGAGGCCCTTCCAGAGCTCGCGGTCATAGCTCGCCTTGCCGTCGATCACCTCGCGCACCGCCTTGGGCGGGCATTTTTCGGTGAGAAAACGCCGGGCCTCGTCGCGCAGTTGCTTCTGGTCGTCGGAGAAATCGAAATTCATGGCGGTGTACTCTTTGTGAGACGATTGAATTCTAGTTGAGGATGATGACGTCATCGCCGGGATGATCGGCATAGAGCCGCGCCACCAGATCGGCGCGGCGCTGCAGCCCAGCACGCTGGTTGATGTAGCCCTTGTCGGTGAGTTCGTTGCCGTCGATCGACGCCGGTTCGACCATGAACATGGCGCGCGCGATCCGCCGGCTGCTGGCACCCTCGGTGGAAGCATTGTGCGCCTGCATGCCGCTCCTCAGGCAGGCCAGCACCGCAGGATGTTTGACGACGTCGGCAAAACTCGCTTCGGGATCGCCGATCAGGATGCGGCAGGCTGCGAGATTGGGCCAGGCCAGCGCGCCGATATAGGGCAGGTCCTGCCCCGCAATCAGCGCGTCCTGCACCACCGGCGTCGCGGCGGCGATGACGTCGGTGCGCAACGAGCCGACATGCACGAAAGTGCCGGTGGTGAGCTTGAAGTCCTCGACCACACGGCCGGAGAAGATCAGGCCCTGCACGGGATCGTTGTCGTCGACGAACACGCCGGCATCGCCGATCTTGTAGAAACCTTCCTCATCGAACGCAGCCTCGGTCAGTTCGGGCTGGCGATAGTAGCCCGGCATCACGTTGACGCCGCGCAGCCGCAATTCGTATTTCAAATCCACCGGCACCATCTTCAATTCGACGCCGGGAAACGGCAGGCCGATCAGGCCGACGCGCTCGGTGTCCCAATAGGTGCCGGTCGAGGTCGGCGAGGTCTCGGTGCAGCCCCAGCCGGTGTAGAACACGATGCGCTCGCCCGTGGCACGCACCGCCAGCGCCTGCATCCGGTCATAGAGATCGTCCGGCAACCGCGCGCCGCCATAGGCCATCAGTCCGAGGTTCTTGAAGAAAGAGCGGCACAGCGCGTCGTCCTTCTCCATCGCCGCGGCCAATGCGGCGTAGCCGGCGGGAACGTTGGCGTAATAGGTCGGCGATATCTCGCGCAGATTGCGCAAGGTCTCGTCGATCATGCCGGGCATCGGCCGGCCGTCGTCGATATAGAGCGTGCCGCCCTCGATCAGCAGCGGATGAAACAGCGCATTGCCGCCCATGGTGTGATTCCATGGCATCCAGTCGAGATAGACCGGCGGCAACGCCGCGGGATCGCGCGGCCGGGTCTGCATCATCATCGCGGCATTGGAGCACATCATCGCCTGCGTATTGATGACGGCCTTCGGCATCCCCGTGGAGCCCGAGGTGAACAGCAGTTTTCCAACCGTATCCGGCGTGATCTGCGCGATCGACTGCTCCACCGCCGCGGTCACCGGCGTCACCGCCATGTCGGCATAGGCGACGCTGGCGATGCCGTCGGCGGGGCGCGCGACGTGCACGATCCGGATGCCGTCGAGATCGAGCGCATTCAGCGCCTTCTGGAACGTCAGACCGTCCTGCACCATCACCACCGCCGGCTTGATCAGGTCGAACAGGTATTTCAGTTTGGCGTGGTCCTGGCTCATCAGCGAGTAAGCCGGCGACACCGGCGCCGCCGGATGGCGCGCCTGCATCGCGGCTTGCGTCATCAACGCGTGCTCGATGGAATTGCCGGACAGGATTGCGACGGGTCGGCCGGCTTCGAGATTCATGTCGAGCAGCGCCTGGGTCAGCGCATCCACAGTGCGCTTGGCCTCGGCATAGGTGATGGTGCGCCACTGCCGGTCCGCGCCGGCGCGCTGCGCCAGCCAGACGTGGTTTGGCCGCTCGACCGCCCACTTCGCCAGTGAGGCCGGCAGATGGGTCTGATACTCCATCAACGGCACGCGCGACTTCAGGATGATGACGCCATCCGGCCGCCGCTCCACCGCGATGTCGCGTTCGAGCCAGTTGATCTTGCGAAAGGCGGGCTTTTCCAGCACCGCGGCGGCCTGCGCGCTCATCTCATTCCTCCCAAACGATGGTCTCTTTGCCGGACCTTGTGTTGGCCTTGTTGGATCACGCCTCAATGTCGGATGTAAACCGGCTTTCGTTTCTCGATGAACGCGCGGATGCCTTCCTCGAAATCCTCCGAGCGGCTGCACAGCACCTGATTGCGATCTTCCATGGCGATGACCTGCTCGATCGAGCCGGCATCGACGGACATGTTGAGGCATTCCTTCGACAGACGCAGCCCGACCGGCGATGCGTTCATCATCGCATCGATATAGGGCACGGCAGCGTCATCGAGCTGGCCCTCCTCGACCACTTCGGAGACCAGCCCCACCGCCAGCGCGCGTTCGGCGTTGATGAAGCGGCCGGTCAGGATCAGTTCGGAGGCGACGGAGACGCCGACCAGACGCGGCAGAAAGTAACTGGTGCCGATGTCGCAGCCGCCGAGGCCGAGCTTGATGAAGGCACAGTTCATCCGCGCCGATTTGGCGGCGATGCGGATGTCCGCCGCCAGCGCCAGTGCGAAACCGCCGCCGGCCGCCGCACCATGCACCAGCGCCACGATCGGCTGCGGGCAGCGCCGCATCAGCATCACGATGTCGGCGATCCGGCGCTGCGAATCCAGGGAGTCCGTGACATCAGGCGGCTCCTGCCGCTCGGCGCGTTTTGCCATCGCATGCTTGAGGTCGAGCCCGGCGCAGAACGCCGGCCCCGCGCCTTTCAGCACCACGACGCGGGTCGTGCGATTGCGCTGCAGGCCCTCGAAGTACGCATTGAGCGCGTCGATCATTGCCGGATCGAGCGCGTTGAGGCTGTCCGGGCGATTCAGCGTCACCCGGTCGACCCCGTCGGCGTGTTCGATCAGCAGCGGGCCGACGCTCATCGTTTGATGTCCTACCGCGGCGCCATGCGGATGGCGCCGTCGAGGCGGATGGTTTCGCCGTTCAGCATCGGGTTCTCGACGATGTGCACCGCAAGGTTGCCGTATTCCGAGGCGTCGCCGAGCCGCGCGGGATGCGGCACCTGTGCGCCCAAGCTTTTCCGCGCTTCCTCGTTCAGGCCCATCAGCAGCGGCGTCAGGAACAGGCCGGGCGCGATGGTGTTGACGCGAATGAGATGCTGCGCGAGATCGCGCGCCGCAGGAAGTGTCAGGCCGACGACGCCACCCTTGGAGGCCGCATAGGCGATCTGGCCGATCTGGCCTTCATAGGCCGCAACGCTGGCGGTGTTGATAACGACGCCGCGTTCCTCGCCGACCGGCGGCTGCTTCAGGAGCTGCTCGGTGAACAGGCGCAGCACGTTGAAGGTGCCGACCAGGTTGACCATGATGATGCGGGTGAATTTGGCGAGCGGATAGACGCCGTCCTTGCCGACGATGCGGGCGGAGCCGCCGATGCCGGCGCAGTTCACCAGGATGCGCGCGGTGCCGTGCGCGGCCTCGGCTTTCGCCAGCGCGGCCTTGACCTGGTCCTCATCGGTGACGTCGCCGACCAGCGCCACACCCTTGATCTCGGCGGCGACCTTCTCGGCATTTTCCTGACTCTGGTCGAGCACCGAGACCTTGGCGCCCTTGGCCGCCATGGCGCGCGCGGTCGCGGCACCCAGTCCCGAACCACCGCCGGTGATGACAACGGCAACGTCTTTCAACTGCATTCGTAGTGCCTTTCCTTGGGCGTTTCCTGATCGTTTCTTGAAGTCTTGTTCTTAGAAGTGGTCCTTGGACGTCTCTTATTTTTTGTTCTTGAAACTAGATCCTTGGGCGTTTCCCGACGTTTTTTGTTAGTTCACTCTTCCTTGGGGCCGTTTCTTCTTAGCTGGTCGCTGCGGTCCGGCTGTTCACTCAGCCGTGTTTTTGGTCAGCATGCCGCCAAACAGCATTGCCTCCATGTGGGCAACGTAGTCGCGGCAGACTTCATCCGTCACCGGGCCGACGCCGAGGGCGCGTGACATCGCATGACGGCTGAAGAACAGGTTGTCGCAAGCGCCGATCAGGCTGGTGTAGAACAGCACGGGATCGACGGCGCGGAATTCGCCGGCGTCAAAGCCTTCCTTGAGCAGGCGGCTATGGAATTCGAACAGTGGGCCGATGAAGAATTTCGAAACTTCGTCGGCGGCCTCGTTGCTGCTC
Source organism: Nitrobacteraceae bacterium AZCC 2146 (assembly GCA_036924855.1). Classification (NCBI taxonomy): domain Bacteria; kingdom Pseudomonadati; phylum Pseudomonadota; class Alphaproteobacteria; order Hyphomicrobiales; family Nitrobacteraceae; species Nitrobacteraceae bacterium AZCC 2146. Next base: position 2,929,126 of record JBAGRP010000001.1, read on the forward strand.
TCGTGCAGCAGATAATGGATCAGCCGGTTCATGTAGGGGAACTGGTAGTAGGCCTTGATGATCCCGGCGATGTGCAGACGCAGCTTGGCGGTCGCCGAGATCGGCTGCGCCATCAGGTAATCGAGGTTGGTCATCTCGGTGGCGGCGTCGCGCGCCAGCAGCGCCAGCAGCAGCCCGTCCTTGTTGCCGAAATGGTATTTCACCAGCGCCGCATTGACCCCCGAGCGCTGCGCGATCTCGCTCAGCGACACCTCGATCGAGTTGCTGGCGATCATGAGTTCGCTCGCCGCCAGCAGCAGCTTGTCGGCAGTCGGATTCTTGCCGGCTGTGGGTCGGCCTGGGGTGCTGGTGCTCGGGTAGGCTGCCATGGATATCCGTGTCTCGGGAGGCGCAGATAAGCCCATGATTGCGCCGCACTCAAGAGTTAATTGAGCGATTGACTAAATCAATCCCGGACCTTTTAATCCGGCCCATCAACAAACCGCCAAACAAAGACAAAACAGGGAGATCGCACCATGGCCGAGGCCTATATCGTCGCCGCCGCACGCACCGCCGGCGGCCGCAAAGGAGGCCGCCTGTCCGGCTGGCATCCGGCCGATCTCGCCGCCTCCGTGCTGGATTCGCTGGTGGAGCGCTCCGGGGCCGCCCCGGACCAGATCGAGGACGTCATCATGGGCTGCGTGATGCAGGCCGGCGAGCAGTCCAACAACATCGCCCGCAACGCCATCATGGCTTCGAAACTGCCGGAGAGCGTGCCCGGCACCTCGATCGACCGCCAGTGCGGCTCGTCGCAGCAGGCGCTGCATTTCGCGGCGCAGGCGGTGATGTCCGGTTCCATGGACATCGTAATCGCGGCCGGCGTCGAAGCCATGACGCGGGTGCCGATGGGACTCGCCTCCTCGCTGCCCGCCAAGAACGGGTTCGGCCACTACAAGAGCCCGAACATGGAGAAGCGCTACCCCAACATCCAGTTCAGCCAGTTCACCGGCGCCGAAATGATGGCCGAGAAGTACGGCCTCTCCAGGGACGACCTCGACCAATACGCCTATGACAGCCACCAGCGCGCCATTGCCGCGACCCAGGCTGGCAAGTTCAAGGACGAGATCATCCCGCTGCAGATCACCCGCGCCGATGGCACCACCGACACCCACCATATCGACGAAGGCATCCGCTTCGACGCCACGCTCGACGGCATCCGTGGCGTCAAGCTGATCCAGGAAGGCGGCAAGCTCACCGCCGCCAGCGCCAGCCAGATCTGCGACGGCGCGTCGGGCGTCATGGTGGTCAGCGAGAGGGGCCTGAAGCAGCTCGGCGTCAAGCCGATGGCGCGGATCCACCACATGACCATGATGGGCGGCGACCCCGTCATCATGCTCGAAGCGCCCTTGCCGGCCACCGAACGCGCGCTGAAGAAGGCCGGCATGAGCATCGACGACATCGATCTCTACGAGGTCAACGAGGCCTTCGCCTCGGTGCCGACCGCGTGGCTGAAGACCATCGGTGCCGATCCCGCCAAGCTCAACGTCAACGGCGGCGCCATCGCGCTCGGCCATCCCCTGGGCGGCTCCGGCACCAAGCTGATGACCACGCTGATCCACGCGCTGAAGCAGAATGGCAAGCGCTACGGGTTGCAGACCATGTGCGAAGGCGGCGGCATGGCCAACGTGACGATTGTGGAGCGGCTGTAAGAGGCGGCCGGCACACGCAGCCCGCAACGGTAAAAGCCGTCGTCCCGGCAAGCGAGCTTGCGAGCGCAAGCCGGGACCCATAACCATCGGTGACAATAAGTTGGCATGGAGCGAACTCCGCGCCATCTTTTTACCGACAGGGGTTATGGGTCCCCGCTTTCGCGGGGACGACCGGAACTAGGTTTTCTATTCAATCACCACCACGAGCGGAATCAATCCGCCGCCCTCTTGAGGAAACGCCCTATGACCCATCCGTCGCTGCACGCCCGGACGAATCCCGACAAGATCGCCTATCGGATGGCAGGGTCGGGCAAGGCGATCAGCTATCGCGAACTCGACGAGCGTTCCAATCGCGGCGCAAACCTGTTTCGGTCGCTGGGGCTGAAGGCCGGCGACCATGTCGCGCTACTGATGGAGAACCGGCTGGAATTCATGGAGATCTGCTGGGCCGCGCAGCGCAGCGGGCTGTACTACACCGCGATCAGCCGCTACCTCACGCAAGACGAGATCGCCTATATCGTCAGGGATTGCGGCGCGCGGGTCGTCATCACCTCGCCGAAATGTGCCGATGCCATCGCGGCCTTGATTCCCGACACACCCGACGTGCTGTTCTACATCCTCGACGAAACCCGCGACGGCTTTCGCGACTGGAACGCGGAGATGGCATCGCAGCCGATCACGCCGATCCCCGACGAAGTCGCCGGCTACGACATGCTTTATTCGTCCGGCACCACCGGGCGGCCGAAGGGCATCAAGCGCGCCTCGGAAAACAACCCGATCGACATTCCCAATCCGTTCCTGAAAAAACTTTGCGCCGACATGTGCGGCATGAATGCCGACAGCATCTATCTGTCGCCGGCGCCGCTGTATCACGCGGCTCCACTGCGCTTCAACATGATGGCGATCACGCTGGGGGGCACCTCGGTGATCATGGAGTCCTTCGACGCCGAGGAATTCCTGAAGCTCGTCGAAAAGCACAAGATCACCCAATCGCAGCTGGTGCCGACCATGTTCGTCCGCATGTTGAAGCTGCCGCAGGATGTGCGGTTGCGCTACGACGTCTCCTCGCTGAACGGCGCGATCCATGCCGCCGCGCCCTGCCCGGTCGATGTGAAGGCGCGGATGATCGACTGGTGGGGGCCGATCCTGATCGAGTATTATGCCGGCTCCGAAGGCAACGGCGTCACCGTGTCGAATTCACAGCAATGGCTGTCGCATCGCGGCACCGTCGGCCGTGCGGTGGTCGGCACCATCAAGATTCTCGACGAGAACGACCAGGAAGCGCCGATCGGCGAGATCGGCACGGTGTATTTCGCCGACGCGCCGGTGTTTTCCTATCACAACGATCCGGAGAAGACGAAGCGCGCCTACAACGACAAGGGCTGGTCGACGCTGGGCGATGTCGGCTATCTCGATGACGAGGGCTTCCTCTATCTCACCGACCGCAAGTCCTACATGATCATTTCCGGCGGCGTGAACATCTACCCGCAGGAGACGGAAGACGTCCTGATCGCGCACCCGGACATTGCCGACGTCGCGGTGTTTGGCGTGCCGAACGAGGAGATGGGCGAAGAGGTCAAGGCGGTGGTGCAGCCGCACGACATGAGCCGCGCCGGCAAGCAACTTGAAGCCGAGCTGATCGCGTACTGCCGCAAGCATCTGTCGCCGATCAAATGCCCGCGCAGCATCGACTTCGAGGCCGAATTGCCGCGCACGCCGACCGGCAAGCTGGTGAAACGGCATCTGCGCGACCGGTATTGGCCGAAGAAGGAAGCGGCAACGGCGTAGGTTTCGTGGCCCGGACTTGCCTCGCTTCATCCAGGCTACTGCTTGCGGCTAGACGCCCCTCGCTGTAATCCCCCACGATGTCATCGCTGCAAATCCATAAATCATGACCGCCGGCCTGCTCATCTCCGCCGCGCGCTCCGGCGCGGGCAAGACCACGGTGACGCTCGGCATTCTCGCGGCCCTCGTCCGCCGCGGCATCCGCGTGCGCGCGGCCAAAGCCGGTCCCGATTATATCGATCCCGCGTTTCACGCCGCGGCGACCGGTTCGCCCTGCGTCAACCTCGACAGCTGGACGATGCCGCCGGCATTGCTCGCTTCCCTTGTGGCCGATGCCGCTGACGGTACCGATGTCCTCGTGGTCGAAGGCGTCATGGGCCTGTTCGACGGCGTACCGGGCGTCGCCGGCCGCGAAGGCAGCAGCGCCAATCTTGCGGCGCAATTTTCACTACCGGTGCTGCTGGTGCTCGACGTCACCGCACAGTCGCAATCGGCGGCGGCCATGGTGCGGGGTTTTGCCAGCCACGATCCCGATGTGCGCGTCGCCGGCGTAGTGCTGAACCGCGTCGGCAGCGACCGACACCGCACGCTGATCACCGACGCGATTGCCAGACTCGGTGTGCCCGTCGTCGGCGCGATTCCGCGAAACGAAACCTTCGGATTGCCGGAACGCCATCTCGGCCTGATCCAGGCCGGCGAGCATGGTGATCTCGCCACGCGTCTCACTGATCTCGCCGACATGGCGGAAAAGCACCTCGACCTCGACGCTATCCTTGCGATGGCCGCGCCAATCGAGCGGCCCCGCCCCAACGTCTCCGCCGCCCTGCCGCCACCGGGCCAGCGCATCGCCCTGGCCTCGGATGCAGCCTTCAGCTTCATCTATCCGCATCTGCTCGATGGCTGGCGGCGCGCCGGCGCAGAGATCGTGAATTTTTCTCCGGTCGCCGATGAGCCTCCGTCCGAGACCTGCGATGTCTGCTGGTTACCAGGCGGCTATCCGGAATTGCACGCCGCAACGCTGGCCTCGGCGCAGGCATTTCGCGACGGGCTGGTTCGCTTTGCGCAGACACGCCCCGTCCATGGCGAATGCGGCGGCTACATGGTGCTGGGCGAAGGCCTCGAAGACGCCGACGGCGTCACCCATGCCATGACCGGCCTGCTCGGCCACACCACCAGTTTCCAAAAGCGCCGGCTACACCTGGGCTACCGTGAAGCGCGGCTGCTCGCGCAAAGTCCGATCGGCGCAGCGGGAACGGTTTTGCGCGGCCACGAGTTTCACTATGCGTCGCTGATCTCTGCCGGCAGCGACGAACCGCTGGTCGATCTCAGCAATGCCCAGGGACAGCCGGTTGCCGAGCGCGGCGGCCGCCGCGGTCATGTCACCGGGACCTTCTTCCACGCCATCGCGCAGGTCGAGACGTAACGGGCTAGCGGCCCCAGCGGTCCTGCCAGATCTTCTCGCCGATCATACAGTTGACCCGCGGCTCCTTGTCGGCGACGGGCACCACGCGCCGCTCCGGTACACGGCCGGCGACTTCCAGCACCAGCTTGGTGCGGATCGCTTCCTTGAATTTCTCGCGCTCCTTGATCGTCACCACGAACGAGCCGGGGCCGCCGACCACGCAATCTTCGTAGTAGAGATCGAGATTCTCGATATCCATGGTCGAATAGGATGGCTCCTTCACCATGATCGGCAGGCCGTTGATGACGATGCCTTTCGCGACCGCCTCGTCGCGGGCGATAGTCACCGGCGAGCCATTGTTGTTGGGCCCGTCGCCGGAGATGTCTATGACGCGGCGCAGGCCGTGATAGGCGTTGTCGTCGAACAGCGGCATGGCAAAATTGATCGCACCGGAGATCGAGGTGCGCGACGCCCGGCGGATCGGCGTCTTCATGATTTCGGCAGCGACCGCGTCAGCGGATTCCGGCCCGTCGATGATCCGCCAGGGAATGATGACTTTCTGATCGGTGGACGCGGCCCATTCGAAATAGGTGACGGCGATCTTGCCGGTCGGCCCGGTTTTCAGCGCGGAGAGGAATTCCTTGGAGACGATGGCCTGGGCATAGCCCTCGCGCTGGATTGCCAGTTCTTCCATGTCCATCGAATAGGAAACATCGACCGCCAGGACCAGTTCGACATCCACAACGGGATCCTGCTTGGCTTGCACCAGCTGCGGTTTGGGGCTCGGCGCTGCAAGGCTCGCGACATCCCCTCCGGCTATCGCTCCCGCGACAAGCACCGCTCCAATCGAGACACACCAGCGCATAGCGGCCCTCCCGTCGAGACTCGGATCGTGACATGCAAATGACGCCGCGCAAAGCAAGAACCTGCGCGGATGTTCACAATCCGGTCAGTAAATGCGGCAAGCCGGCGCGAATTTCGCGCTAAAGCTGCAACGGGTTTGAACGAAGCGCGTTGCCCGGCGACAGACGTAGCGCATCGAAGCCGCCGGCTTGAGCCCACGCCCCATGAAACGGGCCGATATGAGCGCCGCCTTGAACACACCGGTGAACGACCATCAACCATCCGCAACGCGGCAGGCCGTGTTGTGGATCGTGCTGCTGTCATCCGTTGCTGCCGTGGTCGCGCTGTTCGTGTCAGGACCGTCGGAGACCGCCAAGCCAATCGCGGCCCCGGCCGGGCGGGAGGAAATCATCCCGCCCTTCGGCGCCGCCGCGGCGAGCGAATGCCTGCGCCTGTCGGTCAACTCGAAGGAATACCTGACCGACACAGAGATGAACCGGCGCATCCGGATGCGGCTGGCGGCATGCAGCGAGGCCACGGCCGCGGCGCCGGACGATATCCGGATGAAAGTCGCCTATGCCCGCGCTCTGCCGCACGAACAAAGAGCGGAGGAGCTGGCACTGTTGCGCAAGGCCGCGGCGCAGAACGATAGCGAAGCCAATTTTGAAATCTATGAATCGCACCGGTCATGGGATCATCATCTCGACCGGCCGCAGCTGGTGACGCGGAGCGAAGCCGAGCAGGCGTTGCGCAAGGCCGCCGAGCTCGACTATCCGCCCGCCGTCTATCGGATGGCGACCTTGCTGGGGCGCGGCGATCTGGTGAAGCGCGACCCCATCGCCGAACGCTATTGGCTGGAGCGCTCGTTGCAACTGCCGCCGCCGGAGAATGTCACGCGAGCGGACATGCTGATCCGGCTCGGCGCGATACTGGCGAAATCGGACAGCGCCGACGAACGCGCCCGCGGCCTCGATCTGCTGGAGCGGCTGAACCAGGCCGGACCGTTCGGTGCCAAGCCGACACTGGCCGCGGCGCTCCGCGCCAGCGACCCGGTCCGGGCGCGGGCGCTGTACGAAGAGGCGGTGCGCTCCCGTCTCGGCGGGGATCGCAGCCTGGTGGAAATGCTGCTCAACGGCGAAGGCGGACCTGCCGATCCAAAGCGCGCGCTGTCGATGCTACGCAATAGCAAGGACGATTGGTCGATGAAGGGCCTGCTCGGCCAGCTCATGCTCGAAGGCAAGCTGGTTCCGCGCGACGTGCCGAAGGCCATCGATTTCCTCATCACCGCCGGCGTGTGGGATTACGACGCCCGTCTGCAGGCCTTGCAGTTGCTCGCCCTGCATCCCGAAGTATCGATCGACTCTGCCGATATCGTTCGCTACGAGGCGGTACAGGCTGCGGAACTCGACGAACCCGGCGCGATGGCCGCGCTGATCGATCTCAAGCTATCGCATCACCCCCAGTTTCGCGATCCGCCCGGAGCCTGTAAACTGCTGGCGACGGCCGCGCAGCGCGGCGATCCCAATGCCGCGCAACGCCTCAAGGATTGCCCGGCTAACTGATCGCCACACGGTGCCGCGATCGGCAATTGTCCGGATGAGATGCGCATGGCTGAGAGTGTTACCCAACCACGCACAAAGGTGCGACCGAAGGTCGAACGGCCCAAGCTCTACAAAGTGATCCTGATCAACGACGACTTCACGCCGCGCGAATTCGTGGTGCGGGTGCTGCAGGGCGAATTCAAGATGACCGAGGACCAGGCCCACAAGGTGATGATCACCGCGCACAAACTCGGCGCCTGCGTCGTCGCGGTATTCACCCGCGACGTCGCCGAGACCAAGGCGACGCGCGCCACCGACGCCGGCCGCGCCAAGGGTTATCCGCTGCTGTTTACCACGGAGCCGGAGGAGTAGCGCCCGCGGACAACGGCGGGTCTTCGTCCTGCCGTCCGTAGACGTGTTCGGCCTTCGCAAATCCGGCGATCGGGAATTCGCCGAGATCGTGCCAGCCGCCGCTGCAGATCTCGGTGAAGGCGGACGAGGCGACGATCGTTCGGCCGAAACGGCCGGCCATCTTTTCCAGCCGAGCCGCGAGATTGACGGCCGGGCCGATGCAGGTGAAGTCCAGCCGGTTGCCGCCGCCGATATTGCCATACAGGATGCGGCCGATATGTAATGCAACACCGAAGCGGAACCGCTCGCGCGTGTCGCCGCTGGGATAATCCAGCGCCGTCACGCTGGCGCGCGCCTCGCAGGCGGCGTCGAGAACCCGGGCGCAGACTTGTCGCGCATCGCCGTCGCGCTGGGTGATCGGAAACACCGCGAGCAACCCGTCACCCATGAATTTCAGCACCTCGCCGCCATGTTTCAGGATCGCCGCAACCTGGCAGTCGAAATAGAGGTTCAGTATCTCGACCACATGCTCCGGCGGCAGCCGGTCCGACAACGCGGTAAAGCCGCGCAGGTCCGACAGCCAGATCGCCGCCTCCATGGTCTCGGTATGGCCGCGACGGATTTGCCCGGCGAGAATGCGCTCGCCGGCCCGGCTACCGACATAGGTATCGAGCAGCGTCGAAGCCGTGCGTCGCAGATTAATGACTTCAATCAACCGGGCCAACGGCGGCACCACCAGTTTCAAAGCCGTGAGCTGACCGTCGGTGAACCCACCCGGCTGTTTGGTCGTCCAGCTCGATCCATGAATCGAGCCATCAACGAACATCAGGGGCAGAGCGATGTAGTCGGTAACGCCTTCCCCGCGCATGTCATCGAAGAAGGGAAAGCGCTTGCTCTCGGGATCATCGAGACGAAACCTGACCTCTTGTCCTTTGCCGTAAAGGATCGCCAGCGGACTCCTGAGAAATTCCGGCGATTGCTGAATATCGAAATCCGCAGTGCCGACCACCACCTCGGCCCCCGGTCGCCAGATGAAATTGCGGCCGAAGATGTCGGGATGCAGTGTCCGGACGAAGACCCCGACGCGCCAGAGCGGCAAGCCCGCCGCGACAAGGCGGTTGCAGCACTCCCCCATCACCAGGCTCGGCGAGGGAGCAGATCTGGCGCCATCGATCAGCCAGTCGGTGACCTTTCTAAGCTCATCAGCAAGCATGATGAAGCGCCTTGCAATCTGGCCCGCGAATCCGCAACGGCCATGATGAACGAGAAACTAGCCGACCTGCCCGCGATGTCTGAGGAAATGATCGGCCAGCACACAGGCGACCATAGCCTCGCCGACCGGCACGGCGCGAATGCCGACGCAGGGATCGTGGCGGCCTTTGGTCAGGATATCGGTATCGGCGCCACTGCGATCCACGGTGCGGCGCGGCGCCAGGATCGACGAGGTCGGCTTCACCGCGAAGCGCGCCACCACCGGCTGGCCGGTGGAGATGCCGCCCAGGATTCCGCCGGCATGGTTGGAGAGAAACGAGGCGCCGTGATTGGTCATGCGCATCTCGTCGGCGTTCTCCTCGCCGGACAGTGCCGCCGCGGCAAACCCGTCGCCGATCTCGACGCCCTTGACCGCGTTGATGCTCATCAGCGCCGCGGCCAGCTCGCCGTCGAGTTTGGCGTAGATCGGTGCGCCCAGTCCGGCTGGAATGCCTTCGGCGACCACCTCGATCACCGCGCCGATCGATGAACCGGCCTTGCGGATGCCGTCGAGATAGCCCTCGAAGAACGCCGCCTTGTCCTTATCGGGACAGAAGAACGGATTGTTCGCAACCTCGTCCCAGTCCCAGTTGTCACGATTGATCTTGTGCGGGCCCATCTGCACCAGAGCGGCGCGCACGGTCATGCCCGGCACGATCTTTCGCGCGATGGCGCCGGCAGCGACGCGGGTCGCGGTCTCGCGCGCGGACGAGCGCCCGCCGCCGCGGTAATCGCGCAGGCCGTATTTCGCCTCATAGGTAAAGTCGGCATGGCCCGGCCGAAACTTGTCCTTGATGTCGGAATAATCCTTCGAGCGCTGGTCGGTGTTCTCGATCAGCAGCGCGATCGGCGTGCCCGTGGTGACCTGCACGCCGGTCTCCGGATGCGCCATCACGCCGGACAGAATCTTCACCGCGTCGGCTTCCTGGCGCTGGGTGGTGAAGCGCGACTGGCCGGGACGGCGGCGGTCGAGATCGGCCTGGATATCGGCGACATCGAGCGGCAGCAGCGGAGGACAGCCATCGACCACGCAGCCGATCGCCACCCCGTGGCTCTCGCCGAAGGTGGTGACCCGGAACATATGGCCGAAGGTGTTGAAGGACATGGAGTACGGTGCCTGGCGCTAAATGTAAGTCAATACTGACTGTCGTAACGCCCCGTGGAAGACGGGTCAAACGCCCTCTCAACGTCATCGCCGGGCTTGTCCCGGCCATCCACGTCTTGGACACTGGAAAGACGTGGATGCCCGGCACGCCGAGCGAAGCCGCGCTTCGCGCTTTGGCCGGGCATGACGCGGACAGGACAGTGGCTGAACTCTTCCGCGCGCGCGGCGAATTCGCTTAACTATACTTCACCAGCCCGCCATTGCTGAACACATAGACCGCGCCCTGCTCGATCATCAGCTCCGCGGCGCTGGCTGGCGTCTCGACACCCAGCGCCACCATCAGGGCCCGTGCGGTGCCGCCATGGGCGACGGCGACGGTGTCGCCCGTCAGTTCCTCATACCAGTCGCGCATCCGGATCTGCACCGAGGCGTAGCTTTCGCCGCCGGGCGGCGGCATGCCCCATTTGTCGGTCTGGCGCGCAGCAAAAACCTCGGGATGGGCTTCCTGCTGCTGCGCCAGCGTCGAGCCTTCCCAGTGGCCGTAGCCGATCTCGCGCAGGCGATCGTCCAGCGCGTAGTCCGCCGCCGGAAGATCGAGCTGAGTGCGCACGAACTCCATGGTGGATCGGGCACGGCCGAGCGGACTGGAGACAAAGCCGAGGCTCTCAGGCCCGCGTTCGTCGCGCGCGAACAGATCCTTCAGAATACCGCCGGCGTGCGCCGCCTGTTCGCGGCCGAGATCGTTGAGCGGAATATCCTTGGAGCCCTGGAACCGCCCCGCGGCATTCCACTCGGTCTGGCCGTGGCGGATGTAGTAGATGGTCGGCTGCGGCATGGACTAAACGATCAATCCTTGGCCAGCGAGATGTCCGGCGCGTCGGGCCGCTTCATGCCGACGACGTGATAGCCGGAATCGACGTGATGCACTTCGCCGGTGACGCCGCGCGACATGTCGGACAGCAGATACAGTGCGCTGTCGCCGACTTCATCGATGGTGACGGTGCGGCGCAGCGGCGAATTGTACTCGTTCCACTTCAGGATATAGCGGAAGTCGCCGATCCCCGATGCGGCCAGCGTCTTGATCGGACCGGCCGAGATCGCGTTGACCCGGATGTTCTTCTCGCCGAGATCGGCGGAGAGATAGCGCACGCTGGCTTCCAGCGCGGCCTTGGCGACGCCCATCACGTTGTAATGCGGCATCCACTTCTCGGCGCCGTAATAGGTCAGGGTGATGATCGAGCCGCCATCGGTCATCAGCTTCTCGGCGCGCTGCGCGATCGCGGTCAGCGAGTAACAGGAGATCAGCATGGTTTTCGAGAAGTTCTCCGGCGTGGTGTCGACGTAACGGCCGTCGAGCCCGTCCTTGTCGGAAAACGCAATGGCGTGGACGACGAAGTCGATCTTGCCCCATTTCTCCCTCAGCACCTCGAATACCGCATCGACGGTGGTGGGATCGGTGACGTCGCAGTGGCCAAGCACGAGGCCGCCGAGCTCCGCCGCCAGCGGCTCGACCCGCTTCTTCAGCGCGTCGCCCTGATAGGTGAGCGCGATTTCCGCGCCCTGCGCGCGGCAGGCCTTGGCGATGCCCCAGGCGATCGACCGGTTATTGGCGACGCCGAGAATGACGCCGCGCTTGCCCTGCATCAGGCCTGAAGCTTCAACCATGTCGTGTCCTATCCGCTTGGAAATCGACCTCTGGGGGTACACCAGCACTTGCGCCCGGTATAGTCCAAATGTGCCCGGCACTTCCGCCGTTTACCGTCCAGCGTTAACGCCGGAATAGAGCGCCTGCCGAGGTGTTATGATAGCCATGGTGATCGTTCGCATCGCCGGTGAATACTGGCGGGATTTCAGCCAATGACGCAAACAATGGCGCAAAAAATGGCTTGGGCCTCATGAGCGCATTTCGCGAGAGCGTCGAGAGCATGATTCCAGCGCTGCGCCGCTATGCGCGGGCGCTGACGCGCGATGCCGACATCGCCGACGACCTGGTACAGGACACGTTGGTGCGGGCGCTGCGTTCGGAAAAACTGTTCATCGGCGGCGACCTCAGGAGCTGGCTCTACACCATCCTGACCAATCTGAACCGCAACCGCCGTCGCTCGCTGGCGCGCCGCCCGCAGTTCACGCAATTGCTCGACAACAACCCCGACGCCAGCGGCACCGAGGCCGAGGGCCGCGACATCGCCCGCGCTCTCGCCGCTCTGGTCGAGGACCAGCGCTCGGTGCTGCTGCTGGTGATGCTGGAAGGCCTGAGCTACCGCGAGGTCGCCGACATCCAGGGCGTGCCGATCGGCACCGTGATGTCGCGCCTCGCCCGCGCCCGTGCCCATGTCAAAGCCTACCTCGAAGGCCAGCGCCCGGCGCTGCGCGCGGTGAAGTGATTAAGGGAAGATGAGACCATGACCGAACCGAACATGCCCGTCACCGAAGACGAACTGCACGCTTACGTCGACAACGAGTTGCCGGCGGAACGGCGCAGCGATGTTGAGGCGTGGCTGGCTGGTCATCCCGATGATGCCGAGCGGGTGCGGTCATGGCGCGCCATGGCCGAGCTTCTGCATACGCGCTACGATTTAGTTGCCGAAGAGGCGGTGCCGAAGCGACTGGAGATCGAGCAGTTGATACGGCAGCCGCGGCCATGGATCTATGGTGCGATCGCGGCCACGCTGGTGGCGTTCATCGCCGGCGGCAGCGTCGGCTGGTTCGCGCGCGGCGTCTCGGCGTCGCCATCGACATTCCAGCACTTTACCCTCGATGCGCTCGGTGCACACCGGCTCTATGTGGTCGAGGTTCGCCATCCCGTCGAGGTCGCGGGCACCGAGCGCGCGCATCTGCAGCAGTGGCTGTCGAAGCGCGTCGGCTACAACGTCAAGGCGCCGGAGCTCGACGGCACCGGGCTGAAGCTGGTTGGCGGGCGTTTGCTGCCCGGCCCGGAAGCACCCGCCGCGTTCTTCATGTATGAAAGCGGCAACGGCGAGCGCTACACGCTCTACACCTCGCGCGCCACCACCGACACCACCCAGATGCGCTATGCCTCGCAGGACAAGGACGGCGCATTGTTCTGGGCCGACAAAGGTGTCGGCTATGTGCTGAGTGGCCCGACCGACAAGGACCGGCTCAACCAGGTGGCAAGGCAAGTGTATGACCAGACCGAGAAGGTCGGGGGATGAGGTCTAGCTCGTAGCTCGGGTGAGCAAAGCGAAATCCGGGCTACGGATTAATCACCCCAGATCGCTGCGCGGATTATACGGCTTGCCGTCGCGCCACTTTTCCATCAGGGCTTCCAGCTCGGCGTCGTGGCCGTCGGGGAGCATGATGCGGGTGGTGAAATAGAGATCACCGGCGGTGCCGCCGGCTTTCGGCAGGCCCTTGCCCTTGAGGCGAAAGGTTCGGCCGCTGGAGGTGTTCTTCGGAATTGAAAGCTCAACCGCGCCGGACAATGTCGGCGCGCGGACTTTCGCCCCGAGCACGGCTTCGTACAGCGTGATCGGCAGGTCGACGCGCAGGTCGCTGCCGTCGACCTTGAAGAAGGCATGGGGCGCAATGCTGACGGTGATCATCAGATCGCCGGGGCGATGACCGGGGGCGGTCTCGCCCTGCCCCTTCAGCCGGATCTGCTGGCCCGAGGTGACGCCGGCCGGAATCTTGACGTTCAATTCCTTGCCGGTCGGCAGCCGAACCCGCTTCTCGGCGCCCTTCACCGACTCTTCCAGCGTCACCGTCATAGCGACGGCCAGATCGAGGTCGGGCGCGCCGCCGAAGCCGCCGGTGTCGAATTCAAAGGTCTGCGCGCCGCCGCGGGGGCCGCGCGCCTGCGCGCCGCCGAACATGCTGTTGAGGATATCCTCGAAGCCGCCGCTGCCGCCGCCAAAGCCCTGCTGCGCGCCGGGGCCGCCGCGAAAGGCGTGCTCGAAGCCGGCGCCCTGCGACGAACCGCGGCCGCCGCCGGGAAACCCCTGGAAGCGCGGCTTGCCCTCGGCATCGATCTCGCCGCGGTCGAACTGCTTGCGCTTGTCCTCGTCGCCGATGATTTCGTTGGCCGAGTTCACTTCCGAGAACCGGGTGGCGGCTTTCGGATCGTCCCTGTTGTTGTCGGGATGATGCTTCTTGGCGAGCTTGCGGTAGGCACTCTTGATCGCCGCAGCGCTGGCGCCCCGCTGCACCCCCAAGACCTCATAGGGGTCGCGCATCCGTCGTCACTCCTTCAGGCAAGTATGGAGAATGCGGGCAAACGGCCCGCTTGCCCCTTCATCTGGGGTCTTCGTGTCATTTTTGCAACGGGCTTTTGCTTACACGAAGCGGAATCAGCTCCGCCGCCACGGCTTCAGGGTGCGGACATCCCAGCGGCCATGCTCGGCCTTGCAGGCGGCGCCCTGCAGCCAGGATTCCGAGGTGCCGTTGACATAGCTGGCAAGGAAATCGCGGCAGGTGCGGCCTTCCTCGGTATAGGCATTGGCCAGCGGCGTCACCGAGCCACGCGCGCCGGTGGAGGGATTTTCCCACGGCTGGCTGGAATCCTTGCCGCCCTTGGTCAGCACGTCGGAAGCGGCGGTGCGGGCGAACGCCAGATCGGCCTCGGTCGGCTCGGCGCCCGCCGTTGGCTTCAGCGGCGTGATCGAGCCCGTGACGTCGTTGCCTTCCATCTTGGCAAAGGCGCCTTCGTTGCGGCCGACGCTGCAGCCGCCCAGGCCGGTGCCGATCAGAATTGCTGTAAGGGCCGCGCCGAGCGGGCAGATGGCCGATAGGCCAATGCGTTGCCGTACCCTATATAGGGCTGGCCTATGCAGGGATCGCAGCAAGCTCTCGACACCAGGCCAATGCAATACGGAACTCCGGACATGACCGACACGACCGCATCCATGAAACACCCAACTCCGTTAACGTCCGGTGATTTTACGGCCGCCGAAGAGCCTTTTGCGCTGTTTGCCGAATGGTTTGCCGAAGCCGTTGCCGCCGAACCCAACGATCCCAACGCCATGGCGCTGGCCACGGTCGATGCCGACGGCCTGCCCGACGTCCGCATGGTGCTGATGAAGGGCTACGACGCCGACGGATTCGTGTTCTACAGCCACGTCGCCAGCCAGAAGGGCCAGGAACTGGCCGCCAATCCGAAGGCGGCCCTGCTGTTTCACTGGAAATCGCTGCGCCGGCAGGTGCGGATTCGCGGGCCCGTCACCAAAGTGACCGAGGCCGAGGCCGACGCCTATTTTGCCACCCGGCCGAAGCAGGCGCAGATCGGCGCCTGGGCCAGCAAGCAATCGCAGCCGCTGGAGAGCCGTTTTGCCTTCGAGCAGGCGATCGCCAGGGAAGCCGCCAAGCATCTGATCGGCGAGGTGCCACGGCCGCCGGGCTGGAGCGGCTGGCGGATCACGCCGCAGCGCTTTGAATTCTGGCACGACCGGCCGTTCCGGCTGCACGACCGCATCGAATTCCGCCGCGAGATTTCCGACCCACCCCATGCTTCCTGGAAAAAAGTGAGACTCTACCCGTGAGCTCCAACAGAGAGACAAGTCCGCGGAGCGCGGCGAGCATCGCAACGAACGCGCCCAAGCGCACCCTGCTGCTGACCGGCGCCAGCCGCGGCATCGGCCATGCCACAGTGATGCGGTTTTCCAGCGCCGGCTGGCGGGTGCTGACCTGTTCGCGGCATCCGTTTCCCGAAGAATGCCCGTGGGACGCCGGCCCGGAAGATCACATCCAGGTCGACCTCGCCGACCACGCCGACACCACCCGCGCCATCGCCGAAATCAAGGAGCGGCTCGACGGCGGTGCCTTGCATGCGCTGGTCAACAACGCCGCGATCTCGCCGAAAGCCGAGGGCGGCAAGCGGATGGGTTCGATCGACACCGACGTCGAGACCTGGAGCCATGTGTTCCGCGTCAACTTCTTCGCGCCGATCATGATGGCGCGCGGGCTGATCGAGGAGCTGAAGGCGGCGAAGGGTTCGGTGGTCAACGTCACCTCGATCGCCGGCTCGCGCGTGCATCCATTTGCCGGCGCGGCCTATGCGACGTCGAAGGCGGCGCTGGCGTCATTGACCCGCGAGATGGCGTCGGATTTCGGCCGCCACGGCGTCCGCGTCAATGCGATTGCGCCGGGCGAGATCGACACCTCGATCCTGTCGCCGGGCACGCAATCGATCGTCGATCACCAGATTCCGCTGCATCGCCTGGGCACGCCGGACGAAGTCGCAAAAATCATCTACGTGCTGTGCACGGAGACATCGTCATACGTCAACGGCGCCGAAATCCACATCAACGGCGGCCAGCACGTTTGATCGCCATTCCGGGCGCGCAATAGCGCGTCCTCAGACACGCTAATTGGCGTGTCGGAGAATGACAGGTAAGTGGACTCAATCCGCGTAGAACTTCCGTGACATCGGCTCCGCTTCGCTGATCCCGAGGCTGGAGCAGTCGTCGTCGGACTCGCCGTCCAGCAATCCCGCGCCGCAATGCCGGCACACCCGCGCAGACATCGCCGGCGCCTTGCCGCCGGCCTGGCGCGCCTGTTGATAGAACAGGAAATCAACCACGTTCCGTCCCGGTGTTTCGCTTTTATCAACCATTGCTGTCCTCATCGCGTGAGACAGCGTTATGACAGCAACCCTTAGCTCAACCGTTCAGCTGAACACTCAAATTTTACTGTTAGAATTGTGGGCGAGATAAGGCCACGCGAAATGCTCTGAGACGTGCCACGCAGGTTGTTAACCTCGCCCCGTTTTTTTTTGCGAGAAGTGATCAAGAGGCACACCATGCGTTGCAAATGCGCGCGCACCTTCAACAGAAATTTCAAGCAGCCAAGTCATTTCAAACAGCCATAGCCTCCGCATTCTCGCGGCTCATCGAGCCCGAGTTTTGCGGGTGGTTTCCCCTCGAACCATGAGGGGTGGCAGCGCGCCGAAAGGCGCGGGGTAATAGTGTCGCGATCCGCTCCGCCGCATCGGCGACGAAGCTGAGACCGCGCAACGCCTTTCGGCGCGCCACATCGCAGGCAAGTTTACGCAGCCTGCGGCTGCTATGGGCGATTTCTGTCCCCGGGGCCGTGCTTCCGGGTACTGGGCATCTATCCGGCCGGCTTTCGCCCGCCTTCACCCGCACCCGTCCAGCTCGCGAAGAGCAGACCCCCGTAGTGGGGTCGGACAGCTACCCAGGGCCTCCCGGGTGCGCAGGGATACGTCTTCCC
This sequence comes from Nitrobacteraceae bacterium AZCC 2146, assembly GCA_036924855.1. NCBI lineage: Bacteria > Pseudomonadati > Pseudomonadota > Alphaproteobacteria > Hyphomicrobiales > Nitrobacteraceae > Nitrobacteraceae bacterium AZCC 2146. The sequence goes on from JBAGRP010000001.1 coordinate 2,946,277, forward strand.
CACGCCCGCAGGCGCCGCCATCCCAATTCCACCGCAAGACGCCTCATGAAGCGCCCCTCGCGAACGGGATGCAGGGGAATATAATCAAGATAGGATTACTGTCAATAAGTTCGAGTGATTTTTCTTCGACATCCCCGGTTGTCATTCCCCGGCGCGCCAATTGGCGCGCCTGAGGGCGCGAGCAGCGCCAGCTGCGAGCGAGCCCGGAATCCAGAAGATGTTCAATCGCCTCTGGATTCCGGCCCCGCGCCACCCGTCGGCTACGCCGACGACTGGCGCGTCCCGGAATGACGAAGGAGAGGCTGTGTCGTCGCGCGAGTATCCCGGATTGCGCTTCGCTCCATCCGGGTTCGCCCTACAACCACCTCTTCCACTTGAAAAACACATACGGCAGCACTGCGGCCAGCACCATCGCGATCAGCGCGAAGGGGTAGCCGTGGGTCCATTCCAGCTCCGGCATGCTCTTGAAGTTCATACCGTAGACCGAGGCGATCAAAGTTGGCGGCATCAGGACGACCGCCATCACCGAGAACAGCTTGATGATGTTGTTCTGCTCGAGGTTGACGACGCCGAGCATGGCGTCGAGCACGAAGGTGATCTTGTTCGACAGATAGGAGGCGTGGTCGGTCAGTGACGCCACGTCGCGCTGCATGGTCTTCAGCTGCGCGCGCATGTCCTTCGACCATTTGACGCCGTCGGCCTCCGCGGCAACGAAGGTGACGACGCGGCCGATCGAGACCAGGCTCTCCCGTACTTTGGAAGTAAGGTCGCCCTTGCGGCCGATGGCGATCAGGATTTCCGAATAGCGCTTGGCGTGACCGGTGCGCATCGACTCGTCGGGCTCGAAGATGTCGTGGCTGACCTGGTCGACGTCGGCGCCGGCGCGCTCCAGGATGTCGGCGCAGCGGTCGATCACCGCATCGAGCAGTTCCAGCAGCACGGTCTCGCCATTGGCGCCGTGCGGAATGCCGCGGCCGAGCTTGCTCTCCACCAGCGCAAAGGGTTTAGGCGCGTCGTAGCGCACGGTGACGAGGCGATGGCCGGACAGGATGAAGGTCACCGGGGTGATCCGCGGCGACTCGGTGTCGGCGGCGCACATCAGGGTCGCCGTCATGTAGCGGGCGCCGTTCTCGATATAGAGCCGGCTGGAAATCTCGATCTCCTGCATTTCCTCCCGGGTCGGGACGGCGATGCCGACCAGCCGCTCCACCGCATGGTCCTCGCCCGGCGAAGGCTTCATCAGGTCGATCCACACCGCCTCCTCCGGCAACGCCGCCAGGTCGGTCGGCTCGGACTTCTTCAAGGTGGAATCGACGGGCGTGAAGACAGCGAGCATGGCAACTCCGGGACTGATGGGAACACGAGGCCGGTGGCGTGGGACGATCCGGACCGAATCGGCAGAGGGGAAATCGACCATGGCCGAACCGGATGGAGCCGTCATGACAGTCTTCCGGCAGCGCGCCAACCCCCCGGGATTCCCGCAACCGTGTCACGGCGCTGTGAACCATCGCGCAGCGAATCGCGGTCGTGCCGTCGCCGGTCGCCTCACCTGCTCATGAATTCATCCGGGCGCTCCGCCTCCTGCGACAATTTGGACACAGGTTCCGCGCCTCTTTCTGTTGACAGCGTCTAAGCGCTGGAAATGCGGCCAGTTTCAGCGATACTCAGATTCATAGCAATCGTCATGTTGCGGCGCCCTCGGCGCTTCGTCGCCGGCCTGTACTGGAACAATGGAATGTCGTCTCTCAAGCTAAGGTCCTCTTTCAAAGTAAGACTCGGGCTTCTTGCGGCCGCCGGCCTGCTGCTGTCGGGCTGCATGCAGGCCACGACCTATGAGGCCTCGTCGGACAAGAACCTGAAGCCGCGCGACAAGGAATTGCTGGCCAAGGTATCTTACGTGAAGACGCCGGTCGCCGAGCCGTTCCGCCGCGCCATCGTCGAATATCACCGCAAGGAACTGCCGGGCTCGATCGTGGTCGATTCCGACAATCACTATCTCTATTTCGTGCAGGACGGCGGCAAGGCGATCCGCTACGGCATCACCGTCGGCGAAGAAGCCATGGCCTGGTCCGGCGTCGCCAAGGTCGGCAGCATGACCGAGTGGCCACCGTGGCACCCCACCGCTTCCGAAATCTCGCGTCTCGGCGTGCCGAAATTCGTGCCGCCCGGTCCGGACAATCCGATGGGCTCGCGCGCGATGTATCTGTACTCCGGCGGCAAGGACACGCTGTTCCGGATTCACGGCACCAACCAGCCGGAATATATCGGCGCGTCGATTTCGTCGGGCTGCATTCGCATGACCAACGAGGACGTCATCGACCTCTACAACCGCGTCAAGCTCGGCGCGGTGGTGGTGGTGCTGGAGCCCAAGCAGGGCGATTCGCCGGTCAATTCGAAGCTCGCAATGCAGGGTGCCGGCGGCACGCCTTACTGATCGCGGCATAACTGATCGCGGCACGTCTCATCCGATTTGAAAAAGCGCCGGTCCGTCCGGCGCTTTTTTTGCGCGCGCGGCGTTGCGTGATTGTCCTGCTGTCGGCTGCTGGTTTGCTACAAAACGTCGCAGCGCAGCGGAGAGTTGCGACAATTGAGACACAGCTTGTGCACTGCGTGATGCGGAGCCTGTGGAAGGGCTGGAAAATCGGCGATTTCGACGGTACTTATTTTTGAAGGAATTCGTAGCTTTTACAGCGCATTGTTGGCGCTGGCCGTTAATTGGAAAATTGAAATGTCGCCTCTCAAGATCAAACTGGGACTTCTCGTCGCCACCGGCCTGATGCTGTCAGGCTGCATGCAGGCGACGACCAATTTCCAGACCGCGCCGGAAGCCAGCCTGAAGCCGGCCGACAAGCTGCAGCTCGCCAAGGCGCGCTACGCCAAGGTGCAGCCGGCCGAGCCGTTCCGCCGCGCCATTGTCGATTTCCACCGCAAGGAACTGCCGGGCTCGATCGTGGTCGATTCCGACAACCACTATCTCTATTACGTGCAGGATGGCGGCAAGGCGATCCGCTACGGCATCACCGTCGGCGAGGAAGCTCTGGCGTTCTCCGGCGTCGCCCGCGTCGGCAACATGGCGGAATGGCCGAAGTGGACCCCGACCGCCGACATCCACAAGCGCATCGAGGGCCTGCCGGCCTCAGTGCCGGGCGGCGTCGACAATCCACTCGGCGCCCGCGCGCTGTATCTCTACCAGGGCAACCGCGACACCCTGTTCCGGATCCACGGCACCAACCAGCCGGAATATATCGGCGCCTCGATCTCCTCGGGCTGCATCCGCATGACCAATGAGGACGTCATCGACCTCTACAGCCGGGTCAAACCCGGCGCAGTGGTGGTGGTGCTGGAGCCCAAGCAGGGCGACTCGCCTTATAATTCCAAGCTCGCGCTGCAGGGCAACGGCGGCACGCCGTACTGACGGCAGGATTTGCGAGATCAGAAAAAGCGCCGGTTTTTCCGGCGCTTTTTTGTTCGGGCTGGGGTAGGCGCAAACCTCACCTCAGAAGAAACCCGAACGGCGATGGCGCCGCGCGGCGCTTGCGCGGCTTGGGTTTGGGCTTCACCGGCGGATGGTCCGGCTCGGGCTCGACGGCTTCGGGCTCGGGCTCCGCTGCAGCGGGGGCAGCCGTCTGCGACTCGGCGGGAGCAGCCTCCACCGGCTTGCCCTCTGCGGTCTCGCGCGGCGGCGCTTCGTCCGGCCGCACGGCCGGCATCAGGGGCGCGATGAGAGGCAACTGGTCCCAGACGTCCCACTGGCAGACCTTGTAGTTGCCGCGGCGCTCGGCGAGGTCGAGATGGATATGGTCCTCGTGATAGCCGTCGGAGCCCGGCCCCAGCACGGTGGAGAACCGCGTGCATACCGAGAGCAGCACCTTTTCGCGCAGCTCGCGCGGCGTGGCGCGCTCGGTCAGCGCGATCGACTGGCCGTTGGCGAGCTTCAAGGCGCGGACGTCGAGCGCATTGGCGCGGCCATGCTCCGACATCTTGGCGCCGACGATGCGGTTGCGGCCGCGGCAATCGAAGGAATCGAAATTGTCGAGCTCGCTGAGCCTGGTGCCGAGTCCAGCCGCCAGCGGCGCCATGTCGGCGCGGACCCAATCGGCGATGGCCGACGCCATCGTGCAGCGCATGGTGCCGCCCGGCTTCAGCGGCACCTGGGTTTTGTCCGGCAGGACCACCGCCTCGAGATGCACCAGATCGTCGCCGCCGCAGGCGCCGGGGCCATGGATCGTGGCAATGCTCGGCGCAATGGCGATCGAATCCGTCAGGGCGAGGCGGCAGGCCGAGGGCGGCGGCGGTTCGGCCGGGCGCTGCTCGGTGGCGGGTTTCTCGGCCTTGGCCGGCTTCTCGGTCTCAGCCGGCGCTTGCTGCTGCTCGATGACGGGCGCCTCCGCCGGACGCGGTTTGGGCAGCGGCACCCTGCCCGCAGTGAGATAGGCCTGCGCCGGTGCGACCACCAGCAGCAGCGTCAAGGCCACAGCGATTGTCCTTTGGTCGCAGATCAAACGCCGACAAGCCCATTTCCGGGCCGCTTCCCCCGCGCTAAACTTCATGCCAAGACCTTGGACAGCAAGACCTTGAGTAACAAGACCTTGGGCGACAAGACCCTGGGCGAGCTCCAGGCGGCACAAAATTCCTGACGGCAAACCGGCAGGCCAAATAACATCGAGGAGGGACGTTCGAATGCGCGGGTTGATGCAAGACTGGCCACTGCTGTGTCACCGGATTATCGATCATGCGGCGAAGGTCCATGGCGACCGGGAGGTCGTCACCCGCTCGGTCGAAGGCCCCATACATCGCACCAATTACGCCGAAATTCGCGCGCGGTCGCTGAAAGTCGCACAGCGACTCGACCGCGAGGGCATTCAGCTCGGCGACCGTGTCGCCACCATCGCATGGAACACCTGGCGTCATCTCGAAGCTTGGTACGGCATTATGGGCATCGGCGCCATCTGCCACACCGTCAATCCACGCCTGTTCCCGGACCAGATCGCCTGGATCATCAACCATGCGCAGGATCGCATCGTGATGGTCGACCTCACCTTCGTGCCGATCGTGGAAAAGATCGCCGATCAGCTGCCCAGCGTCGAACGCTACATCATCCTCACCGACAAGGCGCACATGCCGCCAACCGCGCTGAAGAACGCGGTCGCCTACGAGGACTGGATCGCGGAAGTCGACGGCGATTTCAAGTGGAAGGAGTTCGACGAAAATACCGCGGCGGCGATGTGCTACACCTCGGGCACCACAGGCGATCCGAAGGGCGTACTGTATTCGCACCGCTCCAACGTGATGCACGCGCTGATGGCGAACACCGGCGATTCGCTGGGCGCCAATGCGCAGGACACGATGCTGCCGGTGGTGCCGCTGTTCCACGCCAACAGCTGGGGGATCGCGTTTTCCGCGCCCTCGATGGGCACCAAGCTGGTGTTCCCCGGCGCCAAGCTCGATGGCGCATCGGTCTACGAACTGCTCTCGACCGAGAAAGTGACGCACACCGCCGGCGTGCCGACGGTGTGGCTGATGCTGCTCAACTACATGGCCGCCAACAATCTGAAACTGCCTGACCTGCGGATGGTGGTCTGTGGCGGCTCGGCGATGCCGCGCTCGATGATCAAGGCGTTCGTCGACATGGGGATCGGCGCCCGCCATGCCTGGGGCATGACCGAGATGAGCCCGATCGGCACCCTGGCCGCGCTGAAGCCGCCATTCGATCAGCTCGAAGGCGACGCCCGGCTCGACGTGCTGCAGACCCAGGGCTATCCGCCGTTCGGCGTCGAGATGAAGATCACCGACGATGCCGGCAAGGAACTGCCATGGGACGGCAAGACCTTCGGCCGCCTCAAGGTGCGCGGTCCCTCGGTCTCGGCGGCGTATTACCGCGTCGATGCCAACATTCTCGACGAGGACGGCTATTTCGACACCGGCGACGTCGCCACGATCGACAAGCACGGCTACATGCGGATCACCGATCGCTCCAAGGATGTCATCAAGTCCGGCGGCGAATGGATCAGTTCGATCGACCTGGAAAATCTCGCGGTCGGCCATCCCCAGGTGGCGGAAGCCGCCGTGATCGGCGTCTACCATCCGAAGTGGGACGAGCGGCCGCTCTTGATCGTGCAGCTCAAGGCCGGCCAGACCGCAACGCGCGAGGACATCCTGAAATACATGGATGGCAAGATCGCGAAATGGTGGATGCCGGACGACGTGGTGTTCGTCGAGGCGATCCCGCACACCGCCACCGGCAAGATCCTGAAGACCGCACTGCGCGATCAGTTCAAGACGTACAGTTTGCCAACCGCGGCGGCGTGAGGCGGAGTAGCGACGTTTCTTTCTAACCTCTCCCCGCCCTTCGCGGGGAGAGGTTAAGAATCAGCCCGTCAATGCGGCTTTCACCAGACCGCTGGCCTTGCCGAAATCCATCTGGCCGGCGTACTTCGCTTTCAGCGCACCGATCACCTTGCCCATGTCCTTGATCCCCGCTGCGCCGCTCGCAGAAATTTCGGCTGCGATCGCCGCCTTTACATCGTCGTCCGACATCTGCTTCGGCAGATAGGCGGAGATGATGGCGATTTCCTCGCGCTCCTGGCCGGCGAGTTCGGCGCGGCCGCCCTTGTCGTAGAGCTCGACGGATTCCTGGCGCTGCTTGATCATCTTCTGCAGCACGCTGAGCAGGTCGCCGTCTGACAGCGGCGGCTTGCCCTGGCCGCGGGCATCAATGTCAGCGTTCTTGATGGTCGAATTGACCATCCGCAAGGTCGAGAGCTTGCGCTCGTCCTTGGCCCGCATCGCGTCCTTGACGGCGTTGTTGATGTCATCGCGCAACATATGCGTCTCCTCCACGGCCTGCCAGGCGCAGTGCCGGATCAATCCAGTGGGTGACGATCTAGGCGCTTTGAGGGGCCCGCACAACCGCAGGCGTAGCGATCAGCGAACCGGCTGGCGGTCGCTGGAGCTGAAATCCTCGACGCCCTCGGACGGCGGCCCGACGGGAGCGCTGGTCTCGATGTCGTGCGGCAGCACCATCAGCGCCGCGATGGTCGCGGGCACACCGGCGTGGCCCCACAATTTCGGCTGCACCTCGAAATCGAACCGCATATATTGCGGCGCCAGCGCCGTGACGCTGCGCATCCAGGCCATGCAGGGCTCGTCTTCGGTGAAACACATGGCGGCCCAGCCCTTCTCCAGTGTCCCCAGCGGCGGCAGGCTCCAATCGTACTGATACTGGAACGGACGGCGGTAGACCGGGTGGTCGGGGCTGTAGAAGGCGGTGGCGAAGGCCAGCCCGTCGTCGCCTGATATCGCCGGCAGCGGCCGATCCGAGACCCCGTGCCAGCGCTTGGTGAGTTCCGCGGCAGCGAGCCTGTAATAGCTGCGATCGTTGGGGCTGACGCTGTTGCGCCAGATCGCATGCAATGGCGCAGCGATGACCACCGCGACCACCGCAATCCCTGCGACGAATACCGCCAGATTGACCACATACAATCGTTCCAGCGCGAAGCTGGCGCCGCACACAATCAGGATCGCCGGCAGGAACAGGCCCTGCAGCGCCCACAGCGACGGCATGTCGGTGCCGATGGCGATGGTGGCGATCACCGGCAGCAGGATGGTGCCGGCGAATACCCAGAACAGCAGTACCAGCCCCGGGTTCAGGGCGCGGAAATCGGCGCCAAACCGCTTCAGCCGCAGCTCCGCCGACAGCACCCAGACCAAAGCGGGCAGCGCCAGCGTTGCGGCAAGACCGAGCAGGAACATGGTGGCTTCGTAAAGTGACGAGCTGAAATCAATGCCGCCATGGACATCCAAGGCATAGGCAAACGGCGTGGCGCCGGTGGTCGCCAGCCAGTGCAGATGCGGCCCGAGCACGACAAGGCCGGTGAGCGCCGACATCCACGGCGCCCACGACTTGAAATATACCGCGCGCTGCGGATGCATCACCGCCGCCAGCACGAAACTGCCGACCAGGAATACCGAATAATATTTACCGAGCATCGCCAGAGCGGCGAACACGCCGGCCGCCGCGGCCCAGCCAACCGCGCGGCTCTCGAACGAGCGCAGGAAGCAATACGTCGCCAGCGGCCACACCGCGAGTAGCACGGTGTTGGCATTGAAGCGCTGGGCGTGGAATTGATAGGCCGGCAGCAGCATCAGCAGCATCAGCACCACGGCGCGGGCGTCGCCGCGGACGAAGCGGCGCGCGATCAGATCGACCGCAAACAGCGCCACTGCGGCATTGATCATCGCCAGTAGCTGAAACGACCAGTCAGCAAGTGGAAACACCCGCGTCCAGAGATGTGCGGCCCAGCCCATCAGCGGCGGATGTTTGGCATTGCCCCAGGCGAATTCGCGGCCGACCGACCAGCTCTCCAGCGCGTCGGAATGCAGGTCGCCGCTGAGATAAGCGATGAGCAGAAACAGCAACCAGACCGCAGCAAATGCAATGATCAGTGCCGGAATCGCCCAGCCCTTCTCGATGCCGTCGAGCCATCTCCAAAATGGTCGGCGCCATCGCGCCGGCGCAACGGCCGAACGAGCGGCCATTACGGCGAAATAGTCCAGTTGCACTTAAATGTCCGGAAACATGAATTCACAGTTTGCTAACTGTGAAAGCCAGTTCCGGCAAGCGCGTACTTATTTATTTGATTAATTCAAGATTGTACCCAGCTGAGCAAGGCATCCGCCGTCGCCTGCGGCTGTTCGACCTGCGGCAGGTGACCACAATTGGGAATGATTGTCAGCGCTGCGCCTTCGATGGCATCGGCCATCTCGACCGACAGGCTGTTCGGGATGGTATTGTCCTGATCGCCTGTCAGCACCCAGGTCGGACAGCGGATCGCGCTGAGCGTCGGGCGCGAATCCGGCCGCCCCATCACCGCAGTCTGCTGGCGGACGAAAGCATCGGGGCCGATATCGTCGCCCATGCCGTGTACCAGCTGGCGCAACTCCGGATCGTCGCGCCGCGACGGATGCACGAAGCCGGGGAACGCCGCATCAAGCACCTCATGGAATTGGCCGGCCTGCACCCTGGCGATCTGGCCGCGGCGGCCTGCGCTGGCCTCCAGCGTATCTGGCCGTGCCTGGGTGTTGATCAGCGCCAGCCGTATCACCCGCTCCGGCGCCTGTCGGATGATCTCGAAGGCGATGTAGCCGCCCATGGAATGGCCGGCAAGCGCGAAGCGCGGTGGCGCTTCGGCCAGAATACGGCGCGCGATCGCACCCATATTGTCGTCGCGAATATGGTTGGCCACCGTCACCGGCCCGAAGCGCCACAGCGCTGGAATGATCGGGGCGTAGATCCGCGGCGACGCGGCAAGGCCCGCCACCAGCATGATCGGCATTGTCTCAGTCATGCGCATTCCTCCCCCACGCCCAAATTTCCGGCAAATCGGCACAATGGCATGTGAATCCGCCCGTTCCGGCTTTGACGCAAGCGGGTGTGGGGACTATGTAATCCACTCATGACCCCCTCGGAAACATCCTCAGCCTGGCCGGACCACAAACCGACCGCGCTCCTCGTGCTCGCCGATGGCACCGTGCTGGAGGGCTTCGGCCTCGGCGCGGAAGGCCAGGCCGTTGGCGAAGTCTGCTTCAACACGGCGATGACCGGCTATGAGGAGATCCTCACCGATCCCTCCTATGCCGGACAGCTCATCACCTTCACCTTCCCGCATATCGGCAACGTCGGCACCAACGACGAGGATATCGAGACCGTGAACATGGCGGCGACGCCGGGCGCGCGCGGCGTGATCCTGCGCTCGGCCATCACCGATCCCTCGAATTACCGCTCCTCAAAGCATCTCGATGCCTGGCTGAAGGCCCGCGGCATCATCGGCATTTCCGGCATCGACACCCGGGCGCTGACGGCGCTGATCCGCAACAAGGGCATGCCCAACGGCGTGATCGCTCACGCGCAGAACGGCAAGTTCGACCTGCACGGGATAAAGGAAGAAGCCCGCGAATGGCCCGGCCTCGAGGGCATGGACCTGGTGCCGATGGTGACCTCCGGCCAACGCTTCACCTGGGACGAGACTCCCTGGGCCTGGGAAAAGGGCTTTGGCCGCCAGACCGCGCCGGAATTCAACGTCGTCGCCATCGACTACGGCATCAAGCGCAACATCCTGCGGCTGCTGGCCGGCGAAGGCTGCAAAATCACCGTCGTCCCCGCCACCACTTCGGCGGAAGAGATTATGGCGCTGAAGCCGGACGGCGTGTTCCTCTCCAACGGCCCCGGCGATCCCGCCGAGACCGGCAAATATGCCGTGCCGGTGATCCAGAGCGTGATCGCTTCCGGCGTGCCGACCTTCGGCATCTGCCTCGGCCACCAGATGCTCGGCCTCGCGGTCGGCGCCAAGACCAAGAAGATGCACCAGGGCCATCACGGCGCCAATCATCCGGTCAAGGACGAGACTACCGGCAAGGTGGAAATCACCTCGATGAACCACGGCTTCGCGGTGGACGAAAAGACCCTGCCGAAGGGCGCGACGCAGACCCACATCTCGCTGTTCGACGGCTCCAACTGCGGCATCCAGCTCGAAGGCAAACCGGTGTTCTCGGTGCAGTACCATCCGGAAGCCTCCCCCGGCCCACGCGACTCGCATTACCTGTTCAAGAGGTTCGCCGATCTGATGCGGGCGAAGAAGGCGTCGTAAGGACACCTGCCACCGTCATTGCGAGGAGCCCTTGCGACGAAGCAATCCAGTCTGCGCTTGCGGCTTATGGATTGCTTCGCTGCGCTCGCAATGACGCGGAAATGCATTGCGAAAGGTGCTGGCGCTGCAACAAGGAAAGGTGCTGGCGCTGCAACAAGTCAGTTCGTATGATGGGCATCATTGCAAATCTTCGAGGGTGCCGACGCCATGACTGACACGCCCGCTCTCGAAACAAAATACGATGTCGTCGCCACCGAGCTGATGGCGTCGATGTCCGGCCTCGATTTCGTCCGTGGGATTTTTGCCGGCACCTTGCCGGAGCCGCCGATCATGGAGAATGTCGGACCGTTCGACTGCACCGCGGAGGCGGGCGTCGTCGTGCTGCACAGCGTGCCCGGTTTCCGGCACTACAATCCGATCGGCTCGGTGCATGGCGGCTACGCGGCGATCCTGCTGGATTCGGCGATGGGTCTTGCCGTGCACAGCATGTTGCCGCCCGGCAGTGGCTACACCACGCTGGAATTCAAGATCAGCTTCATCCGCGGCATGACCAAGGATTCAGGCACCGTGCGCACCGAAGGTCGCACCCTCAATGTCGGCCGCCGCGCCGCCACCGCCGAAGCGCGCATCACCGATGCCAAGGGCCGGCTGCTGGCGCATGCCACGACGACATGCCTGATTTTCGAGATTCCGACGGGAACGCGATCCGCGGACGGCGGTTGAATCGGACGCGCAGGTCAAGCGCCGGAGAATTCCCATGACGGTTGTCAGGGATGCCATCACACCGCTCATCTTTGCCTTTCGGGACGACGGGCTGGTGCCGAACAATCCGCTGCCGCTACTGGTCTACAAACAGGCGATCGAGGTCGGCAGCGACCATCCCGAGAAAACCATCGAGGGGCTGTTCGGCGCCAATGGCTGGGGCGAGATGTGGCGCAACGGCATCTACGATTATCTGCACTACCATGCGACGGTTCATGAAGCGCTCGGTATCGCGCGCGGTCATGCGCGGGTGCGCTTCGGCGGCGATGGCGGCGAGGACATCGACATGTCGGCCGGCGATGTCGCGATCCTGCCCGCCGGCACCGGCCATCAATGCCGGTCCGCCAGCAATGATTTCAGCGTGGTCGGCGCCTATCCGCCCGGCCGCAAGATGCAGGTCACCCGGCCGACGCCGGCCAACCATCGGATGGCGCTGGAAACGATACCGCGTGTGAAGCTGCCCGAGACAGATCCGGTGCTCGGGGAAGACGGGCCGCTGATGAGATTGTGGAAATAAACGGGATACTTTCCACATGTCGTCTCGAAAGGCTGACGAAAGCAAAAAGCCCCCTCCTTGCGGAGAGGGCTCGCGAGCATCGCGATGTGCGACGCTTATTCCTCGTTGCCGCCTTCCTGGCGGCTGGCTTCGAACAGGAACCAGGTGCGGCGCTCGGTCTCGTCGATGAAATTTTCCAGCAGGCTCGCGCTGGCGACGTCCTCGGCGTCATCGATGATCTTGTGGGCCTTGCGCATCGCTGCGGCCACTTTCTTGTTGTCGTTCATCAACTCGCGCAGCATTTCGCGCGGCGGCACATAGCTCTCGTCATTGTCCTTGATGGTCTGCAGCTTGGCGATCTGGCCGATCGAACGGATCGTGGTGCCGCCGACCTTGCGGACGCGCTCGGCCAAGGCGTCGGTCGTCGCAAAAATCTGGTCGGACTGCTCGTCGAGCATCAGATGATAATCGCGAAAATGCCGGCCGCTGATGTGCCAGTGGAAATTCTTGGTCTTGAGATAAAGCGCGAAGGCGTCGGCGAGCAGCACGTTCAGCGCCTTGGAGACCTTCTCGACGGCGTCGGCCGACAGGTCGGTCGGGGTATCGAGATCGGCGGCGACTTTCGAGGCGTTCTTGGCTGAGGACACGGTAAGGTACCTTCCTGTGGGCGGGTCGGATCGTTGGCGGGGGTGTCGAGCAGATGGGCGTAACCAAGGCGTTGTGCAAAAGCGGTCGCCGGTCTTGTCGAAAACGCTCCAAATCTTGAAAACGGGGTCTTCCAGGCGAAAGGCAGTTTCCAACGCAGTTGAAAACGCTCTAGACCCTTAACGCATCAAAATTATACCGGTTCCCACGGCGGAACAAACAATAAAGCCAGGCCAAGCGATGGAAGACTGGATCGATTATTACGATTCCACCCACACGATCTATGCCAGCAAACTGCATCGCGATGTGCATTTCGAGGAGATCGCCCGCGACATCATCCGCTACATCGCCTCCCCGGACGCCGTGGTGCTGGACTATGCCTGCGGCGAGGCACTGTCGGCGGCCAAGGTGGCGGCGGCCTGCGGCAAGCTGATCCTGGCGGAGCCGGCGCCCGGCGTGCGTGGCCGGCTGATCGCGCGTTTCGCGCCGATCACCAAGATCCGGGTGCGCTCGCTCGATGAACTCCGCAGCATGGAGGAAAAGTCGATCGATCTCGCGGTCATGAATTCGGTAGCGCAATACATGACACCGGCCGAACTCGACGGCGGCTTCGCGGTGATCAAGCGGTTGCTGAAGCCCGGCGGCAAGCTGGTGGTGGGCGATATCCTGCGACCGGAGGTCGGCATGGGCCGCGACGTCGCCGCATTGCTGCAGTTGGCGTGGAAGCATGGATTTTTGAGAGATGCGATGTGGGGGCTGGTGCGGACCGCCTTGTCCGACTACCGGCAACTGCGCACCAAGGTCGGGCTACAGCGCTACAGCGAGGCCGAGATGCTGGCCAAACTCGCCGCCGCCGGCTTCACCGCATCGCTGGCGCCGGTCAATATCGGCCACAATCCCTGGCGTATGACCTTCGTGGCCCGCCACGCGTTTTGAGTGTTTACGGGCCGTTAGGGTTAATCAAAGGTAAACGTAGCTCACCGCCCCTTGATCGGTCAGGATGGCCTTGGCCCGGTGGCGGAAGTGTCAACGCGGGGGCAGTGCATCGCTCTTCATCCTGGTTCAAATCCAGGCCGGGCCTCCAAACGTTCAAGCGTTCAAGACTTCCGAACGCGCCTGCGCAAATTACTCCGCACTGACGAATTCGCACACAGGCAGTTGCAGCCTGTCGGCGTCGCGCATGGCGGATTTGATCACCGCATCCAGCAGGCCTGGAAAACGCGCGTCGAGATCCTCGCGGCGCAGCTTCATCAACCGGTTGGTCCCGACGACGCGGGTTTGCATCAGCCCGGCCGCACGCAGCTTCGCGAAATGATAGGCGAGATTGGATTTGCCGCTGAACTCGTTGAAGTCGCCGCAGCGCAGTTCGGTCGCGGAGCGTTCGCATTGTGCCAGATTATAAATGATCGCCAGCCGGGTCGGATCGCTCAGGCAATCCAGCACGTCAGGCAATTCGATCTGTTCACGGGTTGGATGCGACAGAGATCGGCTCATCCCACATCAATAATGATTCCAGACGCCCACCGCAATGTTCAATAGTTCTTGAACCAGTTGACATCGGAGCGACCTCAGTCAATTGTTCAATAGATTTTGAACAAAGGAACGGACGATGAGTATCTTCTGGCTGGCCGTGGCGGCCTTCGCGATTGGCACCGAAGCCTTTGTTATCGCAGGACTTCTTCCCGTGATCGCAGCGGATTTGCAGATTTCCCTGGCTGCCACCGGGCAGCTGGTGACGGTCTACGCCCTCACCTACGCGGTCGGATCGCCCATTCTGGCGGTCACTTTCAACAATCTCGACCGCAGGACGGTACTCACGCTGGCGCTGTGCTGTTTCATCGCCGGCAACCTGCTGGCGGTGGTGGCGACAACGTTCACGATGCTGCTGGCGTCGCGCATGCTGATGGCCGTCGGTGCCGGCCTGTGCATGCCGACGGCGCTGGCCGTGTCGATCGCGATTGCAACGCCCGAACGTCGCGGCCGCGCCATCGCATTGGTGACCTCCGGCCTGACCGTCGCCACCGTTCTCGGCGTTCCCCTGGGCACCTGGATCGGCAACCACTTCGGCTGGCGCGCCACCTTCGTTCTGGTCGCCGTCCTCGGCGCTATCGCTCTGGCCGGCCTGCTGTTCGGATTGCCGCGCGGGCTACCGCGCAATACCGCCACGCTGGGCCAGCGGATCGCTGTCGCCCGCCACAGCGCGGTGCTGCATGCCCTGGCGGTCACCGTGTTCTGGGGACTGGGAGGCTTCACCGTCTTCACCTTTCTCGCAGTTCCGCTGCGCGATTTGGGGTTCACTCCAACGGAAATCGGCCTCGCGCTGCTGGTTTTCGGCTCGGCCGCGGCAATCGGCAACCTGCTCGGCGGCACGCTCGCCGATCGCCTGGGCCCGATCCCGACCACGACTCTGGGACTGGCGGTCATGATGACGGCCCTGATGCTGCTTTCGGTCACGCTGAAATTCGCGCCGCCGGACGTTGCGCGACCGATTTTTCTCGGCCTGATTTTCTGCTGGGGCCTCGCCGGGTGGGCGTTCTATCCCGGCCAGGTGGCGAATCTGGTGCAGATCGAGCCTCAGGCCTCGATGATCGCGCTGTCGCTCAATGCCTCCGCAATGTATCTCGGCTTTGCCATCGGCGGGGCACTGGGAGGAGTCGTGCTCGCGGTCCTGACGCCGGGCGACCTCGGCTGGATCGGGGGATGCAGCGTGGCGGTAGCCCTTGCACTGGCCCTCTCCCGGGGACGCCAAGAGTCGCACAAGCTGGGTAAAATTGCCGGTTGAGAGCGGCTTTAAAAGCCTTTCCCACCTCGCTATTGTGGTCTAAAGACAGCCGCGCGCGCGGGTCGATCTTTCAGATCGGTTTGGCGCCCAGGCTCAAGGGACGCGCGACACGCGCGCCCTTTTTTTGTGCCCAGTTGCCACCCAATCGCGAGATGTAATGCCGAAACGCACTGACATATCCACCATCCTGATCATCGGCGCCGGTCCCATCGTGATCGGCCAGGCTTGCGAATTCGATTATTCGGGCACCCAGGCGGTCAAGACGCTGAAGGAAGAGGGCTACCGGATCGTCCTCGTCAATTCCAATCCAGCCACCATCATGACCGATCCGGAACTGGCGGATGCCACCTATATCGAGCCGATCACCCCGGAGATCGTTGCCAAGATCATCGAGAAAGAACGCTACGTGCTGCCCGGCGGCTTCGCACTGCTGCCGACCATGGGCGGGCAGACCGCGCTGAACTGTGCGCTGTCGCTGCGCAAGCAGGGCACGCTGGAAAAATTCGACATCGAGATGATCGGCGCCACCGCGGATGCCATCGACAAGGCCGAGGACCGCGGCCGTTTCCGCGAGGCCATGACCAAGATCGGGCTGGAGACCCCGCACTCGATCCAGACCAAGAACCTGCCCGACGCGTTGCGCGCGCTGGAGACCATCGGCCTGCCCGCGATCATCCGGCCGTCCTTCACCATGGGCGGCACCGGCGGCGGCATCGCCTATACCAAGGCGGAGTTCATCGAGATCGTCGAGCGCGGCATCGACGCCTCCCCCACCGACGAAGTCCTGATCGAGGAATCCGTGCTCGGCTGGAAAGAGTTCGAGATGGAGGTGGTGCGCGATAAAAAAGACAATTGCATCATCATCTGCTCGATCGAGAACCTCGATCCGATGGGCGTGCATACCGGCGATTCCATCACCGTCGCCCCGGCGCTGACGCTGACGGACAAGGAATACCAGATCATGCGCGACGCCTCGCTGGCGGTGCTGCGCGAGATCGGCGTCGAGACCGGCGGCTCCAACGTGCAGTTCGGCGTCAATCCGGTCGATGGCCGCATGGTTGTGATCGAAATGAATCCGCGGGTATCGCGCTCCTCGGCGCTGGCCTCCAAGGCCACCGGCTTTCCGATCGCCAAGGTCGCCGCCAAGCTCGCGGTCGGCTACACGCTCGATGAAATCGCCAACGACATCACCGGCGGCGCGACGCCGGCGTCGTTCGAGCCGACCATCGACTATGTCGTCACCAAGATTCCGCGCTTCGCCTTCGAGAAATTCCCGGGCGCCTCCACCACGCTGACCACCTCGATGAAGTCGGTCGGCGAAGTGATGGCGATCGGCCGTACCTTCCAGGAATCGCTGCAGAAGGCGCTGCGCGGCCTGGAGACCGGTCTCACCGGCCTCGACGAGATCGAGATCGAAGGTCTCGGTCACGGCGATGACAAGAACGCGTTGCGCGCCGCCTTGGGCACACCGACGCCGGACCGGCTGCTGCAAGTCGCGCAGGCGATGCGGCTCGGCTGGACCGACGACGAGATCTTCAACTCCTGCAAGATCGATCCGTGGTTTCTCCAGGAGATGCGCGGCATCGTCGAGATGGAAGCCAAGGTCAAGGCCAATGGCCTGCCGGCCAATGCGTTCGGCATGCGCACGCTGAAGGCGATGGGCTTTTCCGACGCGCGGCTCTCGGTGCTCGCACACAAGACGGAAGCCGAGGTCAAGACGCTCCGGCGTTCGCTCAACGTCCGCCCGGTATTCAAGCGCATCGACACCTGCGCGGCCGAGTTCGCCTCGCCCACCGCCTATATGTATTCGACCTACGAGTCGTCCTTTGCCGGCGCCTTCGCCGACGAGAGCGCGCCGTCGGACAAGAACAAGGTGATCATCCTCGGCGGCGGTCCGAACCGGATCGGCCAGGGCATCGAGTTCGACTACTGCTGCTGTCATGCCTGCTTCGCGCTGGATGACGCCGGCTATGAGACGATCATGATCAACTGCAATCCGGAAACCGTGTCGACCGACTACGACACCGCGGACCGATTGTACTTCGAGCCGCTCACCGCCGAAGATGTGCTGGAGATCATCGATACCGAGAAGCAGAACGGCACGCTGCACGGCGTGATCGTGCAGTTCGGCGGCCAGACCCCGCTGAAGCTGGCTCACGCGCTGGAACGCGCCGACGTGCCGATCCTCGGCACTTCGCCCGACGCCATCGATCTGGCCGAAGACCGCGACCGTTTCAAGCGCGTGCTCGACAAGCTGCGCCTCAAGCAGCCGAAGAACGGCATCGCCTATTCGGTCGAACAGGCGCGCCTCGTCGCCGCCGATCTCGGCCTGCCGCTGGTCGTGCGTCCGTCCTATGTGCTCGGTGGCCGCGCCATGCAGATCATCCGCGAGGAATCGCAGCTTGGCGACTACCTGCTCGGCACGCTGCCGGAGCTGGTGCCCGCCGACGTCAAGTCGCGCTATCCAAACGACAAGACCGGCCAGATCAACACCGTGCTCGGCAAGAACCCGCTGCTGTTCGATCGCTATCTGTCGGATGCCATCGAGATCGATGTCGACTGCCTGTGCGACGGCAAAGACACTTTCATCGTCGGCATCATGGAGCACATCGAGGAAGCCGGCATTCATTCCGGCGACTCCGCCTGCTCGCTGCCGCCGCATTCGCTGGATGCACCGATGATCGCCGAGCTGGAGCGCCAGACCCGCGAGATGGCGCTCGGCCTCAACGTGGTCGGCCTGATGAACGTGCAGTTCGCCGTCAAGGACGGCGATATCTACGTGCTCGAGGTCAATCCGCGGGCGTCGCGCACCGTGCCGTTCGTCGCCAAGGTGATGGGCATTCAGGTCGCGAAGATCGCCGCGCGAATCATGGCCGGCGAGAAGCTCGCCGACTTCAATCTGAAGAAGCGCAAGCTCGGCCATGTCGGCGTCAAGGAATCGGTGTTTCCGTTCGCGCGCTTCCCCGGCGTCGATACCGTGCTCGGACCGGAGATGCGCTCCACCGGCGAGGTGATGGGCATCGACGGTTCGTTCGAGGTCGCCTTCGCCAAGAGCCAACTCGGCGGCGGCACCCGGGTGCCGCGCAAGGGTACCGTGTTCGTGTCGGTGCGCGAAAGCGACAAGACCCGCATTATCGACGCGGTCAAACTTCTATCATCGCTCGGCTTCAAGGTGCTGGCCACCTCGGGAACTCAGCGCTACCTGGTCGACAACGGCGTGCCGGCGGTGAAGATCAACAAGGTGCTGGAAGGCCGGCCACATATCGTCGATGCCATCACCAATGGCGAGATCCAGCTGGTGTTCAACACCACCGACGGCCCGCAGGCGCTGGCCGACAGCCGCTCGCTGCGGCGGGCTGCCCTCTTGCATAAAGTGCCATATTACACCACTCTTTCGGGTGCCGTGGCGGCCGCTCAGGGCATCCGGGCCTATCTGGGCGGGGACCTTGAGGTCCGCACACTGCAGAGTTACTTTTCCGAAACCTGATTGTGGCCGGACTGCGCGTCCGACCCGGTCGGAAAGAAACTCGACATGACCGGAACTCACCGATCATGATGTTGTTCTGTTTCGGCGCTTTCCGGCCCCGAGGCTGCAAATGCAGCCCTCCGGCCCATTGCTTACAGACTGACCTGTTCGTGCACGCCGCATCAGCGTGTCGCATGACGTTAAAGGACGAAAAGAGATGGTTGATAAGGTCCCGATGACCGCCGGCGGCTATGCCGCGCTGGAGATCGAATTGAAGGAGCGTCAGTCGGTGAACCGCCCGCGGATCATCGAGCAGATCGCCGAGGCGCGCTCCCATGGCGACCTTTCGGAAAACGCCGAATATCACGCTGCCAAGGAAGAGCAGTCGCATAATGAAGGCCGCATCAACGAGCTCGAAGACAAGCTCGCGCGCGCCGACATCATCGACATCAGCAAGCTGTCCGGCGACACCATCATGTTCGGCGCCACCGTCACACTGGTCGACGAGGACACCGAGAAGAAGGCGGTCTGGCAGATCGTCGGCGAGCCGGAAGCCGACGCCAAGAAGGGCCGCATCTCGATCACCTCGCCGATGGCGCGCGCGCTGATCGGCAAGAGCAAAGGCGCTTCGGTCGAAGTCGTCGCCCCCGGCGGCGCCAAGGCGTATGAAATTACCAAGGTCGAGTGGCGCTAAGCTCGCGCTGTCCGCTGACTACAAAAAGCCGCGCCTCGTGCGCGGCTTTTTGTTGCGTGAGATACCTCCCGTTGCAACGGGGTTTAGAATAATTCCATTGGTAACGTGTTTTTCACACGAGAGTGAACGGCGTCCCGCACTGCAATAATGCTAAGCGTTGAGTGTCAAACAGGGGGACATGACATGAATGAATTTACTACCAAATGGCAGCCGACGGTATTGAGCCTGCTGCGCTTCGTGACTGGTTTGCTGTTTCTGCAATATGGCCTGGCCAAGCTTCTCAAGTGGCCGCCGGTGCCGATGTTCGAGAAGGTCGAATTATTCTCGCTGTACGGCGCTGCAGGATCGTTCGAACTGGTCGGCGGCATCCTGTTGGTGCTGGGATTGTTCACCCGACCGGTCGCTTTTATCGTCTCCGGTGAAATGGCGTTCGCCTATTTCATGGGTCACGCGCCGCGCGGTCTCTTCCCGATCATCAACAATGGCGGCCTCGCCATCCTCTTCTGCTTCGTCTTCCTGTACCTGGCCTTCGCCGGCGGCGGCCCGATCAGCCTCGACGCGATGCTGCGCAAAAAGAGCTGAGCTCAACTATACAAACCGTCATTGCGAGCGAAGCGAAGCAATCCAGCTCTTTGAAGAGCGAAGACTGGATTGCTTCGTCGCAAGTGCTCCTCGCAATGACGAACTAAATTCTTCTTTTGGTGCAGAAGCCTCAGCCCGCGACTTTCAATTCAAGCGGCACCGCCGCCGCGTATTTCGAATTGTGCAGCACCAGCGATGTCCGGACGTTGCGGACATGCGGCGCGGCGGTGAGCTGGCCGACGAATTCCTGAAACGTCGCCATGTCCGGCGCGACGCATTTCAGGATGAAATCGATCTCGCCCGACAGCATCCAGCATTCCCGCACCAGCGGTTCCTTGCGGACGAATTCCTCGAAGGCGCGCAGATCGGCATCGGCCTGGCTCGACAGGTGCACCGAGGCGAACACGGTAACGTCGAAGCCGAGCAGCCGGGGGTCGAGCAGCCCACGATAGCCCTGGATGTAGCCGGCTTCTTCCAGGGTCCGGACCCGGCGCAGGCAGGGTGGCGGCGAGATGCCGACCCGCTTGGCCAGTTCCACATTGGTGATTCGGCCATCGGCCTGGATCTCGGTGAGAATCTTGAGGTCGATCTCGTCTAGGCTTTTCGGCACGCGCGGAACCCGGCTGGTATTTGGAGAACGGCTACGACAACTCTCATAGCGCGGAGCCCCGGCGCACGCAATTTTATTGCGCGTGCACCGCAGAAATTAAGCGCGTTCTGGGGAAAATTTGCTGGGACGGATTGCAATTCTTGCATGGCTCGCCAGATACCCTAGACTTGGATTTGACACTTTCGACGCCGCCGCGATGCTTTCGCCGGCATATTTAGCCTCAGCACTGACCAATTTCCCTTCAGAAAGGGACTCGACCATGGCCGCCCCCACTCACGCCAAAGTCGTCATCATCGGTTCCGGCCCGGCCGGCTACACCGCTGCGATCTACGCCGCGCGGGCGATGCTCGAACCGATCCTGATCCAGGGCATCCAGCCCGGCGGCCAGCTCACCATCACCACCGACGTGGAGAATTATCCCGGCTTCGCCGACGTGATCCAGGGCCCTTGGCTGATGGAGCAGATGGAGAAGCAGGCGACGCATGTCGGCACCAAGATCGTCACCGACCTGGTCACCGAGCTCGATCTCGGCCAGCGCCCGTTTCGTCTGGTTTGCGACAGCGGCGACGTCTATCTCGCCGAAACCGTGATTCTGGCCACCGGCGCGCAGGCGCGCTGGCTCGGAATCCCCTCCGAAGAGAAATTCCAGGGCGGCGGCGTCTCGGCCTGCGCCACCTGCGACGGCTTCTTCTATCGCGGCAAGGACGTTGTGGTGGTCGGCGGCGGCAACACCGCGGTCGAGGAATCACTGTTCCTGACCAATTTCGCCTCCTCCGTCACCATCGTGCATCGCCGCGACCACTTCCGCGCCGAGCGCATTTTGCAGGATCGGCTGTTCAAGCACCCCAAGATCAAGGTGATCTGGGATTCCGCGGTTGACGAAATCTGCGGCACCGAAAATCCTGCCAAGGTCACGCATGTCAGGCTGAAGAACGTCAAGAGCGGCGCCACCACCAACGTGGCGGCCGACGGCGTGTTCGTCGCCATCGGCCACGCGCCGGCGACGGAACTGATCAAGGGCCAGATCAAGCTGAAGCCGTCGGGTTATGTCGAGGTGGCGCCGAACTCCACCGCGACCTCGGTACCCGGCGTGTTCGCCGCCGGCGACGTCGCGGACGAAATCTACCGGCAGGCGGTCACCGCCGCCGGGCTCGGCTGCATGGCTGCGCTGGAAGCCGAACGCTACATCGCTGCGCATGCCCTCGACCGCGCAGCGGCGGAATAGTCATGGCACGAACTCGCGATGGATTTACGGATATGGACTGGGACAAGCTGAAGGTGTTTCACGCGGCGGCGGAAGCGGGCAGCTTCACCCATGCCGGCGAGCAGCTGGGCCTGTCGCAATCGGCGGTGTCGCGCCAGGTCAGCGCGCTGGAGCAGGAACTCTCGGTCTCGCTGTTTCACCGCCACGCCCGCGGCCTGATCCTCACCGAACAGGGCGACCTCTTGTTCCGCACCGCGCATGACGTGTTCATGCAGCTGCAGGCGGCACGCGCCAAGCTCACCGACAGCCGCGAGCGGCCGAGCGGTGACCTCAAGGTCACCACCACCCCCGGCGTCGGCATCAACTGGCTGATCCCCCGCCTCGGCGAATTCACTGCGCTGTATCCGGAGATCCGGATCTCGCTGATCGTCACCGACGAGGAACTCGATCTTTCGATGCGCGAGGCCGATGTCGCGATCCGGACCCGCAAGCCGACCCAGCCGGACCTGATCCAGCGCAAGCTGTTCGCAATGGGTTTCCACGCCTATTGCGCGCCGGAATACGTCAAGCATTTCGGCACCCCGCGCACGCTCGACGAACTCGACGGCCACCGCATCATCACGCTGAGCGATGGCGGCGTCGCGCCGCACCTGCAGAACCGCAACTGGCTGATCGAGGCCGGCCGCAACGGCTCCGGCCCACGCGAGCCGTACTTCAAGGTCAACAATATCCTGGGCCTGGTGCGCGCCTGCCAGCAGGGCTTGGGCATTGCAGCATTGCCGGATTATCTGGTCGAGGAAAACAACCGGCTGGTGCAGCTGTTCGGCGAGTCCGACTCCATTCAACTTGATACCTATTTTGTGTATCCCGAAGAATTGAAGTCGGTGGCCCGCGTCCAGGTGTTCCGCGACTTCATCGTCAGCAAGGCGCAGCGCTGGCCGGGCTGATCTCCCGTGTAGCCATTTGATACACAGTCTGTTTTCGTCTTGCGAGGAATAGTTGCGACGAAGCAATTCAGCATTGCTCGTCGGGGTGGGTGACCGCACCGCCCTCGCTGTCCGCATGTCTGACATGCCAAGTGAGGCGTTGCTGCATACCAGAAACGGGGATCATAATCGTTGCAAGCTGAGACTTCGCGCCGCGCATTTGTCCCCCTCCTCCAGTGGCGCGGAGTTTCAGTTATCCCTCTTGGAAGGTGATTGTGTCGGCCTCACGTGGCCAATACCTTAAAGCCGGGCTCTTTGGAGTCCGGCTTTTTTTTGCGCAAATCATAGGAAGTAATCCGTAGCTCGGATTTCGCTTCGCTCCATCCGGCTACAAACCTCAATCCAGTTTTGTCTTCGCCAATCTCAACGCATTCCCGATCACACTCACTGACGACAGCGCCATCGCGGCAGCGCCAAGCATCGGCGATAGCAGAATGCCGAACAGCGGATACAGCACGCCGGCGGCGATCGGCACGCCGGCAGCGTTGTAAACAAAGGCGAAGGCCAGATTCTGCCGTATGTTACGCATCGTGGCTTTCGAAAGCTGCCGCGCCCGCACCAAACCCATCAGGTCGCCGGTGAGCAATGTGATGCCCGCGCTTTCGATCGCCACATCGGTGCCGGTGCCCATCGCGATGCCGACATCGGCGGCGGCGAGCGCCGGTGCGTCGTTGACGCCGTCGCCGGCCATCGCGACACGGCGACCTTCCTTACGCAAACGCTCGACCACCTCGCTCTTGCGCTCTGGCAGCACTTCCGCCTCGACTTCATCAACGCCAAGTGCCTTGGCCACCGCCAGCGCGGTGGTGCGATTGTCGCCGGTGAGCATGACGATGCGCAGGCCATCGCTGCGCAACGCTTTCAAAGCCGCCAGCGCCGATGGCTTGATGGGATCGGCAATCGCGATGACGCCGGCAGCGCGGCCATCGATGGCGACATAGATTGCGGTCGCGCCACCCTGCCGCGCGGTTTCGGCGCTGCTATCAAGCGCCAGAGTCGCCACCTTCAGCTCACTCATCAACATCGCATTGCCGAGTGCGACCTGCTTGCCATCGATCGCACCCGACGCGCCCTTGCCGGACGGCGCGGCGAAATCGCTGACGTCGGCCAAATGCAAGCTGCGCTCTGTCGCGGCATTCAGGATCGCCTGCGCCAGTGGATGCTCGCTGGAGCGTTCGACGCTAGCGGCGAGCCGCAGC
This sequence comes from Nitrobacteraceae bacterium AZCC 2146, assembly GCA_036924855.1. NCBI lineage: Bacteria > Pseudomonadati > Pseudomonadota > Alphaproteobacteria > Hyphomicrobiales > Nitrobacteraceae > Nitrobacteraceae bacterium AZCC 2146. Next base: position 2,970,349 of record JBAGRP010000001.1, read on the forward strand.
AACTCGCTCTCCTCAAAGCCTTCGGCCGCGGTGATACCAACGACCTTGGGCTTGCCTTCGGTGAGCGTGCCGGTTTTGTCGATCACCAGCGTGTCGATGGTTTCCAGCCGCTCCAGCGCCTCCGCGTCGCGGACGAGAATGCCGGCATGGGCGCCACGGCCAATGCCGACCATGATCGACATCGGCGTCGCCAGGCCGAGCGCACAGGGGCACGCAATGATCAGCACCGTCACCGCGGCGACGAGGCCGAATGACAACCGCGGCTCCGGTCCGAACGTTGCCCACGCTGCAAACGCCAGCACCGCCGCCGCAATCACCGCCGGCACGAACCAGCCAGCCACCGTGTCGGCGAGGCGCTGGATCGGCGCGCGCGAGCGCTGTGCCTTCGCCACCATGTCGACGATCCGCGACAGCATGGTGTCGCGGCCGACCTTGTCGGCGCGCAAAACGAGGCCGCCGCTTTGATTAACTGTGCCGCCGATCACGCGTGCGCCTTCGGCCTTCGTCACCGGCATGGATTCACCGGTGACCATGGACTCGTCCACGGACGAGCGTCCCTCGGTGACGACGCCATCGACCGGGATCTTTTCGCCCGGCCGCACGCGCAACAGATCGCCGACGGCAATCAGATCGAGTGCGACATCTTCGTCGCCGTCGGCGCCGATGCGTCGCGCGGTCTTTGGCGCGAGGCCGAGCAGCGCGCGGATCGCGCCGGAGGTCTGATTGCGCGCGCGCAACTCCAGCACCTGGCCGAGCAGCACCAGTACGGTGATGACGGCCGCCGCCTCGAAATACACCGCGACGGCGCCGTGATGATCGCGGAACGCCGGCGGAAACAGCTGCGGCGCTAAAGTCGCGACGACGCTGTAGACCCAGGCCACGCCGGTGCCCATGGCGATCAGCGTGAACATGTTGAGATTGCGGGTAACGACGGAGCGCCAGCCGCGCGCAAAGAACGGTGCGCCGGCCCAGAGCACCACCGGCGTCGCCAGCGCTAAGGAAATCCAATTCGACGTCGTCTGCGAGACCAGATTCATGATCCCGAGATGCGCGCCCATCTCAAGCACGAACACAGGCAACGTCAGCGCCAGAGCGATCCAGAACCGTCTCGTCATGTCGATCAGTTCGGGATCGGGGGCGTCGTCGAGCGAGACCTGCTCCGGCTCCAGCGCCATGCCGCAGATCGGACAGCTGCCGGGGCCGACCTGCCGGATCTCCGGATGCATCGGGCAGGTGTAGATCGTGCCCGCCGGCGCGGCGGGCGCCGGCTGCTTCTGCTTCAGGAAGGAATCCGGATCGGCGGCAAAGCGTTCGCGGCAGCGGCCGGAGCAGAACAAGTACTCCTGACCCTTGTAGGTGAAGCGATGTTTGGCGGTGGCGGGATCGACGCTCATGCCACAAGCGGGATCCGTCACGCGCGCTGCGGCGGGTTCGCCGGCAGGGGCATGGCCGTGCGAACAGCCGGGACCATGAACGTGGCCGGCATGTGCCGCGTCCGCGCCGTGCCTGTGATTGATCTCTGCCACCGTAACCTCGCCTCTTGAAGAGTATACCCTATGGGGGTATATTAGGCGCATGCGCACAGAGATCAAGACGTCGTGCCTGAAACGGCTGAAGCGAATTGAAGGCCAGGTCCGCGGCCTCGCGGGCATGGTTGAGGATGACCGCTACTGTATCGACATCGTCACGCAGATCGCCGCCGCGCGCGCGGCGCTGCGCCGGGTCGAGGAGGAAATCCTGCGCGACCATGTCGCGCATTGCGTCGAGCACGCCATTTCGTCCGGCGACAAGGCCGACCAGCGCCGCAAGATCGCGGAGTTGATGGACGTGGTCAGCCGCGCCGATCGATGATCCAGATCAAAAGCTGTTTCGCTAAATCGCGACAAAGCTAATCGTTCGTTAGCGTTTTTGCCCGGACAGCGTGACGGAAGCGGCGAACTCTCGCAGAGGTATATATAAACCTAGGCGTATACGCCGCTTGATACCTTTTTCGCAGGAAGATGACCGCCATCTGCCACAGCGGCGGCCGTTCGGTGTTCACATCTCGTTACGCCATTGTCCCCTAACGTCGGGCGCAATCGTGTCCTCCCGCCCCGCGCCCCCTCATGCTCAAGCTTTATAATTGCCATTGCCACCGCCCATGACCTGCGGCTGGTCGCGCTCGCCGCGATGATCTGTACGCTGGCGTCACTGACGGCCATCAATCTGCTGCGCCATGCGAGGGGCACATCGGGCCCGATGCGCTACGTCTGGCTGGCGATCTCCGCGATCTCCACCGGCTTCGGCATCTGGGCGACGCATTTCGTCGCGATGCTGGCTTTCTCGCCGGGCGTTGCCACCGGCTATAATGTCGTTCTCACCATCCTGTCGCTGATCGTGGCAATCCTGTTGACCGGCGCCGGTCTCGCGGTGGCGCTGATTCCGAATTTTCGCGCCGGACCATTCCTCGGCGGTGCCGTCGTCGCGATAGCTATCGCCGCGATGCATTACACCGGGATGGCCGCCTTCGATCTGAAGGGCACCATCAGCTGGGATCCAAGCTTTGTCGCCGCATCGGTCGCATTCGGCGCAATATTCGCAGCAATTGCACTCCCGATCGGCCTGCACGGCACGCAGCTGCGCTGGAAGACCGGCGGCGCAGTGCTGCTGACGCTGGCGATCTGCCTGCATCATTTCACCGGCATGAGCGCGGCGACGATCATCCCCGATTCCTCCATCGCGATTTCCGAACTCAGCATCCCCGCCGGATGGCTCGCGCTTGGCGTCTCGCTGGTCAGCTTCGGCATCATCGGCCTGGCAGTGGCCGGGATCATCATCGACATCCGTGATCGCCGCCGCTCGGCGCTCGAGGCTGACCGCATGGTTGGCCTCGCCAATGCGGCGGTCGAGGGCCTGCTGGTCTGCGACGGCGACGTCATCGTCACCGTCAACACCAGCTTTGCCGAACTGGCGGGCTCGTCGGCCGAGGCCTTTGCCGGCGTCAAGCTCGCAGACTGCTTCCCGGACGACACGTCGCGCGCGCAGATGCTGGCGCAGCCCAACCAGTCCGTCGAAGCTACTCTGCTACAACCCGATGGAACGACAATTCCGGTCGAGCTGATCCTGCGCAATATCGATTTCGCGGGACGGCCGCATCAGGTGATCGCGGTGCGTGACCTCCGCGCGCGCAAGGAAGCCGAACAGCACATCCGCTATCTCGCCCACTACGATCCGCTGACGACACTGCCCAATCGCGGCACATTCCACGACCGCATCGAGCAAGAGATCGCCACGCTTCCCCAGGGCGCGCCCTTCGCGGTGCTGGCGCTGGACCTCGACCAGTTCAAGCAGGTCAACGACCTGTTCGGCCACGCCGCCGGCGACAAGGTGCTCAAGACGGTCACGTCGCGCATCGGCGCGCTGCTCGGCGAGGGCCAGATGATGGCGCGGCTCGGCGGCGACGAATTCGCCATCCTGGTGCCTAATCTCGCAAGCCCGGCCACCGTCAGCGAACTCGCCGACAGGATTCTGGAAGCGCTGAACGCCAAGGACGGCGCGCTGGAGCTGGGCGGTGTCACCACCAGCATTGGCATCGCGCTGTATCCCGACGACTCGGCGGAGCGCGAAGCGTTGCTCGCCTGCGCCGATACCGCGCTGTACCGGGCCAAGGTCGAAGGCCGTGCCACCTGGCGTTTCTTCGAATCAAGCATGGGCGACGCCGTGCGCGACCGCCGGCTGCTCGAACAGGATCTGCGCCACGCCATCGCCGGCAACCAGATGAGCCTCGTCTACCAGCCGCAGGAGGCGATGACGCGCGGCTCGGTGATCGGCTTCGAGGCGCTGCTGCGCTGGGCGCATCCGGTGCGGGGCAACGTGCCGCCGGATATCTTCATTCCCGTTGCCGAGGAAACCGGCGCCATTCTCGATATCGGCGAATGGGTGCTGCGCACCGCCTGCCGGGAAGCCGCAGGCTGGAAGCAGCCGCTGACCATCGCCGTCAACGTCTCCGCCGTGCAGATCTACCACGACAGCTTCGTATCGATGGTGCACGAGATCCTGCTGGAGACCGACCTGCCGGCGCATCGCCTCGAGCTGGAAATCACCGAGACGGCGCTGATCAAGGATTTCAACCGCGCGCTGTCGACGCTGCGCCGAGTCAAGGCGCTCGGCGTCCACATCGCCATGGACGATTTCGGCACCGGCTATTCGTCGCTGTCGAACCTGCGCGCATTTCCGTTCGACAAGATCAAGATCGACGGCTCATTCATCAGGTCGGTCAACACCAACAGCCAGGCCGCCGCCATCGTCCGCGCCGTGGTCGGCCTTGGCCGCGGGTTGGGCCTGCCGGTGCTCGCCGAAGGCGTCGAGACCGAAGCCGAGCTGCAATTCCTGCTCGATGAAAACTGCGACGAGGTGCAGGGCTATCTGCTCGGGCGCCCGGCCTCGATCGGCAGTTTCCGCCACCTCACCGAAGGCGAAGTGCCGCAACCGCGCCACACCGCGTTGCCGAGCGCAAGGTCCGCGTAAGCCAAACAAGCACGCACGTCAAAAGACGCGCGAAACCTCGCGCGTCTTTTTGAGATCGAAACAGAACGGCTATTATGCCGCCTGCTTGTGCATCGCGCCGGTCGCCGAGACCGTGCCGCGAATCGCCTTGATCGAACGCTCGATCGCGGCCCACAGCTTGCCGATCTCGCTGGCGGCGCGGCCTTCTGCGGCATATTCGCGGGCGCCTTCACCCTGGCCGAGCGCGAGCAAGAGATCGGCGCGGTTGGTGATCTGCCCCGACCACACCGGAGCCTTGAACTTGGCCAGCGCCTCGCGGGCGATAGTGACGATGCGGCTTTCGACGTCGTCCCTGCGGGCCGGGGCGCCATTGATGACCACAGCGTAAGGCTTGCGGGCGGCGCGGCAGCTCTGGATGGTGTCCTGAACCGCGTTGACGTCGAAAACGCCGGGACGCGCCGGAATGATCACCATGGTGGCGTTCTTGATGGCATCGTCGACGACGGCGGAGGTGTTCGGCGGGGTATCGATGAACACCCATTCGATTCCGTCGCGCTTGGCGGCGTTGACGATTTCCGAAACCGAACGATTGGCGATTTTCAGCGGCGGCTCATTCGTTCCGCGCAGCTTGTGCCAAAGCGTTAGCGAGCCCTGCGGATCGGCATCGATCAGCAGGCATGGCTTGGACGATTTGTGGACCTGAGCAGCGAGGTGTGCAGCCAGGGTACTCTTTCCCGAGCCACCTTTACGCGATGCGAAAACAATAACGTTCATATGTTCGGCCTCCAGATTGACCCCAGGAGGCGAAAATGAATCAGCGCGCTGATTCGTTAAAGGTAAATTTTCATGCAATTCAAGGTTATGTGCCTGATTTATTTGTGAGGTTGGCTTTTGAGTCACACAGTGCATCGCAGCAGGCTAAAAATGAGTCATTGCAGTACGTTTGCGGACACATTTTCGTCACCTGGTATCAATTCCCGCGGTCGATGTTCTTGACGCGTTCCTTCGCAGCTTCCTTGGCAGCTTCCTTGGCACTCTGGCGCTCGCTCCATTTGCGTTCGAGCCAGCCAAGAAACTGCGCCACGGGTTTTTCGAGGAACGGAATATCCTGAGCTATCAAGATCAGTCCCAGCGGCAGCATCCACAGGCCGAGTACCGGCAGGATACTGAAAATCCCGCCCAGCACCAGCAGCAGCGCCAGTGGAATCCGCACCAGTTTCGACGACGGCTTGCGCAGCCAGCCGACAAATTTCGCCGGCCCTGGCGGCAGCTTGGACTCGAACCACGCAAAATGACGGTCGATCTCGGCCTTGTAGTCGATGGTGTCGTCAGCGTTCAAATGGCACTCCTGTCGTCAGGAGATGTTGCTTCACGCTGCCGCGGCCAACGTGTCAGTTTGTCGCGCGCCGCAATCAGCTGACGCGGCGCGGCTTCTTCACCTTGCGCGGCTTGATGCTCTGCGGCGTGCGCGCCCGCACCGGCATCAGCTCCGCCGCCGGCTCGCGGAAAAACTGCCTACAACCCGGGCTGAGCTGGGCCCGGTTCTGGATCATGCAGGCGGTGACGCGATCGACATCGGGAATCGCCGAACTGCAAAGCCGGAACGCGTCGTTGGTGCACAATTGCTCCTGATCGGCGGTGTAGGCCTCGCTGGCGGTGGACAGCGTCGAGACGACAATCGTCGTTGCGAGCATCAAACCAAATTGGCAAATCCCGGATCGCGCGATCATGACACCCCCTGTGATGCAAACGGGCGAAAGTGTGAGTGAAGGCGGGCGGATTGGCAAGGCAAGCGCTGCGCCTTGCGGAAGCGTTGCCCCTTGAGACGGCGCTGCCGGATTGCGCGGACAGCCGGCGATGGGATGCCGTGCCTCGCCGTCGCATCATCGAGGACGGCCCAATCTCACAAGCCGGCTGTCATGGAATCTACACGGTCGCGGCAATGGCAATCTATGCCGGAAAACTCGGCCTTACGCGATCAAGCGAATAAGTACCGGCGCCATGCGTGTGAGGACCATGATCCGTTGATGGCAGCCAGGTACAGCTGGCTGCGAAATACGGTGCCAGAGTACTCAAGACATTCGCATACGTCAGAAGCGTGCAATATTGAACAGCATATTAGCAATGAAAAGAGCATGCTTGATTCATCGCTGCATCGTCGATGCAACATCGGCGCTGAGAGTGTTGCGATCACGCCGATGATGCAGCCTGCGCATTCCAGCGAGCGAGTGCGTGCAAAAAAGAGACGAGGCCGTCTATCGATGTACCGGTGCGGGGAAGCCCCGTGAGCATGAAGACAGCGCACGCCAAAGGAGGGTTGCGTTACTTTGAGGAGGAAGGACGATGATTACCGAACGAAGCAATCCAACGCTCTGGCCACAGGGATTAAATGACGAGGTGCGAATGAAACTTGAAGCTCTCGAAAAGGAAAATAGCGTTTTAAAAGAACTGGTCGTGCGGCTTTCAGAAACTGTCCTGCGAAATCTTCCCGAAACGAGGCCAATAAATTTGTCGAAGAATTCCGGCGACCACTGAAAGGCAGAATTTAACCTAGTTCTATTCAATGTCGGATGCCGGTCAATAATGAACAGCGAGGCCGAACCCGTAAGGTCAAGTTGGTTCCATCACCGCCCCGCGACCAGGCACTGCCGGTGACTGAGAGTCCTTGTGCTCCCGCCTGTTCGAGGGAAGCGCGATGTCAGCACTGCCACCGTTGTCCGACTCAACGTGCCTTCCGCAATCTCCGTGTCCCAAGTGTCATTCGCAAATGAAGCTTTGCCGCATCACGGCGGCGCGCCCGGCTTTCGACTTACGTTTGTTCGAGTGCGGTAAATGCAACCATGTTGAAAGAGTCCTCGTAAAGGCCGAACCGACTAAATCTCACGCTCTCGGTTGGCTCTTGGGAGAACTCAGGCCACCCGATTAGGGCCGCCCTTCTCCAACAAAGAATGCAGCATGGAACAAAAACCTCACACGGAAAGGAAGCCCTCTTGTCTCGATCAATTTGAACGGGACGCAGGATCGAAGCAGTCGTGCGAAGACCTGAAAAACGAGAACGGCCGGTCGAAAAATCTTGTGAGCCGCCTTGTGGAAGCGGTCATCCGAAGCATTACGGGTGAAAAGTAAGGCCGCCTCAGTTGGCGGTCTCTTTCGTTACCGGATCACTCCGCAGATAGTCCCCTGCAACGCATTGATACCGGAGTGTCGGAGAAGCCGGCCGGCGCGAAGCTCCGGCTTGTCAGGACTCGTTGGCGCCAACGCCGCGATCGTCGAGCAGTCGTTGCCACTTTCGGGTGATCGCGAATTTCGTGCCTTCGGTGGGCCTGGCCGATTTCGAGATTTCCACCAGGCCGACGCGGCTGCCGACGTTGACAAGCCGTGCGCCGCAGACCGAAGTGCCGGTTCAACAAGGGACATCGCATGAAGGCCTACGTCGTCAACGAAATCACCATCAGCAACCCGGCCTTGTACAAGACCTATGTCGATCAGATGCCGCAGACCCTGCTGCCGTTCGGTGGCGTGTTTCTGGCCCGCGGCACGCCCGAAGCGATCGCCGGCGAAATTCCCAGCCCGCGCGTGGTGCTGCTGGAATTCCCGAGCCTCGAGAATGCCAAGGCATGGCGCGATTCCGAGGCCTACACAGAGATCCTGAAGATCCGGAATCAGGCATCGACGTCGCGGGTGTATGTGATTGAGGGGCAATAGCAGCGAGCGGCTCAACAGCGGCCTCGCTCGCGATTCCTATGCGGCGACTATGCGACAGCCACCGGGCCGCTCTCGCATTCCTATGTAAGCCCGTGTGATCACCCTGCTCCGCAGGAATCATCACCATCCGTACGTCCAGACCACGCGCTGACATCGGTGTGTTCGACCCACGAACGGAACGGCGCCATGCGCGCGGTGCCGATCGACATCGTGCAGCACCGTCGGACGCAACCCCGTTGCCCGACAGCAAGGAGGCCGCGACGCTGCGGGCATGGTTGCTGTCGCTGCTGCGCTTCGCGGTGACGCTCGAGACCACCGACAGGATCATGGTTCTGGCAGCGGCTACTGAACTCGACAGGGCGAACCGCGACAACGCCCGGGCATCCGCGTTCCGGTTTTTCACCCGCGCCAGCCTCCAGCTGTGCGACGCGATCACCGAGCCGGCCCTGCCGACCAGCCCGGCCGTCATTCAGGCCCATCTCGCCCGCATCGCCGACCCGCGCCTGCAGCGCGCCTTCGCCGCGGCACTCGATACCAAGCTCGAAAAGAAAAAACGCGCGAGCAAATGCCCCGCGAAAAGTGTCGATCTGTGGAAGGGGCTGGAGCGTTAGCGCAACTGCGATGCCTGGCGCCCGGTCAGCCCAGCGATGCCCAGTCCGATGGCTTGTCAGACTATTTCCAAAGACAGCGCGACCGGCGTAACCGACCGTTTTTGAAGCATTTGCGGGGATGATGAGGGATATCTTGAATGGTACAGTTGGGTGGGTACTGCCAATGCCCAGCTTCAGCGTTGATAAATCTATCGAATTTGGCCGCCTATTGGTGTGGTTTGTAGCGCGATTTTGTATTCGGGGAAAGCCCGTCACCGCCGTCCGAGAGGTTTCTGCGTTTCGACCCAGTGTTGTGTATGCTGCAGACTGATTCCTTCAGCGAGCATTCACAATGTCCTCTTCATGGGTCACATTCGAAGACAAGGTACGGGCTGTAGCCGAGTCAATTTGGAATAACGCCTGCAATCCCCAGAACATCGGTGGTGTTGACGTCGATGGCGTCATGATCCTGTCCCGAGACGCTCAGATTTTCATCGAGATGACGGTGCGCCGAGAACTGGACAAGGTTCGGGAAGACATCAACAAGTTACATCTCGCGCGGACCGCCTACCTGAGCTCCAATCAGTCCTATCCACGGTGCTATTGTGTCGTGAACGGCTCGATTACCCGGGCCATGAAGGACGCTGGAACCGCGCTTAACATCCAGGTCCTCTCATTTGACGGTTTTGCCAACATTTTCTTTGATTTCGAGAAATACTCGCACGCACGTTTAGCAATGGCCTTCGGAAGCGCCATCAATCCCCTAACCGGGGCCAGAGATGAAAGAGACTATGTTCCCGTCTCGTATCTGTCTGAAGACTACTCCAAGGATGTGACGCTCTCGGGAGTGGCAGACCTACTGAGGGACGGACGAAAAGTCGTTTTGCTCGGCGAATACGGCACGGGGAAGAGCCGGTGTTCGCGAGAGCTCTTTTCGCTGCTCGCAAGCTCTGCAGCTTCTACAAACCTCTACCCTTTCGCTTTGGACTTGAGAGATTTTTGGGGCCTGCGCCGCGCCCCAGAAATAATCAATCGACACATTAATGAGTTGGGGCTTGAACCGTCGCTCCAGACTGCTGCTATCCGGGCTCTAAATGCCGACCGAGTGATCTTGCTTCTCGACGGATTCGACGAGCTCGGGTCGCAGGCATGGAGCGATGACAGCGAAAAGCTGCGGGCGATTCGCGCCAAGTCCTTGGAAGGCGTCAAGGAGCTGCTGTCCCGCAGCAAAAAGGGCGCGCTCATCTCAGGTCGTGAGCACTACTTCAACAACAACGAAGAGATGTTCACTGCTTTGGGCTTGACAGCCTCTTCAACGGTAGTCGTCCGATGCAAGAACGAATTTACCGAAGAGGAAATGAAGGAGTTCTTCAAGCGTTATGTGACGGAAGAGCTCTTGATGCCTGATTGGCTTCCTCGTCGACCTCTGGTCTGCCAGACCATTGCCGACATGGAAGAAGATGATCTCGACCAGATGTTTGGGGTTGGGCAGGACGAACTCAGCTTCTTTGACCACTTCATAAGTGTACTATGCCAAAGAGACGCACGCATCAGCGCTTCGTTTGATGCCGCTACGATAGAACGCGTTCTTGGCAGGCTCGCGCGCCTAACCCGCAACCGGCCCGCAAACGTCGGCCCGATAACCCTTGGAGATGTCCAGAGCGCGTTCGAGTCGGTTGTAGGTCAGATGCCCGTCGACGAGGCATCGCTGATGTTGCAAAGACTTCCCGCGCTCGGTCGCGTCAAGTCCGAAACGAATGACCGACAGTTCATCGACAGCTACATTCTTGACGGCCTGCGCGCGCGTGATTCGGGCGCTCTGTTCAAAATGGTCGACCGTTCCATGGAGGGTCTGTTTAGCACATCGTTCCTCAACCCACTTGATGAGTTGGGGCAGCGATTGCTGGCACGCGACATTGTTCCGCACCCCAAGAACGCGCTTGAGATTGCAAAGCGGGCGGCCGCTGGCTCCAACCGGGTGCTCGCTTGTGACATCGTCGCTGGCTTTCTTCAAACCGAAAACTCGCACGTGAATTTCGAAGGACTGGTCATTAACGATGGCAACTTCCTTAAACTGGACCTTCGAAAAGCAAGTCCTCAAAACCTCACTATCACCGATACGGCTTTCGGCACGCTGGTTTTGCCTTCTTCGGCACCTTACAACACACTGATCAAAGACTCGGTCGCGGAACGCGTCGTGGGTGTTTCATCCCCAACGGCACTCCCCGCTTGGATTACCGGTTTTGAGGCGGACAAGTTCGACTCAACGGATAGCATTTCGCGTATCCGACAAATCGGGCTTAAGGCCAACCACGCCATCTTGACAACCATCATTCGGAAAACGTTCTTTCAAAAGGGATCGGGGCGCAAAGAAGAAGCGCTTTTGCGAGGCTTGGGAGAAGTTGCTGACAAAGGGATGGCCCCCAAGATTGTCAACTATCTGCTGAGCCATGACGTGTTGACCAAATTCAAGGGGAACGAAGGTTGGGTATACGCGCCGAACAGGAAGCTCGCTGGCAGAATGCGCCAGATGCTGTATGAGCTTCAAACCAGCCAAGACCAGATTTGGAATGATGTAGCGTCGCTGTAAAGGACCCTCTGGTCGCCTTCGGCTTTACCAAAGCTCACTTCGCAGTCGGCCGTTCCTTCTACGGTGAGCAAAGACGAGCCACGCGCGCGTGGCCTACCGTAACTCCTCAAGTCATGCAAAACGGAATCCCAGAGATTCCGAAACGTTGCTTTTCTTGTCAGCTGCGTTTGTTACAAATTGATCTAACGTTCGTTGCGGCATTATGTAACACGGGATGTCTATGGTGGCTGAGGGCAAATTCGTTTCTTACCTACGCGTGTCGACCGACAAGCAAGGGCGCAGTGGCCTCGGCCTTGAGGCGCAGCGGGAGGCGGTCTCTCGGTATCTCAACGGTGGCCGATGGAAACTGGTGGCCGAATACGTTGAGGTGGAAAGCGGCAAGCGCAACTCCCGCCCTCAGCTCCAAGCAGCGATCAGCCACGCCAAGGCGACGGGTGCGAAGCTGGTGATTGCCCGCCTCGACCGGCTTGCTCGCAACCTACACTTCGTCTCAAGCCTTCAGGAGCGCGGTGTTGACTTCGTCGCGGCTGACATGCCCGACGCCAACCGCCTCACCATCCACATCATCGCTGCCGTGGCCGAGGCCGTGGGCCGCACCATCTCTGAGAACACGAAGAATGCCCTGGCCGCCGCCAAGGCCCGGGGGGTGAAGCTGGGCAATCCCAACGGTGCCCGTGCTCTCCGTGGCAAGCAAACCGGCAATGCGGAAGCCGTGGCAGCGCTCAAGGAAGCCGCTACGCAGAAAGCCGCCGACCTCAAGGGTATCGTGGATGACATACGCCGCTCGGGCATTACCACGACACGGGGGATTGCCGATGAACTTCACGCGCGGGGCATCAGGGCTCCTCGGGGGGCCGTGTGGCACCCGACTGCGGTGTCGCGGCTGCTCGCCCGGCTCAACGTCCCCGCCAAGTGAAACCGCTGTACAGGAGAGACCGACCATGACGCCCGCAGCGCTCCTATCCGCCCTTGCGGCAGTTGCGATTTCGCTGGAGATGACTTTAACCGCTGCGGTGCTTGGCGCGGCAGCACTTTTGATCGCGGGGTATGGCGGGTAGCGGCCCCTCCCGCGAAACCTTGAGGCTCCCTACGAATGAGCCTCTCCCACGACACCGGACCCTACTTTGCCCGCCCCCGGCCCCCCGGGCTTCAAATAGTTCCGGTTCAAGGGGCGGGCCGCCGCCTGACTTACTGCTGTGGTGTGCGCGCTGGAGCCTCAGATTTGAGCCTCATAGATCGGTCGCTGGAAACGCCGCGGCCCCCCGCCTCCCTTTGCACGCTCACCTCCATTGATTTCGTTGAGTATTCCTGAAGGCATCAATGGGTTAGCTGGCGAACTACCGGAGTTACGTAGGAAAGGCACCGAGTTGCCTTTCGCTCATCACCGCCGCCCACCGATCACAACACCACGAATGCCTGAACCCGAATCGATTCCCGACACCGCCCCTGACTTCAAGCAAGTCCGCTCCTACCTCCGCACCATCCAACAACGTGAGGCCCTCGGTGGCTTCATGAGAGCGGGTTGGTCTCCCGTTGAACTCGCTGAATTCGCACGCCGGACCTGCCTCGTTCCCGGCAAGACCCGCGCCGCCGCCGCGTCCTATCGATACGCAATCGAGAGAGGCGCCACCGATCCCTTCGCAGTGGAAACCTTGGCCATCCTGCGTGCTCTGCCGAATCGACCGGAGGTACGCTCGGCGGTAAGCCAGCAGAGGCCTGAGGAAACCGATGCGCGCTTTGGGGAGGCTTGTGCTGAACACCAACAACACCTCAACCATGACAGCCACCCTGAAGGCTCAGGGGAATCCACTGATGCGTTTTTGGTAGCTGGTTGCTGGTTGGAGCACCAAGGCTCCCAAGTCGAATCCTTGGGGCTCTCTCTGGCCCCCAAAGGGGCACCATTTGAGCCCGCCGAGGCACTCACCTAAGAGCGGCCCCAGCTCGGTAATAAACAATACTCTACCTCTATGTGCATAAGCCGCCGACTTGCACGCAGTAGTTGGCACGGTCGCCCAGCGGCCCAATGTGCCATCCCGATCCCAACAATGGGGGGCCAACCTCTAAGAGATAATTCATTAGAGGGTTCACCCCCATTACTTCTCCGAAGCACCACTCATGACAGACCACATCGGCTTGCACGAGCAATACGCCCTCGTGCCGCCGCAGACCTTTGTTGACAGGTTCACCCACCAGTGGACCAAAGAATTCGACATGCCCGCCAGTGAGCCCCTCAGGAAGCTCTGGCGCATCATGGCCAGCACCTACAATCAATCATCGACGCAGTTCAAGATAAACCAAGTCGCTGGCGTGTTCTCCAACCACCAACCGGCTCAGGCAAAACGATGGGAGCTGTGGTCTACTCAGGTCTCCAAGCCGAACTCAATGCATCTGTAGCTGACGGTGTCCTGCCCGTAGGGCTTATGATCGTGACACGCCTCAAGGCTCAGGTTGATGAGGTTGTGTCTGACATCAACGCTTACGTTGGCCGACAGGTTGCCATCGCTGACCACACCGATCATCGGGCCACCGCAGAGCAGCTTCATGACAGCGACATCGTGGTTATTACGCATGAGGCTTACACCAGAGCGAAGAAGACCCTGTCTGGTGTCAAGGCCGAGCGGTGGAAAAAGCTAACGCATTGGCGCGGTGGGCAACGGCTCCTTACCATCGTAGACGAGGCGTTAGCGAATGTCGTTGAGCAGAGCCAAGTGAAGCTCGATGACCTCACGTTCCTCATCGGTCTCATTCCGCATGAACTGCGGCTGGCCCACGTCGCCGAGGTGGAAGCCTTGGAGGTGCTGCGGGAAAGCATGTTGGTTCAGGCCGGGATCAATGACGGCTTCGAGATTGGCACTTCGCTGGCATGGGTTGAGGGCGAGGCGCCCACTGCGGCCAACCTGACAGCCTTGAGAGCCGCCCTGCTCAAGCTGCCGTATGACAAGCAGATCGGCAAGGAGGATGAGAAGGAGCGCCAGCGTCTCGCCGGGCGCTATGACAAGGTGCTCGGTGCCGCAGAAGCGCTGCTGGATCAGTACGCCTTCATGGCGCGCACCGGCAATCAGCATTCGCTGAATTCGGCGGCGCTTGCGGTGCCTTTGGAGCTGCCGGGGCCGGTGGTGTTGGATGCCACCGCTGGCGTTGACCTGATGTACCAGCTCATGGAGGACCGCGCTGACATCATCCCGACGCCTCCCGGTGTTCGAGACTACAGCAACGTCACGCTCCATGTGGCTCGCGCCGCCAGCATCGGTAAGACCAAGATGGAGGAACTGGCCGCGACGCGGTTTCCACAGCTACAAGCGAATCTGGCTGAGCGATTATCACCAGACCGGAAGGTTCTGTTCTGCGTGCACAAGCGTGTGGAGCATCTGGTGCCTGCGCAAGCAGACCTTGGGGTCACCGAGGTAGCCTCGGCCCACTGGGGCGCAATCGACGGCAGCAATGCTTATAAGGACTTCGATACTGCCGTCATCTTCGGGCTTCCTTTCATGGATCACATTTGGGGGACAAACGTCTTCTTCTCCTTCCAAGGTGTCCGGGGTGACGATTGGCTCGACAATCCATCGTGGAAGGAGCACGCGAATGTCCGAGAGCTGTTGCAGCGCAGGCATCTCGCCACCTCCATCATCCAAGCCATGGGCCGGGTGCGCCTTCGCAAAGTGGTCGACGCACAGGGGCGGTGCGCGCCTGCTGACGTGTTCATCGTATTGCCCAGCGGCGAACGCGGCACGGAGATACTTCGCTACATTCGCCAAGAGCTGCCGCACATCTCGGTAAAGGACTGGGCGTTTGATCTGGATGGCCCCAAGGCACGCGTCAAACGCAGCGGGTTGCCTCACGGCCAATTGGTGACCTTCATGGCGAACCGAAACCCGGGCCGCACGTACATGAACGTTATCAGCCGCGAGTTTGGCCTGAAGCCACACCAGCGTAAGGACCTTCAGAAGGCGCTACGTGATGAGAACCATGCCACCACCCTTGCGCTCAAGTCGCTGGGCGTCACGTATGGCTCCGAAGGCAATGGTAGGGGAGCAAAGAGCTACCTCGTGAAGGCGGCCTGATCAGCACTGGCCGCACCAAGGTTTCCATTCGGAGCCTCAGGTGCGGTCTTCCTCTCGCAACGTCCGCTTAAAAAGTCAAAGCCGGCGCAGGAATAGGTCCGCCGACGAGGCGCGATGGGCCACCAGCGCAAACGGACGAGAGACAGGATCCACTCTTGCGCCCTCTCGGAGCCGAGGATAGCAATGGTTGAGCATGATTTTGAGCGATCAACTGCACTCATTGTTTTTCGGGTGAACACTCATGAAAGCGTACGTGCTCTTCTCGGTAGCAATAGCGACGCTAGTGCTCGCAAGTTGGAATGAATCATACGCTGAGTCGGTATACTCGCCGGGCACAGGTGGAGCGTATCAACCCGGTACCGGCGGCGCTTACAAACCATCAACCGGTGGCGCGTATCAGCCGGGCACAGGGGGCGCGTATCGGCCAGGCACAGGCGGTGCGTATCAACCGGGCACGGGCGGCGCGTATCAACCGGGCACGGGCGGCGCGTATCAACCGGGCACAGGCGGCGCGTATCAACCGGGCACAGGCGGTGCGTATCAACCGGGCACGGGCGGCGCGTATCAACCGGGCACGGGCGGCGCGTATCAACCGGGCACAGGCGGCGCGTATCAACCGGGCACGGGCGGCGCGTATCAACCGGGCACAGGCGGCGCGTATCAACCGGGCACAGGCGGCGCGTATCAGCCCGGTATCTGCTGGACCGCAAACAAGGCCCCCACCGATCGCTCGGCGCGTCAGGAAGCTCTGATTCTACCGGACCGTGACTCGCTCCGGCGTCAAACTGCGACTTCCCGAGCTACTCCTGCCTCGCCCGCTTCTCGTGCTTCAGCCGACGCGAACTCGCGAGCCCCCGAGCGGCCTTGCGCCATCATCGGGTCACCTTGGTGCCACGCGTAATGCGCGCAGCAGGGGATGAGGTGCGGACACGCGGCCGTTGTTGAAAGTTCAATCCAGCTTGTATCTCGGGAATTTCGAGAGCGCGGCAGCCATAGCCGCAACGGATGGTGGTCCGTATTTCCTCCCCTCGGTGGCTTGCGTATGTCCCGTGATGGCGTCGTTCATCTTCTCCGGCATCCCAATCTCATCGGCAATGCGCTTGAACGTGTGACGCCAAGCGTGGTTCGGGCTGATGTGAGGATCATCGACACCCAACCCACGAACCCACGTCCCCAGATGAGCGCGCGCCGTGTCAGCCCGAGGTCGCGGGGGCTTCAACGGATCTGCACTGGGCCGTTGCGGTGTCGTATCATTGTAGAACAGCGCGCCCTTCCCAACCTGCTTGACCATCTCAATGAAGCCTTGAGCGATCAGGTGTTCGTGGATGGGCAAAACACGCGGCTTCCCTGTCTTGATCGTGCCGGCCTCGGGCGTCAGCTTCATTACGTAGAGGCCCTTACGGTCCTCGACGTCGATCCCGCGCAACTGCGTGATTTCGCCCGGTCTTGCGCCAGAATACGCACAGAGCCAAGGCACCCAGCGGCGTGTTCTCTCTGTGGGCGTGATAGGCTTCTCAAAGGCCAAGCTGGCGTTGAGAATGATCTTTGCCTCAGCGTCTGTGAAACTCCGGCCTTCTTCTCGTGTCTGGGCCTTGCGCGGAACGTCGACGCGCACTTCCTTGAACGGATTTTGCCTAACGTGCTTGTGCTCGCGCGCCCAACCGAACACACGACGGGCGGAGGACAACCAGACCTCGCGAACGGTTATTGCCTGACGTTCTTCATTGATGAGCCCCCGTATCCACGCGCGGGCGGCGTCCTCCGTTATCCCATTTGCCCCGACCTCAGCAAACTCGCGTTGCATCTCAAGGAAAACGGAGCGCCATCTGGTCACCGTCTTGTCGGCGGGCTTGACCGCAAGAACGAAGGCTTCGAACAATTCCCAGCAGCTCGCGCCCGAAGCTCGCACGGGACCATCAGTGAACTCTGGGAAAGTGTCCGGGGTATCGTCAAGGGAGTAATCGCCGTTGGCGCGCCGTTCAAGCAACGTTATGGCGGGCAAGAGATTGTCGCTAACAGCATCGACAAAGAGCGCATAGGCAGTGGCATTCAGCGTTTTACCCTCGCTGGCAAGAAATGTTGCCACACGCGCCAACTCGGCAACCTGCGGCCTCACTGCTTCCCGAACCTGGGGCTCCTTTTGCCATTCCCAGTGAGGATCGGCCTTGGGATTCTCGTGGTAGCTTTCGGGCGCCTCGGGGTAGATCACGTTCCACACGAGGTGTTCGCTCATCTCGTGCCAACGCTTGGCTGAGCCGGGGTCGTTCTCATGCTGCCCGACGAACCAAGTGTACCACCGGCCAGCTAATGCGATTGCGTTGAGCTTGGTGAGCGGTTGGCCGTCTCCGTTACTCTGAGCACGCAACGTGGCGATGCGCGTTTCGACGTCGGCTATCCATTCCGCGCACCGCGTCTTTGCCTCGTGGTGCGGGGTGTCCTTTGGCAGCCTCAGATGGGCTTCCCTACGAACGCCAAAGAGCCGAGCGTATGGGTCGCGTATGTCTGCTGGGATGCCCTTGCGGGCGAACCAACTACCGTCTTTTGCTCGAACTAACGCGACCATCCGCAATGCCATTTGTATGCGCCTTTTGTATTTAGCGCGGGCAAATACGTCAGGTCTATCAGTAGGTTGCTGAAACCACAGGGGATTTTTTTGGTGTGGTACAGTTGGGTGGGCTCGAACCACCGACCTCCTGTTCCACAGACAGGCGCTCTAACCAACTGAGCTACAACTGCATCCTTGATCGGCCCCGGCGAGGGGGCGCGAACGGGCGGGAAACTAGGTGCAACGCACCTCTTTGGCAAGGCCGCGCAGGCGCCCAAAACCACGATTGTCGGGCCTAAAACGAAAGCCCGGGCTGGTAGCCCGGGCTTTCGGCAGTCTTAAAGGCTCAATCCGCTCAGGCGGCGGGCTTGAACAGTTTTGCGGCACCAGTCTTGATCGGCTCGGCGGTATCGGAGGCGATCTTCTGGGTCAGCTCGGCGAGCTCCTTGGTCTGGCCGGTGAAGGCCTCAACCTGCTTGCGCACGAACGCGGTCCACAGCTCCATCGCCACCGACGGCGATTTCACGCTGACCAGCTCCTGGGCGAAATCGAGCGTTGCACCGGTGTTGGTCTTCACGATGTCGAGCAGCTTGGTGGAATATTCGGTGACGCCCTTGGTGGCGCTGCCGAACACGGCTTCCACAGTGCTGTTGTGCGTCTCGGCGGCGTCCTTGAACTTGGCGTAGCCCTCGCGGGCCTGCGACACGCCCTTTTCGGCGAACGCGCGGACCTGCTCGGGGACCTGGAAGGGAATGACGGAAGCTGAGAACGGATCGGTCGATTCGGCCATAACGTGCATCCTTCATGTTGCGGTGAACAAGGTATAACCCGCGGCTACCGTCGAAAGCGTCGCTGCTTGCGGTCGGAAGACGGGAGGTCACGAACGCCCCGTTGAAGAGGCGTTGGACATGTCTAACGTAATATCATGTCAAATTTTTGCAATGCAACAGAATATTGCATCGCGAACTTGCTTGCAGGCCGAACAGAATACACGTTTCGGTCAACAAGATTAATTTTTTGCAACTTTCGATAGGCCAATTCAGCTCTTCGGCTTGGCGGCGTCCATTGCGGCTCGGCTCATGATCTGGCCCATTTCGCTGGCCTGTTCGGCCAGGGCCTTCATCTGGCTCTGCACATATTCGCTGTGCAGCCGCATCACGTCGCCGAGGTCTTTTGCGTGCAGCAACTGCTGGGCGTAATCCAGCGACGCCGCCACGTTCTTTTCGGCAAAAGTGATGGCCTTGGCGCTGATATCCTTGGCGCCGGCACGCACCGTAGCACCGCGGTCCTCCATCGAAGAGGCGGTGGTCTGCGCGCTGGCCAGAAACTTCTCGAATGCCTGGCGGGCCTGCTCGAAGCTGGCTTCAGCCATCGATCGCATCTCTTTCGGAATCTCGAACTTGTCGCTCATGTCCCACTCCCTTGCGTTAACGGAGCCATCCACAGCTCCGATTGCCCATCACCCGTTGCAATCTAACGAAGCCAGACATCGCCAATGTGACGCGGCATCCCTTCCCCGTCGATCCCATCGTGGACGTTTGTTCTGGTTTTGCAACTCTTCAACGCGAGGGCTGACCAATGGTTCGGCAGACCAGCCGGAATTAACGGTAATCCCGCTTTGGCCTGTGCGAAACCCCTGACAACATGGACCTGCGAGCCCCCGCGCGCGATACTAACGAAGTGTTAAGGCTGTCATCGTTTGGACGGCAATCTGTGCCCTCCTCACCCAGAGAGTGACAAACCGGTAAGTCATGAAGTGCCGATGAACAGTGCGGAATTCCAGTTGCGGGGCGTCGAAGATGCCAGGCTGGCCGTGCACGCCACCAGCAACCAGCCGGCCTGGTTGTGGTCGCTGGATGGCACGCGGATCCTGTGGGCCAATCCGGTCAGCGCCAAGCTGTTCGGCGCGCGCAATGCCGCAGCCCTGTTCGCCAAGACCTTCGGTCCCGCCGATCAACATCGCCGCCAAATAGCGCAGCTGGGCAGCCGGCTGCCGCCGAACGCCACGGCCCGGCTGGAGCGCTTGCGCGGTTTTGGCGCGGCGCTCGGCAGCCTGATGACCTGCGCCTGCACCAGGCTGGAATTTCCCGATGGCGGTGCCGGCATTCTGGTGGTCGCGGTCGAGCCGACCGGCCGCTTCATGCCGCTGGTGGAGCGGCTGCAAAATCTGGTCGAAGGCATCGACACGCCGATCGCGGCCTTTGCGCGCGACGGCCTGTTCATCGGCGCCAGCGAAGCCGCCCGCGCCCTGCTCGGCTTTCGCAATCTGTCCGACGCCGGCCTCGATGCCGCGCGCAGCAACGCGCTGAAGGACGGCCGCGTCGAAACCCCGATCGGCTTCGGCCACATGGTGCTGCAGCGGGTCGGCAGCGGCGCCGATGTCGGCCTGGTCGCGCTGATCGCACCCGGCGCGGTGCACGCCGCCCTGCGCAAGCATCAGGCGGATGAAACTGTTGAGCCGCCGCACGAGATTCACGCGACTGACGAGGCGGCGCCGGCGGTTACCGAACCGCCGGTCGAACTCGCAGATGTGGTCGAGGTCGATCCCGCGCTGGCGCCGTCCGAACTGATCGAGCATGCCGCCGAAGTCGAGCGCCTGCCCGAAGAAGAAGTTGTGGCCGAGCATCACGAGACTGCGCCGCTCGATGAGCCGGTCGCGCAAGATGTCGAACACATCGCCGAGCAGGTCGAGCCCGAGACAACGTCACAGCTCGAAGCCGCGATTGCCGAGACCATCGCACAGGCCGAGACGCCCTACGAGACGCAGGAGCACGAGCCTTCGCCTTACGTCGAAGCTGTCGCCGATGAACCAGCTCCCCTCGCCCCAGCACCGCTTGAGCCCCGCACCTCCCCGCTGCGCTTCACGTGGCAGATCGATGCCGATGGCCATTTCGTGCTCGGCTCCGACGAATTCACCAAACTGATCGGCGCCCGCACCGCGGCGGCCTTCGGCCGCAAGTGGAACGACATCGCCGCGGAATTCGAACTCGATCCCGATGGTCGCGTCGTCAAGGCGATGGCGACGCATCAGACCTGGAGCGGCATCACGCTGCTGTGGCCGGTGGACGGCGGCGGTCGATTGCCGGTCGAATTGTCCGGCCTGCCGCTGTTCGATCGCGAACGCCATTTCGCCGGCTATCGCGGTTTTGGCATCTGCCGGGATCTCGACGGCATGGCGCGGCTCGCCGAACTACGCCGCCATGAAATCATCAGCGACCCGCCACCGAGGTCGCTGTCCGCCGATATCGCCCAGGCCGGGCCGGTCGGCGACAGGCTCGACGATCCACTCGCACCCACCACCGAACCCGCACCTGAACCACCACCAACCGAGCCGGACAGCACCGTGGAACCTCCCAAGAACGTCGTGCCGTTTCGACCGGGTGATCAGAAATCGCCGGTGCTGACGCCCGTCGAGAACAGCGCCTTCAACGAGTTGGCACGGCAATTGTCGCAGCGGCTGGAGGCCGAAACCGGCCTCACCACCGATCAGCGCGAGCCGCAGCCGGTGCAGGTCGAGGAGCCGGAAGTCATGCCCGAGCAGATCGCTTCTCCGGAAATGATCCCGGCGTCAGGCACGCAACCCGCTTGGCTGGCGACACCACCGGCGCCGGCGCGCGGCGAGATGCTGCGCGACAAGACGCTGCTCGATCTGCTGCCGGTCGGCGTGCTGATCTACCGGCTCGACCGCCTGCTGTTCGCCAATCCGGCGTTCCTCGCCCGCATGAACTATCCGACCCTGCAGGCGCTGGAAGAAGCCGGCGGCCTCGACGCGCTCTATGTCGAACCCGACGTTTCCTCGACATCAAGCACGTCGGACGGCGGCACCGCGGTGACGATTTCGGCGACCGAAAAATCCGGCGACGCCGCGGCACGGGCGCCGACCGAGGCGCGGCTGTTCTCCATCGCCTGGGATAATGAACCGGCCCACGCGTTGATCTTTTCCAGTTCACGCGCCGAGCCCGCTGTCGAGCCTGCCGCCGTCGCCGCTCCCGCCATGACAGCGGACGAGCCGTTGCCGGCTGGTGCTATCGATGGCGAAGAGCTGGCCGCGATCCTCGACACCACCGCCGAGGGCGTCATCATGTTCGACGCCGAGGGCAACATCAATTCCTGCAACCGCAGCGCCGAGGCGCTGTTCGGCTATAATGGCGAGCAGCTGACGCAGCGCAATGTCACCGATCTGTTCGCGCCGGAAAGCCGCCGCGTGGTGCGCGACTATCTCGACAGCATCAAGGAGGCCGGCGTCGCCAGCCTGCTCGATCACGGCCGCGAGGCGCTCGGCCAGGCCCGCGCCGGCGGTCTGATTCCGCTGTCGATGATGATGGGCCGCACCCGGCCCGATGGCCCGAATTTCTTCGCCGTGTTCCGCGATCTCACCCAGGCCAAGAAGACCGAGAGCGAGTTGCTGCATGCGCGGCGGCAGGCCGATCGTGCCGCCACCGCGAAAGCCGACGTGCTGGCGCGGATCAGCCACGAGGTTCGCACGCCACTCAACGCCATCATCGGCTTTGCCGAAGTGATGATCGACCAGCGCTTCGGCCCGCTCGGCAACGAGCGCTATGTCGAATACATGAAGGACATCCGCGCCTCCGGCGAGCGCGTCATCGCCATCGTCAACGACCTGCTGGATCTGTCGCGGATCGAGACCGGCAAGCTCGATCTCGCCTTCACCACGCAAAACCTCAACGAGATGGTGGAGCAATGCGTCGCGGTGATGCAGCCGCAGGCCAATCGCGGCCGCATCATCATCCGCACCTCGCTGGCGCACCTGCTGCCGACCATCGTCGCCGACGCCCGCGCGCTGCGCCAGATTACGCTGAACCTGATCGGCAATTCGATCCACCTCGCCAATGCCGGGGGTCAGGTGATCGTCTCGACCGCTCTGTCGGATTTCGGCGAGGTGGTGCTGCGCGTCCGTGACACAGGCCACAGCCTCAACGACAATGAACTCGCCGCCGCAATGGAGCCGTTCGGCAGCCAAGCCCCGGCGGATCAGTCCTCGGAGAGTTCGGGCGTCAGCCTGTCGCTCACCAAGGCGCTGGTCGAAGCCAACCGCGCCCGCTTCCAGATCAAGACCGCGCCGAGTTCGGGCACGCTGATCGAAGTGGTGTTTTCCAACGCGACGGTGAAGGCGTAGGGGCGCGTCTCGGTCACGCACGCCCTCTCAACGCGCACGCCCTCTCAATATGTCGTCCCGGACACCCGGCTTGTGCTCGCACGCTCGCTTGCCGGGACGACGGTTTTCCTCAAGCTGGAATCCCTCTAGCAGTTTGCTGAAAAACCCACTGGCGACGGCGATGGCTTGATGATTCACTTCATTCATCTCGAATCGATGGGGCGAACATGCGAGGCGGATTTTTGGATCAGGGCGGGTTGTTCTCGTACATCTCGCCGGAGGCACGAGTACCTCCGCACCATCCGCTGAGGAAGATCCGGGAGCTTGTCCGCGATGTGCTGAGCGAGCTGAACCGCAGCCTTGGGAGGCTCTATGCCAGCGAAGGGCGTCCCTCGATCCCTCCGGAGCAGTTGCTGAGCGCGTTGCTGCTACAGGTGTTCTACGGCATTCGGTCGGAACGCCAGTTGATGGAGCAACTGGACTACAATCTTTTGTACCGCTGGTTCGTGGGGCTTTCGCCGGACGATCGGGTCTGGGATCCTACCACCTTCACCAAGAACCGAGACCGGCTGCAGAACGGCGAGGTGTTTACGAAGTTCATGACCAGGCTTCTGAACCATCCACAGGTCAAGCCGCTGTTGTCGGACGAGCATTTTTCGGTAGACGGAACGCTGATCGAAGCCTGGGCATCACAGAAGAGCTTTCGCCCAAAGGACGGCAGCGGTGATGGCGACGGCGGCGCGAACTTCCATGGCCAGAAGCGCAAGAACGACACGCATGCGAGTGCGACCGATCCCGACAGCCGGCTCTACCGCAAGGCCGCCGGGCGGGAGGCGAAGCTTTGCTATATGGGCCACGCCACCATGGAGAACCGGCATGGGCTGGCGGTGGCCGGCATGGTCACGCACGCCAATGGCACCGCCGAGCGCCGCGCCGCGGAGATCATGCTGAAGGCCAGGAGCAAAGCCGCTGGCCACCGCATCACCGCCGGTGAGGACAAGGCCTATGACACCGCCGATCATGTGACCACTCTTCGTGCCATGAAGGTCACACCGCATGTGACGCAGAACAACGGCATCACCAAAACCGGAACAGCCCGCAAGAGTGCCATCGATGAGCGCACCACGCGGCATCAAGGTTATGGCATGTCGCAATCACGCCGTGCGATGATCGAGTGCATGTTCGGTTGGGGCAAGCAACACGGGACTATGCGCAAGACCAAACATCGCGGCATCGGTCGCGTCGCCGCAAACTTCATGCTCAATCTGATCGCCTATAACCTGATCCGCATTCCCAAACTGGTTGCTGCGTAGCCAAGCCGGTATCCAAACCACCAAAGCACCTCAACCAGCGAACGCTCCGCCCCAGAAAAAGGACCCGCGACACAATAATCGCCAATCGCCAATCGCCGCTTTCTTAAGTTTTTCCGCAGACTGCTAGAACGCCCGGATCGCGACATTCCGTCGCGGGATGCCCGCGAGCCGCTGCGCTACTGACACCGGCATTGCCACCCGCTTTTTGCCGGAGCCCATTCATGATCAAACGCCACATCCTCGCCGTGGCCTCCGCCGTCGTCTTTGCCGCGCTTGGCGCTTCCGCGCTGCAGGCCGCCGAGGAAGTCAACGTCTACACCTATCGCGAGACCAAACTGGTGCAGCCGCTGTTCGATGCGTTCAGCAAGGACACCGGCGTCAAGGTCAATGTGATCTCCGCCAGTTCCGGCCTCGAGCAGCGCATGAAAGCCGAGGGTGCCAACAGCCCCGCCGACGTGCTGCTGACGGTGGACATCGGCCGCATCGACGATGCCGTGCAGGCCGGGGTAACACAGCCGATCAAGTCTGACGTGATCGACAAGATCGTCCCGGCGCAATACCGCGATCCCGACGGCCAATGGGCCGGCATCTCGATGCGCGCCCGCGTGATCTATGCCTCGAAGGACCGGGTCAAGCAGGACGCCATCACCTATGAAGAACTCGCCGATCCGAAGTGGAAGGGCAAGATCTGCATCCGTTCCGGCCAGCACATCTACAACAACGGCCTGTTCGCCGCCTATGTGGCCAAGCACGGCGAAGCCAAGGCCGAGGAATGGCTGCGCGGCGTCAAGGCCAACCTCGCGCAAAAACCGTCGGGCGGCGACCGCGAGACCGCGCGCGACGTGGCGGCCGGCAAATGCGACATCGGCATCGGCAACACCTATTACTGGGCGCTGATGATGAACGCCGATCCCGAGAAGAAGCCGTGGGCCGAAGCCACCCGCGTCATCCTGCCGACCTTCGAAGGCGGCGGCACCCATGTGAATCTCTCTGCCGTGCTGCTGGCCAAGCATGCGCCGAACAAGGCCAATGCGATCAAGCTGATCGAATGGCTGGCCGGCGAACACGCGCAGCAGATGTATGCCGACTCCAACTACGAATACCCGATCCGCGCCGGCGTCGCCGTCAATCCGACCATCGCCGGCTACGGCAAGCTGAATGCCGACCCGATGCCGGTCGCCAAGATTGCGGCGAACCGCAAGGCGGCGGCGACGCTGGTGGACAAGGTCGGGTTCGATAATTGATCTTGTCACCTCGTCCTGCGCTTCTTCCTTCCCTCTCCCGTTGTGGGAGAGGGAAAACAGGCGCCGCGTGAAAAACTCCCGTCCCGAAATCATCGCCACCACCATCGCCGCGCTCACCGCGCTGGCGGTCGCAGCGCCGGTGATCAGCATCGCCATGCTGGCGCTGCAGCCGGCGCCCGATCTGTGGCAGCACCTGATCGCCTATGTGCTGCCGCAAGCGCTACGCGACACTGCGCTGCTGTTATTCGGCGTCGGCTGCGTCGCGCTTGGGATCGGCGCCGGCTCCGCGTGGCTGATCTCGTCGCATGAATTTCCCGGCCGCGCTTTGCTGCTCTGGCTGATGCCGCTGCCGCTGGCGATCCCGACCTACCTGGCGGCTTATGTGTATGTCGACCTGTTCGAGCCGCTCGGCCTCGTGCACCGCGCGCTTGCCACGACAATGCCGCTGCGCGACGCCGTCGCCTGGCTGCCAACCATGCGCTCGCTGCCCGGCGCCATCTTCGTGATCGGTCTCGTGCTATACCCTTACGTCTATCTCTCCGCGCGCGCGATGTTTCAGCATCGCAGCGCGGAGTTTGCCGAAGCGGCAAAGGTGCTCGGCGCCAGCGGCTGGACAACATTTCGTCGAATCTCGCTGCCGATGGCGCGCCCCGCGCTCGCGGTCGGCCTCGCGCTGGTGTCGCTGGAAACGCTGAACGACATCGGCGCCAGCGAATATCTGGGGGTCCGCACGCTGACCGTCTCGATCTTCACCACCTGGCTCAATCGCGGCAGCCTTGCCGGCGCGGCGCAGCTGTCACTGTTCATGCTGGCGATCATCGGCGTGCTGATCGCCATGGAACGCGCCGGGCGTCGCAATGTCAGTGTCGAATTTTCAGCGGAGAATCCGCGGCTGGCGCCGCGTACGCTGCTGGTTGGCATCAAGGGCTGGCTCGCCTTCGTCGCCTGCCTGATCCCGGCGCTGCTCGGCTTCGCGGTGCCGGTGCTTTATCTGCTGCGCGAAAGCCTTCGCCGCGGGTTGTTGTCGAGCGAAACCTCGGTGTGGCGCGATGCCGGCCATACCATCACGCTGGCGGCGATCGCCACGGCCATCGCGCTGCTGCTCGGCCTCATCGTGATCATTGCGCAGCGCTGGCAATCGTCGCGGCTGACCAACCTCTCGCTCGCGGTCGCGCAGGCCGGCTACGCGCTGCCCGGCCTGGTGCTGGCATTGGGCCTGTTGACGCCGGTGCTGGCGATCGACGGCGCGTTCAATACGCTGGTGGCATGGCTCGGCCTGAGTTCACCGGGCCTTGTCATGGTCGGCTCGGGCGCCGCGGTGGTGATCGCCTATGTGATCCGCTTTCTTGCGGTACCGACCGGCTTCATCAAGGCCGGATTCGAGCGCATCCCGCTCGACTATGACGACAGCGCCCGCACCGCCGGCGCGCCACAACTCACCACGCTGCGCCGCGTGCAGCTGCCGCTCCTGCAGCCGGCGCTGCTCGGCGCCGTCATCGTGGTGTTCGTCGATTGCCTGAAGGAGTTGCCGGCGACGCTGCTGTTGCGCCCGCTCAATGTCGAGACGCTGGCAACGTCGATCTACCAATACGCCAGTCGCGGCAGCTTCGAGGAAGGCTCATTGGCTGCGCTCTTGATCGTTGCCGCGAGCATCGGCCCGGTGGCGTGGCTGACGCGCTTTGCCGATGTGCCGAAGGGGCCGGTGTGACGACTAGTTGGCAGACTTCCGGGCCGTGATGATGACGAGCTTCGCCAGGTGGATCATTGAGTCGCTGGGGATAATTTATTACGCAGTCGGCGGCGCCCGCATTTGAACGAAACGGAGCGAGCTGATTAAATCGCCTTGCTCCCGGTTGACAAGAAGCAGGTGGGTTGCGCAACTCGGATACGTTGCTTCACGCTCAGCCTGGACCCGCCTGAATGACAATCCGCAAGAAAATCTTTCTTCTCGCCGGCATTCTGCTTGCGCTGTTTGGCGTCGTGGTCGGCGCACTCGCCGTTATGCAAAAGCTGGACAGCGACCAAATCAACAACATTGCTGAATACGAGCTGCCGTTGACGCGGCTGGTCGCAGAGATCGATGTCGGTACCGACAGGTACGAACTCGAGATCTTGCGTGCGCTGCGACTTGATCCCCTGAATCCTCCGGACCTCGCGGAGGCCATTTCCGCCAAGCAGACGACCACCGACGAGTTGCGCGCGGATGTTGACGCAGCCACCGTATTGCTCGCCAAGGCGATCCGGGATTCGAGCTACCGGACCGCCGAGCGCGTCGAACTGGCGCGCATAGAGGGATCGTTCAAGTACCTCAGCCGTAACCTCGAGGGATTTCTGGCCGCTGGCGACCTAACGATGGCGGCCCTTGCCGATGGCCGACGCGAGGATGCCCGGACGGCCTCACTTGGCTTCGTCAGGTTTGCGCAGGCCTTCGGACCGGACCTTTCCGAGATTCGCCATAACCTTGCCAGCCTGACGGATCGGGCAACCCGCGCTGTTCTGGCGAGACAACTGCTTAACACTTATCTGAGCTTTGCCTTGTTCGTGGCCGCCTGTGGCGTCGGCATCGGCATCAGCGCAGTGGGATCGGCTCGCGTGGTCCGCGGTTTGCGCCAGCTGGTGATCCGCACCCGCGCCATCGAATCCGGTACGGATTCGGAGCCCTTGCCGATTCTCACGCGCGACGAGGTTGGCGAACTCGCACGATCGTTCAACCGCATGGTCGAGGAGCTTCGCGCGCGGGAACGCATCAAGGATACGTTCGGCAAGTTTATCGACCCGCGCATCGTCAGCCGCCTGATCGGCAGCGGAGCCGAACAGGCTGAGCGCCGCACGCTGACTATCTTCTTTTCGGACATCAAGGACTTCAGCGGCATCAGCGAGCAGCTGACCGCCAGCGCCGTCATCAATCTGCTGAACAGCTATTTCGGAACGGTCGCCGACGTTATTCATGCCCATCACGGCTTCATCGACAAGTACATCGGCGACGCTGTCATGGCGTTCTGGGTCTCACCGTTTTCCGCCGGCGATGATCACGCCAGCGACGCCTGCCTCGCTGCGATTGCACAACAGGAAGCGATCGCCCTGCTTCGTGCCCGGTTGCCCGAGATCACCGGGATGCGACGCAACCCGCCCAGGCTTGCTATCCGGATGGGAATCGCTACCGGCGAGGCCTTGGTCGGGACCATCGGCTCGGATTCGGCACGGTCCTATACCGTGATCGGCGACACGGTGAACCTCGCCTCGCGTCTCGAGGGCATCAACAAACTCTACGGCACCTCGCTCATCCTCAGCGAGGAAACCTATCGAATGGCGCAACAGGTCGTTGAGGCACGCGAACTTGATCTTATCACGGTCGCGGGCAAGACCGAGCCGGTTCGTATCTACGAGGCAATGGGCCGCGTTGGCGCGCTCACGCCGGAACGAATTCAGCTTCGCGAGATGTTCGCCAACGGTCTCGCGGCCTATCGCCGGCAG
The DNA here is from genome assembly GCA_036924855.1 of Nitrobacteraceae bacterium AZCC 2146. Taxonomy (NCBI): domain Bacteria; kingdom Pseudomonadati; phylum Pseudomonadota; class Alphaproteobacteria; order Hyphomicrobiales; family Nitrobacteraceae; species Nitrobacteraceae bacterium AZCC 2146. The sequence goes on from JBAGRP010000001.1 coordinate 2,999,472, forward strand.
GATTGGGACGAGGCACAGACGTGCTTCGAAAACTGCCTCCTCCGTGAGGCGGAGGACGGACCTTCGCGCCTGTTTATCGACCGCGTCAGCCAATTGCGCAGCGTTCCGCCGCCAGTCGACTGGGACGGGGTCTGGCATTTTATTAAGAAATGACCCGTTGGTGGGTTCACGCGCGCGCCCGGGTCATATGTTGCGAGATCAACCGGGCCGCTTCACGGGCGTGCGTCGAAATCATGAAATGCGCAGCTCCGGCGACGGTTGCGACAACGGCGTTCGGGATGCACCGGCCGAGAAGCGCATTCGCGCGTTGCACGGTCGGGTGACTATCCCCGCCCCAGAAAACAAGCGTTGGGATATCGACGGTCGCAAGCAAGTCGGGTGTCAGCTGAAAGCCATATGCACTTTCCCAATCCAGAAGATTGACCGGCGTCGTTTCAGCCGCGTAGTCGCGAACGCGTTGCGGCCAGGCGGCGAAAGTGCCGGCGCCGCCATAGAAGTCGATCATCTGTTCGATCGCGGCTGTCTCGCCAGCCTGGAACGCAGCGAAATAAGCGTCGGTCATCTCCCGAAATACCTGATAGTGCCGGCACTCTCCCATCGAGCGCAATATTTCCAGCGCCGGCGCTTCGACAATCGTCAGACTCAACAATGGCACGCGCTTTCGAAGCGCGACGGCGAGCGCCGTCAGTCCGCCAAACGAATGGCCGACCAGATGCACCGGACTGGCTGCGCGTCGAATCACCGCTTCAATGACCTCTGCCTCGTGAGCGATATCGACATCCAGAGCCGTGCGACGTTCCGCCGTGCCGCCGTATCCGAGCAGACTGGTGGTCACGCAGCGAAGGCCGTAGGCCCACTGCGTGACCACAGGCCGCCATGCAGCACCTGTGCTGCATGACCCCGGTACCAAGACGACCGTAGGGCCTTCTCCACTTTCGTCATATTCGATGCGTCCGCGTTCATCTTCGATCACTGTTAAAGTTCCTCGGAACTGACGATCTGGTCAGCGTTTGATGATCACAATCTCAAGGTATTCGCTCGGAATGACCACCGTGCCGTCGTCAGCGCGGTTCATCCGCCCGATCAGCGCCAGCAAATCGTTTCTCAATTCCTGCTGCTTCGCCTCGTCGAGCGCGGCAAAGGCCTTGAGTATTGGACCGTAGTAGCTGTTGAATATCTCCAGGAAGTGCTCAGGAGACCGGTAGCGGAACGAGAAATTGCGAGGCTCAGCGTTGATCGAAGCAGCCTTCGCTCCAAACATCTCCGCGATGCGCGCCTGCGTGCCCCACAGCGCCGGCGATTTCGCTCCTGCCGGCGGCGGCAGGTACTTGCCGAGGGTTTTGAAGACCTGGCCGATAAAACCATCCGGCGTCCAATTCGCCAGGCCGATCTTGCCTCCGCTCCTGCACACCCTCAGAAGTTCAGCCGCCGCCTGATCCTGGTTGGGCGTAAACATGACCCCGAAGGTCGAGACGACCACATCGAAACTGGCGTCGGCAAAACTCAACGCCTCTGCGTCCGCTTCCTTGAATTCAACCGACAGGCCTTCCGCCGCGGCGCGAATCCGGCCACGCTCGAGCAGGCTCGGCACGTAGTCGGTGGACACGACATCGCACCAGCGGCGCGCCGCAGCGAGCGTGACATTGCCGTTTCCGGCCGCGACGTCGAGAACCTTCTGTCCGGAGCGCAGATCGAGCGCTTCGCAGAGATCCTCGCCGACGATCTGCAGCGTGGTACCGACGACGGCGTAATCACCGGACGACCATGCGCCGTGCTGGCGAGCCTTCAGCGCTTCAAGGTCGGGATGGCCGGACTGGGCGGTCTGATGGTAAGCGGCGGATGATGTAGCCATGATTGTTACTCCTTCGGTGGTGGTTTTCGATGGTTTCGTTTGGTGCGCGACAAGCGCACCATGACCGTCAATGCCGTAGCTCGGCATTCAACGGTTCGCGTTATCCATGTCGGACTGGTCCGCCGCGGCGTCGGTCGTTTTCGGGACGACCCCATTCCCAGCGAAGCCGATCGCGGAACGTAACGAGTCAAGGACGACCGCATAGGCGCTGATGCCGTAGCAGATACACGTCAGTAGAGCTGTCATTGCCTGCTCCTGAGTCAATTGAACCTCACCCTCCCAGGAACAGACTTAGGTCAGACGGCGGTTGCCCCCTATCCGGTTTGCGCCACGGCTATCCCGGACGCGAAATTTTCCGCCGCAATCGGGGTTCAACCTCGGATGGTCAAGGATCTGGCAATGGATGCACGTCCCCACGGCTCTCCAGGCGCATCGCCGCTGCCGCGCGGTGTCCGGCGTGCGCTCGATGCGATGCGCGCCAACGTCGGGCGTGACTGGAGCGTGAGCGATCTGGCGAATACCGCGAGCGTGTCCAGCAGAACGCTGCAGCGGCAGTTTCTCGCCTTCCTCGGCAAGGCCCCGCGCAACGTGCTTCGCGATATCAGGTTCGACAGCGCACGCCGCGAACTGCTGCAGGGCTTGTCGAGCGCGAAGGTGATGGACGTCGCGCTGCGCTGCGGCTTTCCGCATTGCGGGCGATTTTCCGTCGAGTACCGCCGCCGTTATGGCGAAACACCGTCGCAGACTTTGAAACGACAAGCGGTCTTCAGCGGCGCGCTGACGTCAATGCCTTCGTTTCTTGTCTCGGGCCGCGACCGGCCGACGATCGCGCTGGGGCTGATCGACACGAGCCCGGAGCATAGCGACGTCGCACGCAGCATCGCGGATGAGCTTGCGACGGCGCTCACGCGAGCCGGCATCTCCGTCAGCCATCAGCCGGGATCGGCGCGCTACCATTTGGCGGGTGTCGTCCGCGGATCGGACAAGCAAATGCACCTGACCTTCCGGCTGATCGATGCCGAAACGGGCCGTCATTTGTCGGCGCATCGCTCCGACGGCACCTTCGGAGATGACGCGGCTCCCGACGAACACCTCGCCACACGAATCGTCGCGGCGCTGCAGCCGTGCCTGCGTCTAGCCGAAATCGATCGCGCCCTGCGCAAGCAGGACGTCGATCTAAGCGCGCACGATCTGGCACTGAGAGCGATGCCCGGGGTTCTCTCGCTCGACGCGGTGGGGAACGCGCACGCGCTCGAATTGCTGGAGCGCGCAATGGATCGCGATCCCGACCATGCACTGGCGACCGCGCTCGCGGCCTGGGCGCATATCCAGCGCGTCGTCTACCATTTCACCGCCGACCCGCTTGCCGAACGCGCGCGAAGCATCGATCTGGCGCAGAAGGCACGAGCGCTCGGCGGAGACGCGACCGTGCTTGCCATCCTCGGCAATGCCCTCACCTTGCTGGACGACCTCGACAATGCGGACATGGTGATCCGCAAGGCGCTCTCGGTCGATGGCGGCTCGGCCTGGGCCTGGAGCCGCAGCGGATGGCTCGACGTCTACAAGGGAGACCCTGAATCGGCCATCGAGCGGTTCAAGATTGCGCTCGACCTTGCACCGAACGATAGCCTCGGGTTCAACAGCCTGGTCGGGATCGGCTGCGCGCATTTCAAGGTTGGCAACTATCTCGAGGCGGCCCGCTGGCAGGAACGCGCGCTGATCGAACATCCATCATCGACCTGGGTCCACCGGACGCTGTGCCCCGCTTATTTGCTTGGCGGCGCCAAGTCCGAAGCCAACCGCAGCCTCGTCGCGCTGCGGAATCAGTATCCGGAACTGACGATCTCGGAGGTGCAGCAGGGCATGCCGCCGCTGCCGCAAAGCTATCGCGATCTTGTCGTCGATGCCCTGCACAGCGTCGGGCTGCCGTCATAGGCCTGCACGCGCGGAAATCGGCACCTTCGGGGAGCGCGGCGGGTCGTGGGACCGTTGCCGTGCCTTTTGTTCGGTTCAGGCGTTCTTCAGCGCCACCCGGAATTCGGCCTCGGTCTTGGCCTTCACCTCGTCGAGCGTGACGCCGTCGGCGAGCTCGATCAGCGCCATGCCGTCCTTGCCATGCTTGTCGATGGTAAACACCGCAAGATCGGTAACGACCATATCGACCACCCGCTCGCCGGTCAGCGGCAGGTTGCAGCTCTTCAGGAGTTTGGCGCCGTCCTTGGCGGAATGCTCCATCACCACGACGACGCGCTTGACGCCGGCGACGAGATCCATGGCGCCGCCCATGCCCTTGACCATCTTGCCGGGGATCATCCAGTTGGCGAGGTCACCGTTCTGGGCCACCTGCATGGCGCCGAGGATCGACAGGTCGATATGGCCACCGCGCACCATGCCGAACGATTCGGCTGACGAGAAATAGCTGGTGCTCGGCAGTTCGCTGACGGTCTGCTTACCGGCATTGATCAGGTCGGCGTCTTCTTCGCCTTCATAGGGGAACGGGCCCATGCCGAGCATGCCGTTCTCGCTCTGAAGGTTCACGTCGATGCCGTCTGGAATGTAGTTCGAGACCAGCGTCGGAATACCGATGCCGAGATTGACGTAGTAACCGTCGCGCAACTCTTTCGCGGCACGAGCTGCCATCTGTTCACGGGTCCAGGCCATGGGGCTATCCTGCTAAGAGTACGTTACGCCGCGGGGCGCGGGCGAGTGTTACGGAATTCGATGCGTTTCTTGGCTGTACCGACTTCAATGATGCGGTTCACGAAAATGCCGGGCGTATGGATATGGTCGGGATCGATCTCGCCGGCCGGCACCAGGTGCTCGACTTCGGCCACGGTGATCTTTGCCGCGGTCGCCATCATCGGGTTAAAGTTGCGCGCGGTCTTGCGGTAGACGAGATTGCCGGCGGTGTCGCCCTTCCAGGCATGCACAATGGCGAGATCGCCGAACAGCCCGCGCTCCATCAGATATTTTTCACCGTCGAATTCTTTCACTTCCTTGCCCTCGGCAATCAGGGTGCCGACGCCAGTCTTGGTGTAGAAGGCCGGGATGCCCGCACCGCCCGCGCGGATGCGCTCGGCCAGCGTGCCCTGCGGTGTGAATTCGAGTTCCAGTTCCCCGGCGAGATACTGCTGGGCGAACAGCTTGTTCTCGCCAACATAGGACGAGATCATTTTCTTGATCTGGCGGGTTTCGAGCAGCCGGGAGAGGCCAATACCATCGACGCCGGCGTTATTGGAAACCACTGTGAGGTTCTTCACCCCGGAGTCGCGCAGTGCGTCGGATAGCTCCTCGGCGATGCCGCACAGGCCGAAACCGCCGGACATGACCATCATGCCGTCCTTGAGAATGCCGTCGAGTGCCGATTTGGCGTCGGGATAGACCTTGTTCATGGGGAATCGACCTGATGAGAAAATGCGCTGAAAGGCCAGCAAGCCCGGCGATGCGTTGGATTATTAGGCGGAATCTTTGCGGCGCGTCAATCTGGCGGCTTTTCCCCTTCCCCCTGGGAGAATGGGGCGCGACGGAACGGAGCCGCCGTCCCCTCACCCGGCTTCGCTTCGCGAAGCCACCCTCTCCCCCACAAGGAAGGAGGGGAAAAGGGCCACCGCTGCGACCCCATAACCCCCGCTATGGCCTTGAAAGCGTCAAGAAAACCGATCAAGTTGCGGGCCTTGGACGCGGGCCGCACGCGAAGACGCCCTCTCCTGTTTTGACCGTCAACCAACCCGGATAGATCATTGACGATAGCCCAAGGAATGAAACGCCTGGGGATGCCGATTGCGGCCCTCCTGGGCGTCGCGCTGATCGGGCTGTTCGCCATGTCCTGGCTGCTCAACCGCGACGCGCTGCGTCACGCGGTGGAGGCGCAGATCCGCGCCGTGACCGGGCTCGACCTCGTGGTCAACGGCCAGGTCGACGTCTCGGTATTCCCCGGCAGCTATGTGTCGTTTCACGATGTCGGGCTGAAGGGCGGCGGCTCGATCGATCCGGCCCTGTCGGTGGACGTCCTCACCGCGAACCTGCGGCTGCTGCCGCTGCTGCTGCAGCGCTTCGAGATCGCCGACATGATGATGCTGCGGCCGCGCATCCGCGTGGTCCGCGACGCCTCCGGCGACAGCAACTGGACGCCGTTCATCGAGTCGATCGCCCGAACCATGCAGCCGGGCGCCGACCATCCGCTGTCGTTCTCCGAAATCCGCATCCAGGACGGCGTACTGAGCTATCAGGACCCGCATAATTCCGAGCAGCTTGGCGACATCGATCTGTCGCTGGCCTGGCCTTCGATCTCGCGCTCCTTTGCCGCCACCGGCCAGTTTGACTGGCGCGGCGAACGCATCGACGGCAGCCTCAGCGTCAGCGATTTCATCGCCGCCTTGTCCGGCGACCGCTCCGGGCTGAAGGCGCGGATGGTCAGCGCGCCGATCAAGCTCGCTTTCGACGGCACCGTGGCCAACCGCGCCAGCCTGATGATGGAAGGCACGCTCACCGCCGACAGCCTGTCACTGCGCAACGCGCTGCGCTGGGCCGGCCAGGGTCCGCCCGGCACCGGCGGCTTCGGGCGCTTCGCCCTGAAGGCCCGCGCCAGCCTGGTCGGGCCGTCGATCGCGCTCACCAACGTCAATGTCGAGCTCGACGGCAATGTCGCCGAAGGCGTCATGACCTACAGCAACAACGGCCGCCAGACCCTGCAGGCGACGCTGGCCGCCGGCGCGCTCGATTTCACGCCCTATGTTTCGACGGTGCGGCTGCTGGCCTCTGGCGCACGCGATTGGAACCGGCAGCTGTTCGATCTCAACGCGCTGTCCACCACCGACCTCGACATGCGGCTGTCGGCCGCCAAGGTCACCGTCGGCTCTTCGGTGCTCGGCCGCACCGCGCTCGGCGCCAATCTGCGCGGCGGCACGCTGGCGCTGTCCGTCGGCGAGGCGCAGATGTATGGCGGCATCGTCCGCGGCTCGTTCGGCGTCGCGCATTCCGACGCGGTCGCCGATGTGAAGGCGCAGTTCCAGTTCACCGACGTCGACCTGCAGGCCTGCGCCAGCGACCTGTTCGGCGTCAACAAGCTGTCCGGCCGTGGCAACCTGACGATGGCGCTGGAAGCCTCGGGGTCGTCGCCGTTCGGCCTCGCGCAATCGCTCGACGGCACAGCGACCCTCACCGGCCATGACGGCGCCATCAGCGGTTTCAATGTCGAACAGCTGCTGAAGCGGCTGGAGCGGCGGCCTTTGTCCGGCGCCGGCAACTTCCGCAGCGGCAATACGCCGTTCTCGACCCTCAACATGGCGGTGAAATTCAACGACGGCGTCGCCACCGCGCAGGACATCCGCATTGACGGGCCGGCGGCGCGCCTGACGCTGACCGGCACCGCCTCGGTGCCTTCCAGGGAATACGACCTCAAGGGCGTCGCCAGCCTCAACTCGGTGCCGAACGCCCCGCCCGGCTTCGACCTGCCCTTCGTGATCCAGGGCCCGTGGGATGACCCGCTGATCTTTCCCGATCCGGAAAGCCTGATCCGCCGCTCGCCCGGCGCAGCTCCTTTGCTCGATGCGGTGAAAGACCGCAAGACCCGTGATGCCGTGCGCTCGGTGCTGGAGCGGTTTACGGGCGGCGCGAAGCCTGCGCCGGATGCGGCAGCTAACAAGCCAGTGGATGTGCCGGCTGACGCGCCGAAGGCGAATTGAGCCAACGGCAAATCGCTTCCTTGCGAATGGCGGCGCGAGAGCCGCGATGAAAGTCGGATTCCGGCAAGGCCACCTGCAAGATCAGCGACGACCGAACTGGGATGGCACCGGGCCGCGCCCGCTCAACTGGACGGCGTGGTATCCAACGTCCGACGCCGCTATCGAACACGAGCGCTTCCACGGCCCGCCATCCGACCCCTGGTTCAGCATCGGCCTGATGGCGCCGGATGAACCGTTGCTCGCAACACCACGCCGGTATCCCGTCGTGATGTTGTCGCACGGCACCGGCGGCAGCGCGCTCGGTCTCGGCTGGCTCGGTCGGCGGTTGGCGCAGCGCGGCTTCGTCGCTATCGGCATCGATCACCATGGCAACACACTCAGCGAGCCCTACCGGGCCGAGGGCTTTCTGTGCTGGTGGGAGCGTGCACGTGACCTCGCCGTGTTGCTCGATCAGATCGCGCAACACGGCGAATTCGCGGATCACCTCGACATCGACCGGGTCTTCGTGGCCGGATATTCGCTGGGCGGATGTACCGCGGCAGCGCTGCTCGGCGCGATCACCGAGCACTCACGATTCCAGCGCTCCGAGACCAGCCGCGACTTCGCCCGCGGCGTGCCGGAATTTCCCGACCTGGCGGATCATCTCCCGAACCTGCTCGAGCGCAGCGCGATCTTTCGTGACTCCTGGGCGCGGATGTCGGTTTCGTATCGCGATGCCCGCTTCAAGGCGGCGCTGATGCTGGCGCCCGGCCGCGGATTGCTAGGGTTCAACGAGGCAAGCCTTGCTGCGATAGAGGCACCGTCACGCATCGTCATCGGCGGCGCCGATCCGACACTGCACGCCGCGACATGGCTGCATCGGTACATGCGCGGCAGCTCGCTTGATGTGCTGGCACCGGAGGTCGGACATTACGTGTTTCTGCCGGAAGCCACGGAGGCCGGTCGCCGTATTGTACCGGCCACATGCGTCGATGCACCGGGCGTGAATCGTGCAGCGATCCATGAACGCGTCGCCGCGGCAGCGAAAGAACTGTTTGGCGCGCGTTAGATACCGACATCGACCAGTGTTGTCGTCCCGGACAAGTGAGCGCGAGCGAACGCCGACGGGATTGGGACCAAGTCCATTTATGGACCTTGTCCCAATCCCTTGGGCTTGCGCTCGCAAGCGAGCTTGCCGGGACGACAGCTGAGTTTCACATCTACAACGGAGCCGCGCTCTCGCCCCGCACGCTGGACAGCTTCGACGCCAGCGACGCGCCGACGATCAGCACCGCGATGAAGCCGATGATCAGCGTGCAGATCGCATTGATCTCCGGCTTCACGCCGAGCCGGACTTCGGAATAGATCCGGATCGGCAGCGTCGCCGAGCCAGGCCCGGTGGTGAAGCTGGCGATGACGAGATCGTCCAGCGACAACGTGAAGGCCAGCATCCAGCCGGCGGCAATGGCCGGCCAGATCAGTGGCAGTGTTACGCGAAGAAACGCCCGCGCAGGATCGCAGCCCAGATCCATCGCGGCTTCCTCCAGACTACGGTCGAGGCCCGCCAGGCGCGACTGCACGACGACGGTGACGAAGCAGATGGTCAGCGTGGTGTGGGCGATGGTCACGGTCCAGAAACCGCGCTCGGCGTCGAGCGCGACGAACAACAATAACAACGACAGCCCGGTGATCACTTCCGGCATCACCAGCGGCGCATAGAGCATGCCGGACATCAGCGTGCGGCCGCGAAACCGTTCGCCGCGGGTCAGCGCCACTGCCGCCAGCGTGCCAAGAAATGTCGCCAGCGTTGCCGAGACCACCGCGACGCGAGCGCTCATCCAGGCCGCGTCGAGCATCGCGCGGTCATTGAAGAACTCCGTGTACCAGCGCGTCGACCAGCCGCCCCACACCGTCACCAGACGGGAGGCGTTGAACGAATAGATCACCAGAATGACGATCGGCAGATAGAGAAACGCCAGCCCCAGCACCAGCGCGGTGACGTTGAAGCGGGACAGGCGCGGAGCGCTTGCAGGCATCAGCGCGCCTCCAGCTGGCGACGCTGCAGCCGATCATAGACCAGCAACGGGATCAGCAGCAGCGCCAGCAGCACGATGGCGGTGGCGGAGGCCACCGGCCAGTCCTTGTTGGTGAAGAATTCCAGCCACAGCGTCTGGCCGATCATCATCGAGTCCGAGCCGGCGAGCAGATCCGGGATCACGAATTCGCCGACGATCGGAATGAAGCACAGCAGCACGCCGGCGCCGATGCCGGGCAGCGACAGCGGGAACGTCACCAGCCAGAACGCCTGCAGCCGCGAGGCGCCGAGATCGGCGGCGGCCTCCAGCAGCGCCTCGTCCTGCTTCGCCAGCGTGGCGTAGAGCGGCAGGATCATGAACGGCAGATAGGAATAGACGATGCCGAGATACATGGCGGTGTCGGTGGAGAGCCACACCACCGGCGCGGAGACGATATGCAGCGCCAGCAGGATTTTATTGAGCAGGCCATCGTGCTGCAGGATGTTGATCCAGGCATAGACGCGGATCAGGAACGAGGTCCAGAACGGCACGATCACCAGCGTCATGGCGATGGGTTGCCAGCGCTGCGGCAACCGCGCCATGGCATAGGCGATAGGATAGCCGAGCGCCAGCAGCAGCGCGGTGGAGATCACAGCGACCGCGAGGCTGCGCAGGTAGGACGCGATGTAAAGGTTGTCGGCGACCAGCAACCGGAAATTGTCCAGCGACAGTGCCGCGAACGACGTCTTCAGGCCGGCAACGCCGTCCGCGAATCCGAACAGCGGCAGATAAGGCGGCTGCGCGATCGCCGTCTGCGACAGGCCGATCTTCAGCACAAATCCGAACGGCACCAGGAAGAACAGCACCATCCACACATAGGGCGCGATTGCCGCCAGCCGTGCCGGGCGCGTGAAAATATGGCGCGCGCTCATCTCCCCAGCACCACGCAGTCGTCCGGCGCGAACCACGCCACCACACGCTCGCCGACGCTGTAGGCATCGACATCGAGCCGCGCGGTGTTGGCAAGCGCCACACGCAAGGTGGCGCCGTAACCGAGCCTGACCTTGTAGACCGACAGCCCGCCGAGATAGCCGACCTCGGTCACCACGCCCTCCACGCTGTTCATCGCGCCGGCATGGCCGTGATCAGAAGCCGGCGCCCGCCGCGACAGCTTGATTTTTTCCGGCCGGATCGCGACGCAGATCGCGCGGCCCAGCAGCGGCGCTCGCGGTTCAGCGGCGGACAGCATGCCGGCCCCGGCGGTGGCAATCGTCAGGCGGTGATCGTCATGAAACGTCACCTCGCCCTCGATGAGATTGATGTCGCCGACGAAGCCGGCGATCCAGCGCGACACCGGCGCCTCATAGAGTTGCCGTGGCGTCGCCACCTGTTCGAGCCGGCCGTCCTTCATGACGCCGATGCGGTCGGCCATGGTCATCGCCTCCTCCTGATCGTGGGTGACGATCACGAAGGTGGTGCCGAGCCGGCGCTGCAGCTCCATCAGTTCGGCCTGCGTCTCCTCGCGCAGCTTCTTGTCGAGCGCCGCCAGCGGCTCATCAAGCAACAGCAGTTGCGGCCGCCGCGCCAATGCCCGCGCCAGAGCGACGCGCTGCTTCTGCCCACCGGAGAGCTGGTCCGGCCGTCGCTTCTCCAGCCCGTTCAATTTGACCAGCGCCACCATCTCGGCGACGCGGCTGTCGATCTCGGCGCGCGGCAGCTTTGCGCGCTTCAGGCCGAAGGCGATGTTGTTCTGCACGGACAGATGCGGAAACAGCGCGTAGTTCTGGAACATGATGTTGACCGGCCGCTGATGCGGCAGCACCGCGGCGATGTCCTCGCCGTTGAGCAGGACTTTTCCGGCGTCGGGCGCCTCGAAGCCGGCCAGCATCCGCAGCAAGGTGGTCTTGCCGCAGCCGGAGGGGCCCAGCAGCGCAAAGAACTCGCCGGCCTGGATGTCGAGCGAGAGTTGATCGACCGCCGAAAAGCTGCCGAATTTCTTCGTCACCGCGTCGATGCGCAACAGCGGAACGGGGAATGCAACAATCGGCGCGGGGTCTTTCGCGATCTCGGCGCTGATGATGTCAGTGGATGTCGTCATCGCCGCACGCTAGCGGCGGAACGGCGCGGGCTCAACCATTGGCTTGTCGCTTCGTCGGCGCGGCGGCTGGCGGGGGTGAAGAAGCGCCCGGCCTCACCCCACCTTGCGCGCCGGTGCAGGCGCGCCGCGTCCGACCAGCCCGGAATATTGCGCGATCGGCGCGGGGCGGCCGATGAAATAGCCCTGCACGCCGTCACAGCCTTCGTTGGCGAGGAAGCACAGTTGCTCGTGGGTCTCGACGCCCTCGGCGACGATCGAGACGTCGAGGCCGTGGCCAAGCCCGATCACCGCGCGGACGATCGCAGCGGATTGCGGATTGCGCCCAAGGTTCATCACAAAGGCGCGGTCGATCTTGATCTTGTCGAACGGGAACGCCTGCAGGTAGGTCAGCGAGGAATAGCCGCTGCCGAAATCATCCATCGAGATTCGCACGCCGAGCGCCTTCAGCCGCCGCAGCAGCGCGACGCCGCGGTCAAAATCCTCGATCAGCACGCCTTCGGTGATTTCCAGCTCCAGCCGACCGGGCTGCAGGCCAGTCTCGAGCAGGATCGAATGCACCAGGCCGACCAGATCGCCGTGCATGAATTGCGCCGGCGACAGGTTGACGGCGATCTGCAGCGGCACCGGCCATGAGGCTGCTTCCAGGCAGGCCTGCCGCAGAATCCATTCGCCCATCTCGACGATCAGGCCGCTTTCTTCCGCCAGCGGAATGAACTCGCCGGGCGGCACGAAACCGCGGGTGGGATGGATCCAGCGCGCCAGCGCCTCGAACCCGGTGATGTCGGCATCGACGACACTCTGTCCGGCACGGGCCTGCGGCTGGTAGTGCAGCGAGAGTTCGCCATTGCGGATCGCTACCGAAAGGTCCTGATGCAGCACGCGGCGGTCGCGCAGTTGCTGGTCCATCTCGGGCGCGAAGATGCTGATCGAGCCGCGCGAGGTGGCCTTGGCGCGGAACAGCGCCGCGCCGGCATTGGCGAGCAAGGACGCAGCGTCCGAGCCGTCACGCGGAAACAGCGCAATGCCAGTGGTGACGCCGGTTTGCACCGACTTGCCATCGATGGGAAAACCTTGTGAGAGCGCCGCGGCGATGCGCTCGGCGGTTGCCTGGCCGGCCTCCGGCTGTTTGCCATCGATGATGACGCCGAATTCGTCGCCGCCGAGCCGCGCCACCACGCCGCCGCGGGCCGCTGCCTCGATCCGGCGCGAGACGTCGATCAGCAACTTGTCGCCGGTGGCGTGGCCGAACACATCGTTGATTTCCTTCAGCCCGTCGAGATCGATCGACAGCACCGCGAATTCTTCCGACACATCGCTACAGGCGTCGATCATCTGCGACAGCGCCTGCAGGAATGCGGCGCGGTTCGGCAGATCGGTGAGGCCATCGTGATAGGCCATGTGGGCCATCCGCGCCTCGGTCTGGCGCCGGTCGGTGACATCCTCGTGAGTCTTGATCAGGTATTGCGGGGCACCGGCGTCGTCGAGCACCGTCACCCGCCGGGTCAGGAACAGCCGCAGCCCGTCTCGGGTGCTGATCGGATGCTCCTCGGCGACGGTTGTCCCGCTCCTGATCGCGGCCTGGTCGCGGCCGATGATCAGCTTCGCTTCCTCCGGCTTGAGCATGTCAGCGATGGTCAAGCCGATGGCGTCTTCACGGCGCCGGTTGAGGATGACCTCGGCGTTGCGGTTGACGAACAGGTACCGGCCGTCGCTGATCCGCTGCACCATCAGCGACACCGGGATGTTGTCGAGCACCGTTTCGAGAAATTTCTTGGTGCTTTCCAGCTCGACGGACAGATGGCGCTGATCGGTGCAATCCTCGTGGATTCCGATCACGCCGCCGTTCGGCAACTGATTGACCTTGACCCGGATCGATCGCCCGTTCTGCAATTCGGCAATAAAACCCTCTGCCGAAGTGCCGTGTTCGTAGAACGTCGCACTGGCGGTATCCAGCGTACCGTGCTGACGTCGCAGTTCGCGCAGGCCCGGACCGGTGATGTCCTTGGTGAGGTCCGCGCGCGACAGTCCGTAGATCTCGAGATAGCGGTCGTTGCAGAACATCACGCGCTTCTGCGCATCGACCATGACGATGCCCTGGCTGAGATGATTGAGCGCCGAGCCGACGAAGGCATTGCGCCGCTGCTGCTGACGCTTGACGTCACGCAGTGCCGAGACCACCCACAACACAACGGCGCCGAGGAACGCCAGCCCGACGAGACCGCCGAGCAGGATTTCCCAGATCATCTGCGGATCGAGTTCGCCGATATAGCTGGGCGGTGAAAATTCGGCTCTGGCATCGGCGACATCGGAGGCGACCGCGATGGCGAGCAGGCACACCCCGGCTGCGGTGAAAATTGCCGCGTTGCCTCCTGTTCGCCAGATCTTGCCAGTCATTCCACACCCGCGTATTCGCAGGGGTGAGCTTCCAACCACAGGTATTGGGATCAGGTAAACGTGAACGTGTACAATCACACAACACGTCGGAAAACGGCGGCAATCCGGTTCGATGCTTAACGTTTGGCTAATATCCGCGGGGCGCGATTCGTCGCGGTACCTTGCCGCGAACCTGACCCTACAGATGAACGACCGGACGGCACATGGACAAGGTTGAATGTATCGTGATCGGCGCCGGCGTCGTCGGCCTCGCCATCGCACGGCGGCTGGCGCAGGCCGGCCGCGAGGTGATCGTGCTGGAGGCGGCCGATGCGATCGGCACCGTCACCTCGTCGCGCAACAGCGAGGTGATTCACGCCGGCATCTATTATCCCGCCGGCAGCCTGATGGCGCGGTTCTGTGTCGCCGGCAAGCATGCACTGTATGACTACTGCCGCGCCCGCGGCATCCCGCATCGCAATTCCGGCAAGCTGATCGTCGCCACCCGGCCCGAAGAGATCGCGAAACTGCAGGCCATCAAGGCCCATGCCGAGGCCAACGGCGTGGACGATCTGCGGGTGCTGTCAGGCGCCGAGGCCCGCGCGCTGGAGCCGCAGCTTTCCTGCGAGGCCGCACTGCTGTCGCCCTCCACCGGTATCGTCGACAGCCATGGCTACATGCTGTCGCTACGCGGCGAGGCAGAAGCAGCAGGCGCGGCGTTCGCGTTCCTGGCGCCGCTGACGCGCGGCAGGGTCACCGCGGACGACTTCGAGATCGAGGTCGGCGGCGACGCGCCGATGATGCTGTCCTGCGACATGCTGGTCAATTCGGCCGGGCTGTCAGCGTCTGCGATCGCCCGCAGCCTCGACGGCATGCCGCTGGATCTGATCCCGCCGGCCTATCTCGCAAAGGGTTGTTACTTCAGCTGCAGCGCCAAGGCGCCGTTCTCGCACCTGATCTATCCGGTGCCGGAGCCCGGCGGGCTCGGCGTGCATCTGACGCTGGATCTCGCCGGACGGGCACGGTTCGGCCCCGACGTCGAATGGGTCGATCATATCGACTACACCGTCGATCCCGCGCGCGGCGAAAAGTTCTATCCGGCGATCCGGCGCTATTGGCCGGCGCTGCCGGACGGCGCACTGATGCCGAGCTATTCCGGGATGCGGCCGAAGATCGTGCCGCCCGCGGTGGCGGTGCAGGATTTCATGATCCAGGGACCGCAGGCGCACGGCGTGCGCGGGCTGGTCAACCTGTTCGGCATCGAATCGCCGGGGCTGACGTCGTCGCTGGCGATCGCGGAGTATGTAGCTGACATGGTGAAGTCGTAGTCGAAGGGCGACCGCGCCGTCGTTGCGAGCCAATGGGTCGGCGCAAAACAAAACGGGGTCGGCGCAAAACGCCGCCCGCTAGCAAGCTCCGCGAAGCAGTCCAGCCAGTCCACGGAGAACTGGATTGCTTCGTCGCAAGCCCCTCGTAACGATGAAGTGACGGCACACTGCATCCTTCGAGGCGCACGCAGGATGCGCACTCCTATGGATGAGGTCAGTGATGTGATATACTGAGAAAATATTTCCGCTAATGCAGCGTGTCGCTGGCGACGAGCTTGAGACGTTGGATTTCGTCCCGGACCATCAGTTTGCGGCGCTTGAGTTCGACGATGCGAAGGTCGTCTGTCGAAAGATGCACGAGGGCTTCGTGCAATTCTGTTTCCAAGATCTTGTGCTTGCGTTCCAGTTCAACGAGATGCGCCTGAAGTGCCATTCGAAATCTCCTGGGTAGGATTGAACCTCGGATTCGGTGGACGATGAAGTCTACATGACAGTGGACATCTGTCGATGGGTCTTGCAAATTGCATTTTCAGTTTTCCGCATCATATGAAACGAATCGTGACCGGGTTACCTTGCATCGGGTTGGAACCGGATGCTTGCGCGGTGCGCGTGCACCGGCGATAGTCCTGCGACAAATTCCCCTCGCAATCACCCGCGAATCCAGTCAGCTAGACCCATGAACGACGACGAAGATCGCGCACTCCCCGCCGAACTGGCGAAACTACAACAGGAACACCGGGACCTCGATGCAGCGATCGACGCCCTGCATCATTCGCCGGCACCGGATCTGCTGCGCCTGCAGCGGCTGAAGAAACGCAAGCTGCAACTGCGCGACCGCATCGCCTTCATCGAAGACCAGATCACCCCTGATATCATTGCGTGAGACAACGCGTCGCATCGTGGCCGTCCCGTTTGGAGCGGCGATGCCGAACCCCACACGCCTCGGCGTCATCGCCGCAGCTCTCGCGCTCGGCGAACCGCTCGACCTGCGCGAGGTGAGCGCGATGGCGGGACGGCGTCATACCGGCAGTGGTGGTGTGAGCGGGTTCCGGCCTCCGAACAGGAGCCGCGCCGGGGCAGCCGACAGCAGACGCCGGCAAATGTTACTTGCGTCCGATTTGCACGGCGAGCGATGCCAGTCCGGTGATCGCCTTTTGACTATCGTTCAGGTAACGCCCCTTGAAGAATGCGGCGTCCACCACGGCCGTGATGGCGAACATGATCGCAAAAA
The DNA here is from genome assembly GCA_036924855.1 of Nitrobacteraceae bacterium AZCC 2146. NCBI lineage: Bacteria > Pseudomonadati > Pseudomonadota > Alphaproteobacteria > Hyphomicrobiales > Nitrobacteraceae > Nitrobacteraceae bacterium AZCC 2146. The sequence continues at coordinate 3,016,032 of JBAGRP010000001.1, forward strand.
TGACTAACCCGCGCATGCCTGTTTACCTCACCTGAGTCAGCCCGCAGACGCCGCGCACTGCAACGGTGGTGCAATGGATGCGGCACAATCTTAAAGATCTGGTTGCCGATCGCAAAGAACCCGGAGACGACAGCGTCAGTCAGACATGGTGGGCGGCAACCTGGCTTGACAAAGAACAAAATAGGAACATTGTGGCTTAACCTATCACCCGCGAGTCCCGCCCATGCCCGATGTCACCTATTACGTAGCGCTGCCGTTCCTGCAGGACGACGCCGGTTCGCCAGTCGCAGGGGCTGCGGAAGAATGCCAGAGTTCGTCGGGCGCGATCCGTCGCGCCGAGGTGCTGTCGCGGGTGCCCGGTAGCATCGGCGCGGTGGCGTTCAGCCGCACTGGCGATCCGATGATGGGCGAGTTCAGCGACGCCCAGGTGATCCAGAAATTCGGCGATGTGCCGGGCGATCTCAGCGGGCTGTGATGACCGGCGGTGCGCCTGATATGGCGACTGGCCCTCTTCACTCACCCCCCGCCCCGTCTCTCCTTCTTTCGCGCGTACATCACGCGGTCGGCCTCTTCCAGTGCGGCGCTGCCGGGGATGTCCGGCCCGAGCAATGCAACGCCGGCCGAGGCGCCGGCAGAAACAGGCTTGTCGCGAAACACGAAGGTGAGCCGGTCGATGGCGGCTTCCAGCTGCAACGCCTTGGCGCGGGCGTCGGCCTCGCTGAGATTCCACAGCAGCAGCACGAATTCGTCGCCGCCAAGCCGCCCGATCACATCGGAGGCGCGAACGTGGCGGCGGAGCACGCCAACCACCGCCTGCAGCACGGCATCGCCGGCGGCGTGGCCGAAGGCGTCGTTGATCGGCTTCAGGCGGTCGACGTCGAGCACGATCAGCGCGCCTGACGCGCGGTAGCGCGTGATGTAGGCGACGGCGCGGGTCAGCTCGCGGGCAAAGCCGCGGCGGTTCAGGATATCGAGCAGGAAGTCGGTCTCGGCGGAAGCCCGCAGTTCGTCGATTCGGGTCTGCGCCTCGGCCAGTTGCGCCTCCAGTCGCCGAATCGTCAGCGCGGCTGCGGGCGCGTAGGTTTTACCCAAAGATAACAGCGGCTTGACGCCCCGCATCGGGCGCTTCGCCAGCTTCAACGCCAGCGTGGGGGGTTTCTTTTTCATGAGGTTTGCTACAAGACTTGGCGGTCTTCACCAAGACAGCATCATCCCTTCGATGCGCCTTGCCACGCAAGGCCCCGACCCTGTATTTCCAGCCTATCTTTCTGGATTCGCGAAAGAAATAACGGAATGCCCGCGCCCGTCGCCATCATCATGGGAAGCCAGTCGGACTGGGAGACCATGCGCCACGCCGCCGAGACGCTGACCGCCCTCGGTGTATCCAGCGACAAGCGAGTCGTCTCCGCGCACCGCACCCCGGAGCGGCTGTACGCGTTTGCGAAAGGCGCCAAGGCGGCCGGCTTCCAGATCATCATCGCCGGCGCCGGCGGCGCCGCGCACCTGCCCGGCATGGCGGCGGCGTTGACCGAGCTGCCGGTGTTCGGCGTTCCCGTGGAATCCAGGACGCTGTCCGGCGTCGATTCGCTGTATTCGATCGTGCAGATGCCGGCCGGCATTCCCGTGGGCACGCTGGCGATCGGCAAGGCCGGCGCGATCAATGCGGCGCTGCTCGCCGCAAGCGTGCTGGCGCTGCACGACAAGGCGCTGGCGACAAGACTCGCCGCCTGGCGCAAGGCACAGACCGATGCCGTCGCCGAACGCCCGGAGGAATCGGCGTGACGGCTTCCGCATTGAAGAAGCTGAAGCCCGGCGACACCATCGGCATTCTCGGCGGCGGCCAGCTCGGCCGCATGCTGGCGATGGCGGCGGCACGATTGGGCTTGCGCTGCCAGGTGTTCTCGCCGGATCCGGATTCGCCAGCCTTCGACGTGGTGCAGAACGCGACCTGCGCGGAATATGCCGATGTCGAGGCGCTCGAATTGTTCGCCAATGACTGCGATGTCATCACCTACGAATTCGAGAATGTGCCTGCGGCCACCGCGATGATCCTCGATGCCCGCCGCCCGGTGTTGCCAGCGCAGGCGATCCTGACGACCACGCAGGATCGCCTGATCGAAAAGGATTTTATCACCCAGCTCGGCATCGGCACGGCCGGCTATGCCGATGTGTCGTCGGCCGCCGGGCTGCGCAAAGCGATTGCGAAGATCGGCCTGCCCGCCGTCATCAAAACCCGCCGCTTCGGCTATGACGGCAAGGGCCAGGCGATCATTCGCGAAGGCGACGATCCCGATCAGGTCTGGAATGACCTTGCCACCAAGTCGGCAATCCTCGAAGCCTTCGTGCCGTTCGAGCGAGAGATCTCGGTGATCGCCGCGCGCGGCGCCGATGGCCACGTCGAATGTTTCGACGTCACCGAAAACGAGCATCGCGATCACATCCTGAAATTCTCCTACGCGCCCGCGGAGATTTCCGACCCCCTCGCCGAGCAGGCGCGCGGCATTGCGGAAAAAATCGCGAGCGCGCTGGACTATGTCGGCGTGCTCGCGGTCGAGCTGTTCGTGGTGCCAGGCAAAAACGGCGCGACGCTGCTGGTCAACGAGATCGCGCCGCGGGTACACAATTCCGGGCACTGGACCCTCGACGGCGCCTCGGTGTCGCAATTCGAGCAGCACATCCGCGCCATCGCCGGCTGGCCGCTCGGCAAGCCCGTGCGCCATGGCCAGGTCACCATGACCAACCTGATCGGCGACGACATCCTCGACTACGAAAAGTGGATGACCATCCCCGGCGCCACCGTGCATCTCTATGGCAAGGGCGCGCCGAAGCCGGGCCGCAAGATGGGTCACGTTACCGAAGTGGCGCCTTTGGGCTCAAAATCGCGGCCCTGATTCCGTCGCTGTTTCGCCGCAACGCCGTCGCAACGAAAAGCGGGACCATGGCAAGCCCTGGTCCCGTGGTTTTTCAGGTCGCTATCTTGCCTTCGACGACACCGGTCGGCTCGTCGCTGAGCCAGCGATAGATCGCTCCGCCCAGGACGCCGCCGATCAGCGGCGCGACCCAGAACAGCCACAACTGCTGGATTGCCCAGCCGCCGACGAACAGCGCCGGGCCGGTGCTGCGCGCAGGGTTCACCGAGGTATTGGTAACGGGAATGCTGACCAGATGGATCATCACCAGCGCCAGGCCGATCGCCAGCGGAGCGAAGCCCGCCGGCGCCTTGCCATGGGTGGCGCCCATGATGATGAAGAGGAACATCATGGTCATCACCACTTCCATGAGGAAGCACGCCACCATGCTGTATTTACCGGGCGAATGCGCATCGAAGCCGTTCGAGGCGAAGCCCTTGGCGACATCGAAGCCGGCGGCGCCGCTGGCAATCACATAGAGCAGCGCGGACGCCGCGATGGCGCCGACAACCTGCGCGACGATGTAGGGAAGAATCTGTCCGGCCGGAAAACGCCCGCCCGCGGCAAGGCCCACGGTGACGGCGGGATTGAGATGACAGCCCGAGATGTGGCCAATCGCGTAGGCCATGGTCACGACGCTAAGCCCGAACGCCAGCGATACGCCGACCAGGCCGATGCCGACCTCCGGAAAACCCGCTGCGATTACCGCGCTGCCGCAGCCGGCAAATGTCAGCCAAAACGTGCCGATGGCTTCGGCAGCGTATTTTTTCGCGTTCATGGTGCTCTCCCTGCGTTCATGCGCACTCTAGAAACGGTGCGTTAAGAGACATTAAAGGAGTGGAACCGGGTTCGCGGAAGACGAGATGCCGTGCATTTTCGGGCTTTTCCACTCCATAAAACGGCCGCCGCAGGTGGACAATCCGGTTTTCATCTGGTACATCCGCGCCCTTGAGGTTGAGGGCATGGCTGTTTGTCGGCCCTTCGCTTTACCCGAATTCCAATCCGATCAATTGAAGAGGATGCCGCGTGCAGGTTCTCGTTCGCGATAATAACGTCGATCAGGCTCTCAAGGCGCTGAAGAAGAAGATGCAGCGTGAGGGTATTTTCCGCGAGATGAAGCTCCGCGGCCATTACGAAAAGCCCTCTGAGAAGAAGGCCCGCGAGAAGGCTGAAGCCGTGCGCCGTGCGCGCAAGCTCGCCCGCAAGAAGCTGCAGCGCGAAGGCCTGCTGCCGATGAAGCCGAAGCCGGTTTTCGGCGCCGGTCCCGGCGCAGAGCGCGGCGGCCGTCCGGGTGCTGCCGGTGCAAGCGCAGGTCCGCGCGGTCCGCGCTGAACCATCTGCACCGTTCTGAATTGAATAACGCGGGCCCTGGGCCCGCGTTATTTTTTTGACCGGATGCATTTCGCGGCGTGCCGGGCTACCAATACCCGGCCGCCGCGTGAGATTATGGCATTCATGGCATTTCCCGTTCGCGAACACCTCCACCGCATCGGCGCCCGCTCGGTTGCGCTGATCGCGTTGCTTGCCACGGGTCTTTGCAGCGCGGGATGCTCCTTCGACCTGTCGTCGCTGACACCGGGCTCCAACAAGGAGCCGTCACCGCAGGTGGCGCCCACGCCGCCCGCCAGCACGACGCCAGCCGACGCCAGCGGCACCAATCCCAAGGACGCGCAGGTCCACGCCGTACGCGCGCAAACGCTGGCGCAAGCGGGAAAGACCGATGAGGCACTCACCGAGTTCAACACGGCGCTCGATCTCGACCCGCATAATGCGAAGGCGTTTTACTACCGCGGGCTGCTCTACCAATCCGAAAAGCAATACGAGCTCGCGATTGCGGATTTCACCTCGGCCAATGGCCTGACGCCGCTGCAAGCTGACCCGCTGCTGGGCCGCGCAACCAGCTATCTTGCCATGGGCAAGGCCACGGAAGCTGCAGCCGACCTGGATGAGGCGGTCCAGGCATGGCCGCAGAACGGATTGCTCTGGGTCACCCGCGGCGCCGCTTACGAGAAGCTCGGCGACAAGGACAAGGCTGCCGATTCCTACAGCCGTGCCATCCTGCTGCGTCCGAAGGACGAATCCGCCCGCAACGGCTTGGCGCGAGTTGGCGGCAGGGCCGGCTAGCGCGAAGGCGTTATCGCTCGAATTGCCGCGGAATGACCGAGTGAAACACCGACTTTGCCGCGGACAGCACGTCCTCGGCGACGCTGGGGCGATCTGGCCGCGTCGATCCCGTCGCGTCAGCCTGCAGATCCAGCGGCGGCGGCGTCGGAATTTCGCCGGGCGGGCGCGGGCGGCGCGGATCGGCGGTTTGCTCCGTCGGTGCGTAAGGCGGGCGCGACGGCGCTGAACCGTAGGTCTCGATGCTGGGCGTCGATACCATGATTGGCGGCGGCAGCTGCTGCACCTGCTGCGGCGGCGACACGGCTCGCGCAGCATCCTGCACGCGCGGTGCTTCAGGCACCCTAGGGGCTTCCTGGGGGCGCTGCTGTGGCTCGCTGACACGCAGGCGCTCGATGGCCGCGCGGGCAAGGTCATTGGCGTCGCGGCGCTCTTCGGGCGTCGGCGGGGTCTCGGTCGGCGCGACACTGGCCGTCGCCACCGGCGGCGTCGCGACAGGCGCAGCAGGCGGCGCTACCTTGGCAACGGCCTTTTCGCGAATCGCCGGCTGGTGCCGGCGCGTCTCTGCCGGTGCACTCGCAGTCTCTGATTTTTCGGATTTCTCGATGCTCGCCTTGTCGACTACCGGCTTCTCGCCCTTGGTTTTGGTCGGAGCCGGATCAGGTACATTGGCCACGTCGGAGGAAGTCTCGGCCGGCTTGGCGCTGGCAGCCTTGCTGTCCGCCTTCGGATCGGGCGTCGACGCCACAGCCGCGGCCGGCTTGTCGGAGCCGGCCTTCGGGATGATGTAATGATTAACGATATACGCACCGACGATGGTCGCGACCACCGACGGCAGGATATCGAGAACGAATTTCGAGACGAATTTGAGCATCAGGCCTCTCCCCGCCGGTTGATGCGGGAACTTTGAGGCTGATTAAGGGATCAATCGCGACAGATCGGTGGCAATCGCCGATCTGCCGCGATGAATTTTTTGATGAATTGTTTCAAGGCAACTGCAGGCGGGCAGCCCGGAGGCGCATGGCTTACGGCTTCTTCACCTCGACTTCGAGAAAGACGATTTCCTTGTCGGTTTCGTTGAGCACGTCGTGCTCGACGCCGGCCTTGCGGAAATAGGATTTTCCGGTGGTGATCGGCGCCTGCGAGCGGGTGCCGTCCGGAGCCACGATGGTCATCACACTCGTCGTGATCGGTACGATCACATAATCCATGCCGTGGGTGTGGTGGCCGGTCGCAGCGCCAGGCGCGAGGCGCCATTCGGTGACACGGACTTCGGCGGTGTCCTGCTGAACGTCGGACTGGGCAGCGAGCATCACTTCATTCTCCATCGGGGATCACGGTATGAAAACCATGAAGATGAATAGCGCAAAGACCACCACATGGACCAGCCCGAACAGAATGTTTGTGCGCCCGGTGCCGAAGGTCAGCATGCTCAGGATGAAAGTCATCACCAGCAGCACCATCTTCTGCGGGCTTAATCCGAGCACCAGTTCCTTGTTCAGCGCATAGGCCGCAACGGCGACTGCGGGAATCGTCAGGCCGATGGTGGCGAGCGACGAGCCGAGCGCCAGGTTGATGCTCTTTTGCAAATCGTTGCCGCGCGCCGCAGAAATCGCAGCCACGCTTTCCGGCAGCAGGATCAGCAGCGCGACCAGGATGCCGGCGAAAGCTTCCGGCGCCCCAAGCAGTTCGACGCCAGCATCCACCACCAGCGAGAACTTCTTCGCCAGCAGCACCACCGCCAACAAAGAGACCAGCAGCAAGACCGCGCTGACGGCCAGCATCCGACCGGAAATATGCGCGCCGTTGTCACCATCGCCAGCGCTCTCGGCGACGAAGTAATCCTGATGCCGGATGGTCTGGGTATAGAGGAACACCGCGTAAAGCACGATAGTGACGACGCTGACAAAAGCGAGCTGTGCTGCCGAAAAGAACGGCCCCGGCGTCGACAGTGTAAAGTTCGGCAGGATCAGCGTGATGGTCGCCATCACGATCAGCACGCTGAGATAAATATTGGAGCCTGAGACCTGGAAATCCTGCTCGCGGTAGCGCAGACCGCCCACCAGGATGCAGATGCCGACCAGCCCGTTGCAAACAATCATCACCACTGCGAACACGGTGTCGCGTGCCAGGGTCGGAACCGCCTTGTCGCCGAGCATGATCGTGGCGATCAGCGCCACTTCGATGATCGTCACAGCCAGCGTGAGCAGCAGCGTGCCGAACGGCTCGCCGATCTTGTGCGCGATGACTTCGGCATGATACACGGCGGCGAACACCGTACCGAACAGGATGATGAGCAGGACGACGGCAAAGGCGATGCCAGCCGCCGTCGGGGTAAAGGAGATACCGGCGACAACAGTCGCTGCGAACAGCGAAACGGCCAGCGCGGGGAAAACCCAGGCTGACCGCGGCATGTCGGAATGTGCACTCATAAAACGGTCCCCGAAAATGGGGACGTCACATCCCCTTGACGATGTTCTCGGTCATCTTCTTGGCGTCACCGAGCAGCATCATAGTATTGTCGCGGTAGAACAAAGGATTGTCGATGCCGGCATAGCCTGATGCCAGCGAACGCTTGATGAACATCACGGTGCCGGCCTTCCAGACCTGCAGCACCGGCATGCCGTAGATCGGCGAGGTCTTGTCGTCCTCCGCCGCCGGATTGGTGACGTCGTTGGCGCCGATCACGAAGGCGACGTCGGCCTGGGCGAATTCCGAGTTGATGTCCTCGAGTTCAAACACCTCGTCATAGGGCACGTTGGCTTCGGCGAGCAGCACGTTCATGTGACCGGGCATGCGGCCTGCCACCGGGTGGATCGCGTATTTGACCTCGACGCCTTCCTTCTTGAGCTGGTCGGCCATCTCGCGCAGCGCGTGCTGCGCCTGCGCCACCGCCATGCCGTAGCCGGGCACGATGATGACCTTCTGCGCGTTCTTCATGATGAAGGCCGCATCGTCAGCCGAACCGAGCTTGACCGGGCGCACTTCGCCACCGGCGCCTGCACCGGCCGTCGCGGTCTCGCCGCCGAAACCACCAAGAATCACCGAGATGAAGGAGCGGTTCATGGCGTGACACATGATGTAGGACAGGATCGCGCCTGACGATCCGACCAACGCGCCAGTGATGATCAGCGCGGAGTTGCCGAGCGTAAAGCCGATGCCGGCCGCGGCCCAGCCGGAATAGGAGTTCAGCATCGAGATCACGACCGGCATGTCGGCGCCGCCGATCGGGATGATCAGGAGCGCGCCGAGCACCAGCGCGATGATGGTGATGAGCCAGAAGTCGAGCGCGCTGCCCGACATCACCAGGCCGACGATGAACACCACCAGCGCAATCGCCAGTGCGATGTTGATGAGGTGGCGCGCCGGCAGGATGATCGGGGCGCCGCTCATGCGGCCCGACAGTTTCAGGAACGCAATCACCGAGCCGGTGAAGGTCAGCGCGCCGATGGCGACGCCGAGCGACATTTCCACGAGGCTCGCGCCATGGATATTGCCGGGGGTGCCGATGTCGAAAGCTTCGGGTGCGTAGAACGCGCCAGCGGCGACCAGCACCGCAGCCATGCCGACCAGCGAGTGGAAGGCCGCGACCAGTTCGGGCATCGAGGTCATCGGCACGCGACGGGCGATCACCGCACCGATGCCGCCGCCGATAGCGACGCCGAGGATCACCAGCACCCAGCCGATGCCATCGGCCGGCGGATGCGCGGCCAGCGTAGTGGCGACCGCGATGGCCATGCCGGCCATGCCGAGGAAATTGCCCCGGCGGCTGCTGGCCGGGCTGGAGAGCCCGCGCAGCGACAGAATGAACAGGACGCCTGCAACGAGATACAGGACTGCAGCGAGATTGGCGTTCATCGGGCTGCCCTTACTTCTTTTTCTTCTGGTACATCGCCAGCATGCGCTGCGTGACCAGGAAGCCGCCAAAAATATTCACGGATGCGAAAATCAGCGCGATGAAGCCGAAGCCGCGCGCCCAGACGCCACCGCTACCGACCATCGCGACGCCGACTGCGAGCAGCGCGCCGACCACGATCACCGAAGAGATCGCGTTGGTCACAGACATCAGCGGCGTATGCAGCGCGGGGGTCACCGACCACACCACGAAATAGCCGACGAACACGGCGAGTACGAAAATCGAGAGCCGAAACACGAACGGATCGACGGCCTGTGCGATATGATCCATGGCGGCGCTCCTTAAGCGGTCTTTGGCTGGAAATTCGGATGGATGACGGCGCCGTCCTTGGTCAAAGCAGTGGCCTTAACCAGTTCGTCGTCCCAGTTCACCGCGAGCGCCTTGGTGGTCTTGTCGACCAGCGTCTCGATGAAGGAGAACAGGTTGCGCGCATACAGGCTCGAGGCCGAGGCGGCGACGCGGCCGGCGACATTGGTGTAGCCGACGATCTTGATGCCGCCGACATCGGCGACCTCGCCGGCCTTGGCACCTTCGATATTGCCGCCGCGCTCGACGGCCAGATCGACCAGCACCGAACCGGGCTTCATCGACGCCACCATTTCAGCGGTGACGAGGCGCGGCGCAGGCCGGCCCGGGATCAGCGCCGTGGTGATGATGATGTCCTGCTTCTTGATGTGCTCGGCGGTGAGCGCGGCCTGCTTGGCCTGATACTCTTTCGACATTTCCTTGGCGTAACCGCCGGCGGTCTGCGCATTCTTGAACTCGTCATCCTCGACCGCCAGGAACTTGGCGCCGAGGCTTTCGACCTGCTCCTTGGTGGCGGGACGCACGTCGGTGGCGGTGACCACGGCGCCGAGACGGCGCGCGGTGGCGATCGCCTGCAGGCCGGCGACGCCGACGCCCATCACGAACACCTTCGCGGCAGGAATCGTGCCCGCCGCGGTCATCATCATCGGGAAGGCGCGGCCAAAGGATTCGGCGGCCTCGATCACGGCGCGGTAGCCGGCCAGGTTGGCCTGGCTCGACAGCACGTCCATGACCTGGGCGCGGGTGATGCGCGGCATCAGTTCCATCGCGAAGGCGGAGACGCCGGCATCGGCCATTGCCTTCAGCGCGGCGTCGTTGCCGTAGGGATCCATGATCGCGATCACCAGCGCACCGCGCTTGTAGTTGACAAGCTCAGAGGCTTCGGGACGCTTCACCTTGATGACAATGTCGGCATCCTTCACCGCATCGGCGCTAATGGTGGCGCCGACCGCGGTGAATTCCGAGTCCGGCAGGCCGGACTTGATGCCGGCGCCCGGCTCGATGGCGATCTCGACGCCCAACGCCTTGAACTTCTTCACCGTGTCGGGCGAGATCGCCACGCGCGGCTCGGACGGATCGATTTCCTTGGCAACGGCAATCTTCATAGGGCCTCCGGCGGCGCATGGCACGCGCGTGAGCAAATCAGTCTAATGGCACCCAACAGCGGCGCTATCAGCGATGGATCAGGTGAGGAAAATGCCCATCAGGGCGACGATGGCGATGACGCCAATGGTGCCGTACTTCACCAGCAGGATGAACCCTTCATAGGTCTGCTCATGGGCCGGGTAATCATTACCGTCCGCGGTGGTGTAGGCGATTTCGTTGTGATCTGACATCGGGTGTCTCCAACCTGAGTGCGCGAGTTGCCACGGAATTAGCGCAATCGGTGGGGGAGAGCAACGGCGGTAAGGGACACCGCGCATCTTTGCTCATGCCGCAGTGCATCAAGCCGGCCAGTTATCCCTGATCCAGCGCGTCAGGCTCTCCTCGCTGACTTCACCGGCGGCGAGGGAGATGATGATGGAGGCAGCTTCGGCCTCGGGCACGTCGAAGTCGATGCCATTCACGCCGAGGAAGGTGTAGAGCGCCAGGAGCGCGGTGCGCTTGTTGCCATCGATAAAGGGATGGTTGCGGGCGATGCCGAAAGCATAGGCGGCGGCGAGTTCGGCCAATTCGCCCTTCTCGTAGGTCCATTTGTTGCGCGCCCGATCGAGCGCCGACTCGAGCATCCCCTCGTCGCGCAATCCGCTTGCCCCGCCGTGGATCGTCAGTTGCTCATCGTGAATGGCAACGATCATCTGGCGGCTTAGCCAGAACGGCTCGCTCATTTGGCCAGTTCAGCCAATGCATTGTGATAGCGCTTCATGCCACGCCGGGCGATTTCCATCGCCTTTTCGAAGTCTGGGTCATACGGCGTGAACCGAATGCCGCCATCGGGCGTCAGCGTCGCGTAAAGCTCGTCACCGACGCTGAGGTTCAGCCGAGCCATGACTTCCTTGGGCAGAATAAAGCCCGAAGAATTGCCAATCTTCTTGATCTCGACCGTCGCGATCACCTGACTACGTTGGTCCGGAATAATTTTCGTGTGGTCGTTCATAGCTGAACCTCCGTTATACGTTGAGTATAACAGAAAGCCCGCAATGTTCAACACTTGTAATACGGGATTTCAGCCTACCCCATCGCCTCCAGCTCATCGATCATCCCCGCAATCACAGATAGCCCGCCGTCCCAGAAGGTCGGGTCTTTGGCGTCGAGGCCGAACGGCTTCAGCAGCTCGGAATAGTGCTTGGTGCCGCCGGCGGCGAGCATGGCCAGATAGCGTTCGGCAAAGCCTTCCTGGGCATTTTCGTAGACCGCGTAGAGCGAGTTCACCAGGCAGTCACCGAAGGCATAGGCATAGACGTAGAACGGCGAATGGATGAAGTGCGGGATGTACATCCAGAAGTTCTCGTAACCCGGCTTGATATCGATCGCCGGGCCGAGGCTCTCGCGCTGAACGCTGAGCCAGATCTCGCCGATCCGCTCGGCGGTCAGCTCGCCGTTGCGGCGCTCGGTGTGGATCGCGCGCTCGAAGGAATAGAACGCGATCTGCCGCACCACCGTGTTGATCATGTCCTCGACCTTGCCGGCCAATAGCGCCTGGCGCTGCCTGGCGTTCTTGGTCTGGGACAATAGCCGCTTGAAGGTCAGCATCTCGCCGAACACGCTGGCGGTCTCAGCCAAGGTCAAAGGCGTCGGCGCCATCAGCGCGCCGTTCTTCGCAGCGAGCACCTGGTGCACACCGTGGCCGAGTTCGTGGGCCAGCGTCATCACGTCGCGCGGCTTGCCCTGGTAATTCATCAGCACATAGGGATGTGCCGACGGCGTGGTCGGATGCGAGAACGCGCCGGGCGCCTTGCCCGGCCGCACTGAGGCGTCGATCCAGCGATCGTCGAAGAAACGTTTGGCGATGTCGGCCATCTCCGGCGAGAACGCGCTGTAGGCGGTCAGCACCATGCTTTTCGCGTCCGGCCAGCCGATACTGCCGGTGGCCGCGAACGGCAGCGGCGCGTTGCGGTCCCAATGCGCCAGCTTCTTCTTGTTGAACCAGCGTGCCTTCAACGCGTAGTAGCGATGCGACAGCCGCGGATAGGCCGCGCGGACCGAACTCACCAGCGCATCGACGACTTCGCGCTCGACCCGGTTGGCGAGATGCCGGGAATCCGCGACGTCCTTGAAGCCGCGCCAGCGATCGGAGATTTCCTTGTCCTTGGCGAGCGTATTGGTGACCAGCGCGAAGGTGCGCTCATTGGCCTTGAAGGTTTTCGCCAGCGCCTGCCCGGCCGCCTTGCGCTTCGCCGGCGCGCGGTCCTGCAGCATGGTCAGCGTCGGCTCGATCGCCAGTTCCTTGCCGCCGACCTTGAAACGCAGGCTGGAGATGGTCTGGTCGAACAATCGGTTGAAGGCGCCATAGCCGGTCTGGGATTTCTCGTGGAACAGCTGCTCGACGCGGTCTTCCAGCTGGTACGGCTTGTCCTTGCGGCTGTCCTCGATCCACGGCCGGTAATGGCCGAGCTCAGGTGTCTGCATCGCCTGCTCGATCACCGCGTCATCGACGCGGTTCAGCTCGAGCCCGAAGAACAGCAGATGTACCGACGCCGCGGTGATCCGCTCTGAAACGTCGCCGTAGAATTTCGAAATCGCGGGATCGACGCTGTCGCCGGCGTGGATCAGGCCGGCATAGGAGCCGAGCCGTCCGGCCAGATCGTCGATCGCCTCATAGCGCTTCACAGCGCCAGCGAGCCAGGCGCCGCCGCCGGGTTTTGCGGTCTCTTCAGCAAGCTTTCCCTTGTAGTCAGCTTCAAACGTCGCGCAATCCGCATCGATCTTGTCGAGGTCGCGGGCGACCTCCGGGGCGTCGATCGCCGAATACAGATCTCCCAAATTCCATTCCGGCAGCTTGGCCGGTTGCGACTTGCCCGATGACTTGCCGGACGATTTGCGCGCCGTCTTGCCGGCGGCTGCAGCCTTGCTCGAAATCGGCTTGCGGGAGGATTTTGTCGTCCGGGAGGTCGCAGATTTCGTCATGAGCACTTTCAAATTGGCGCAGCGATCACACGAAGGCGGCGAGCTGCGGCGTCAGATCGACAAGCAGCTCTTCGCTCTCGGTGAGCAAGGGCTCGATCCTGTCATGAATCACATCCCGAATCGTACACCACAACAGAACGATCCGTGCGACAACCCACCACCGCGTGGCGCGCAGCGCACTTCTGGCATGCAGCGCGAGCAGCGGCAGGCTGCGATGCTCGAACAGCAGCCGGCCTGCGCCATCCTCCAGAATGTAGCGCCCGCCGATCCGCGACACGCATAATTCACAGGCCTGTTCCGGCCCCGGACCCAGCAGATACAGCTGCGCATCGCCGTTTTCGGTCAGGCCGGTGTCCCAGTCGCGGCCGTTACGAGCCACGTTGAGCGTGCCGGCGATGATGTTCAGCTCAGCCTCGCTCCACGCGCCCTGGATCTGTTTGCGCTCGAATGCGATCACGTTCATTTTGACGCTCCGAAAAGCAGCCGGTGCAATTCCGGCTCGTAATAGACCAGCAAATGTTTGGCGAAGGCCGCCGGATCAAGCCCGAGCTGGGTTGCCCAGGCTTCCATGGTCTCGGTCGGCACCCGGCTGAAGCCGTTCTCAACCTGCGAAATGAACGTGTAATATTTGAGACCGAGTTTGGCGGCGAGATCGACCTGCGACAGGCCGGCATCCGCCCGCCGCTGCTTCAGCCAATCTCCCGCCTGTTTTCGCAATAACCGGGCTTCCGGCACGGCCTTGCCTTGCCGGCTTTCGGCAAAAATCTCTTGATTTTTTTCTAGTTTCATGATTACGAAACTATCCAATACGAATTAATCAACCCGACGACTTTGCATAGCACGGATTCCGGGCTGGGTGAACGCCGTCGGGCACGGCGAGACGACCATGGCGTTCACGGACCGCAGCCATATTGCTCGCAAGCATCCGCGCCCAAGCCCCGGCCGGATCAGGGAGTTGTTTGCTGCGATCCTGCTGGTGGCGCTAACCGCGGCGCTCGCGCTGCGCGCCGTTCTCTCACTGGACGCACTGGCGCCCGCGGTCGCGACGCTGCTGTTCGCGCTTGCCGCAGCAACGGCCGGGATTGCGCTGCTGTGCCGGCGCGACCGGCTGCGCATGACGTGGTTCGACATCGCCGGCGTGCTGACCTTTGTCGGCGTCGCCATCAGTATCCTGATCGAGCCGGACCAGATGGTCAGGCTGATCACGCTCTCGGAGCAACCTGACTAACGGATCGAACTTCCCGCGGGTTTGAGCCCGCGTTTCTCAAGCAAGCACGTCCAGGCCCGGGCCCCTCTGGCAGTTCAAGCGAACTGTGATGTCGGACTGGACGTTCAACGGAGTGGCCCGTGATCGAACTACTTTCCCCGCAAGCCCTGACTGCTTTTTTCCAGGTCGTGATGATCGACCTCGTTCTCGCCGGCGACAACGCGATCGTCATCGGCCTCGCCGCCGCCGGCCTGCCCAAGGAACAGCGCGGCAAGGCAATCCTGATCGGCATCATCGCCGCCACCATCCTGCGGATCGGCTTCGCCAGCGTCACAGTGCAACTGCTGCAGATCATCGGCCTGCTGCTGGCCGGCGGCGTGCTGTTGCTGTGGGTGTGCTGGAAGATGTGGCGCGAACTGCGCGTCCCGCCCGAGCACGATCTCGATGCGCTGGAAAACCAGCTCAACGCCGACGGGTCGCCGGCCGGTCCGCGCAAGACGCTCGGCCAGGCGATCTGGCAGATCACCGTCGCCGACGTGTCGATGTCGCTGGACAATGTGCTCGCCGTCGCCGGCGCCGCGCGCGAACATCCGATGATCCTGATCTTCGGCCTCGCGCTCTCCATCGCGCTGATGGGCCTTGCCGCGAGCTTCATCGCGCGGCTGCTGCAGAAGCACCGCTGGATCGCCTATGTCGGCCTCGCCATCATCCTCTATGTGGCGTTCGACATGTGCTACCGCGGCGCCCGCGAGGTGTGGCCGTATGCGACGGCCCACCTCGCCTCACTGTTATGAAAGCATTAACGCTTTCGTCGCCATGGTGGCCCAAATCGGGACAATCCCGCTCTGGAGCTTGCTATGGTCGAACAAATCCTCGTCGCGGATGACGATGCGGTGCAGCGCCGTTTGGTCGAGAACATGGTGCAGCGCTGCGGCTACGAAGCCATCGTGGTCGACTCCGGCGACGCCGCCATTGCCCGGCTGACCGATCCGGACGTGCCGGCGATCGACGCCTTGGTGCTCGATCTGGTGATGCCCGGTCTCGACGGCATGGGCGTGCTGACCAAGATCCGTGACGCCGGGCTCAGTATTCCCGTGATCGTGCAGACCGCCCATGGCGGCATCGACAATGTGGTGTCGGCGATGCGCGCCGGCGCCCATGATTTCGTGGTCAAGCCGGTCGGCGTCGAGCGCCTGCAGGTGTCGTTGCGCAACGCGCTCAATGCCAGCGCGCTGAAGGGCGAATTGCAGCGCATCAAGCATAGCCGCGAAGGCAAGCTGACTTTCGCCGACATCGTCACCCGCAGTGCGGCGATGGACAACGTGCTGCGCACCGCGCGCAAGGCTGCGACTTCGACGATTCCCGTGCTGATCGAAGGCGAATCCGGCGTCGGCAAGGAATTGATCGCGCGCGCCATCCACGGCTCCGGCGAGCGCAGCAGCAAGCCGTTCGTTGCCGTCAATTGCGGCGCGATCCCCGACAATCTCGTGGAGTCGATCCTGTTCGGCCACGAGAAGGGCTCGTTCACCGGCGCCACCGAACGGCATCTCGGCAAGTTCGTCGAAGCCTCCGGCGGCACGCTGTTTCTCGACGAGGTCAGCGAATTGCCGCTGACCGCGCAGGTCAAATTGCTCCGCGCGCTGCAGGAAGGTTCGGTCGAAGCCGTCGGCGGCCGCAAACCTGTGAAGGTCGATGTCCGCATCGTCTCGGCGACCAATCGCAAACTGCTCGACCGGGTCAAGGAAGGCCACTTCCGCGAGGACCTGTTCTATCGCCTGCATGTGCTGCCGCTGACGATCCCGCCGCTGCGCGCCCGGCGCGAGGATATCCCGCATCTGCTGCGGCATTTCCTGGCGCGGTTCTGTGCCGAGGAAAACCGCCCGATCACCGGCATATCAGGCGAGGCGATGACGCTGCTGGCGCAACTCGATTGGCCCGGCAACATCCGCCAGCTCGAAAACGCGATTTATCGCGCGGTGGTGATGAGCGAAGGCGACCAGCTCGGGCTCGCGGACTTTCCGCAGGCTGCAGCCCAGGCTTCGGCCGCCGCCGGTCCTTCCGGCGAGCCGCTGCTGATGGAGCCAGCGTTCCATTCTGCGCCCGCCATCGTGCCGGCGATCGAGCTCCCGGCGGTCCCGTTCTTCGCGGCCGGCACTCTGGCCATGCTCACACATGGCGGCGACGTCAGGCCGCTGGAAGAGATGGAAGCCGAGATCATCCGCTTCGCGATCGCGCATTATCGCGGCCAGATGTCCGAAGTGGCGCGCCGCCTGAAGATCGGACGCTCGACGCTGTATCGCAAGCTCGACGAAGCCGCCGAGAAGGACTCAGCGACCTTAGAATCTGAACAAACAGACTAACGCGCTCACGCACTGCGCGATCGAACAGGTCGTTGCCATCCAAGGGAACTTTGAACCGTTGCGGCGCGGTGACACACTAACTGAAAAGCGCGTGTGAAAACCGCGGAATACATTGCAAATGGGGTATGTTGCGGTCAGTTTGTCGTGAGGCACCTCGTCGGGCGCTAGCCGCTCGTACAAGGCGTGTGTATCGTCTGCGTATGATGCGTATGAATCGCGACGTGCAGACTGACAACGCGGGCGCTTCAGCCGAAGTTGTGATGTGAGACAGGGAACTGTTCCATGCCGGAGCAGTTTCATCCAAGAGGTGCGAGAATGCGTGACTACTTGAATCGCCGCTCCGGATTTGACCGCGTGCTGATGGCCGTGGCCGCAACTTTCCTGACGGTCTCCGCCGGCGCAGCTTTCGCCCAGCCCTCTTCCTCCCCCCGCGACAGCGTCTCGGAACTGGCAATCGACGCCGCGGTGCCGCGCCCCGAACCCGCCAATGTGCCGCCGCCGACCGCCAGCGACTTCAAAATCGACACCACCGCCTCTGTGCCCGCCGATGCGGCGAAGGCCACCGAAAAGACGGTAGAGAGCAAACCGGCAGATGCGCCCGTCAAGAAGGACGAGACCGCGACCGCCCCCGTGCCGGCCGCTGAACCTGCCAAGGAGCAGGCCAAGGAAACAACCAAGGAAATCGCCAAGCCGGCGACCACCGTCGCCTCCGCCGATCAGCCGGTCGCCGACAAGCTCCGCGAGATGCTCGGTGCGAAATCGTCGCGCTATTTCGACCGCAAGGGCGAGCGCGCCGCGGTCGAGAAATTCTACACCGGCCGCGACTACGCGCCGCTGTGGACGCAGGGCGGCACCCCGACCACCGCCGCCAAGGGCGTGATGACGCGCCTGAAGGACGCCGGCACCGACGGTCTCAACGCTGCCGATTATCCGGTGCCCGATTTTGCCGCCGCGACCTCCCCGGACGCGCTGGCCGAAGCCGAACTGAAGCTGACCGCGAGCATGCTGGACTACGCCCGCCAGGCGCAGAGCGGCCGGATGCACTGGTCGCAGATCTCAGGCGATATCGCCTTCCCCGAGCATCCGATCGATCCGAACGAAGTGCTGGTCAACGTCTCGACCGCAAGAAACACCTCCATCGCGCTCGACAGCTACAATCCGCCCCACAAGGCGTATCAGGAACTGAAGAAGAAGCTCGCCGAACTGCGCGGCGAAACCGGCCTGCCGGTGCAGCCGATCGGCGAAGGCCCGGCGCTGAAATTCGTCAAGTCGAAGAAGAACCCGGTCGTCATGGAAGACCCGCGCGTGCCGCTGCTGCGCGCCCGGCTCAATGTCGAAAATCCCGACGACACCAAATACGATGCCGCCGTCGCCGAGGCCGTCCGCAAATTCCAGGCCAGCAACGAGCTGAAGGTCAGCGGCGTGCTGGATGACGCCACCGTGCGCGCAATGAATTCGCCGAAGCGCGATCGCCAGATCGACACCGTGATCGTCAACATGGAGCGCTGGCGCTGGCTGCCGCGCCAGCTTGGCGCCGCATCGATCGGCAACGCCTATGTGATCCTGAACATCCCCGACTACACGCTGAAGGTGATGCACAACGACGCGCAGGTCTGGACCACGCGCGTGGTCACCGGCAAGCCGGGCCAGCACGCCACGCCGCTGATGACCGAGACCATGAAGTACATCACGGTCAACCCGACCTGGAACGTGCCGCCCTCGATCATCTACAATGAATACCTGCCCGCTCTGCAGCAGGACCCCACCGTGCTGCAGCGCATGGGCCTCAAGCTCACGCGCAACCCCGACGGCAGCATCCACATTGCGCAGCCGCCCGGCGAAGCCAATGCGCTCGGCCGCATCCGCTTCAACTTCCCGAACAAGTTCCTGGTCTATCAGCACGACACCCCGGACAAGAACCTGTTCGCCCGCGACGAGCGCGCCTTCAGCCATGGCTGCATGCGCGTGCAGAATCCGGATCAGTACGCCGCGACGCTGCTCAACCTCACCATGCCCGGCGAGCGCTACACCCCGGAAAAGATCCGCGGCATGTACGGCCACAGCGAAATCGACCTGAAATTCCCGACGCCGATCCCGGTCAACATCACCTACCAGACCGCCTTCGTGGATGACGCCGGCAAGCTGCAGCTGCGCAAGGACGTCTACGGCCGTGACGCGCAGATGCTGGCGATCCTGCGCAACACCAAGGGCAAGGACCTCGAAAGCGTGGTGGCGCATTCGCAGCCGAGCTATTCCCGCCCCCGCGCCGACATCCCGCAGGGCGTCGCCTTTAACGACAACGGCCCCGGCTTCAGCAGCGGCCCGTCCTTCTTCGAGCGTCTGTTCGGCGGCCCGACCCCGCCGCCCGCCGCGCCGGGCCTGAGGCCGCGCCGAACCGTGACCCGCTAAGCAGCGGCCTCCGGCGAACCTGAATTACCCAGATCTATCAAGGGCTTCATCCTCGGATGGAGCCCTTTTTCGCGGACCCCGGCGTTAACCTAGGTTAACCATCCTCCATCTGCATTTCGGCAGAGGGCTATTTTTCGCCATACTCGGTGGGTTAAGTTTAATGACCGGCTTGAACAACCGGCGGGGGATAGGACGTAAATCTCCATTAACCGTCGTGTCTTAAGACTGCGTTCACTCTCTTTCGCCGCATGGGGTAGCGGGAGAGTTTTGCGACTGACTTGGGTGGGCTCATACGTGCTGGCTGGTTTCGCACGCCGTTTCAAAACGCTGCCCTCGCGCGCCGGCTTCCATGCCGGAGTGACGTCGCTGTTGCTGATGGCAGGCGCGAGCACGGTTCACGATGCGACGGCGCTGGGCGACAGCCGGACCCTCTCCTTCCACCACACCCATTCCGGCGAAGACCTCACCGTCACGTTCAAGCGCAACGGCCGCTACGACGATGAGGCGATGAAGCAGATCAACCACTTCCTCCGCGACTGGCGCAGCCAGGACCAGGCCACCATGGACCGTCGCCTGTTCGACATCCTCTGGGAAGTCTACCGCGACGTCGACGGCAAACAGCCCATCCAGATTATCTCCGCCTACCGCTCCCCCGCCACCAACGCCATGCTCCGCCGCCGCTCCTCCGGCGTCGCACGCGCCAGCCAGCACATGCTCGGCCACGCCATGGACTTCTTCATCCCGGGAGTTCCGCTCGAGCAGATCCGCTTCGCCGGGCTTCGCCTGCAGCGTGGCGGCGTCGGCTTCTACCCGACCTCGGGCTCGCCCTTCGTCCATCTCGACACCGGCAGCATCCGGCACTGGCCGCGCATGACCCATGACCAGCTGGCCCGCGTCTTCCCCGATGGCCGCACCGTGCATGTACCGTCCGACGGCAATCCACTGCCCGGCTATCAGCTGGCGATGGCTGACATCGAGAAGCGCGGCGATAGCGACGATGCCGCTCTGGCCAGGAGCAAGCCCGGCCTGTTCACCTCGCTGTTCAGGAGCAAGTCCAGCGACGACGAGGATGAGGGTGCGGCTCCCGCGATCGCTCCGTCCAGGCCTTCTGCTGTTGGCTTGATGGCCGCGGCGATGCCGGCGAAATCTGCCGATCCGATCCCGATGCCGCGCGCCAAGCCGGCACGGGCCACCGCGGGCTTCCAGGTGGCTTCGGCCGACGTGCAGTCGCTGCCGCGGGCCGCGTCGGAGGCCAATCCGCCGCGGCCGCCCGCCGCCATTCCCGACGAGGTGGCCAATTCGAAGCCGCAGACCCCGGCTGACATCATCAACGCCCGCGGATTCTGGGGCGATACGCCGGCAACGCCGAAGCAGGCCGAACCCCAACTGGTCGCCGCCATCAGCGCCCGCCAGGCCCTCGCCAACGCCGCTGATCCGCAGCCCACCGCCAGCATTTCCGCCTTCCAGCAGGCGCTCGCCTACGCGCCGCCGGCCTCGCCGGTCGATCGCACCAATGTCGTCGCCGCCAGCGCGCCGATCCCGCGCAGCGCGCGTTCGGCTTCGGTGGCCCGCAATCCGATGGCGGTCAACAATATCACCACCGTGGTTGCCAAGGGGTCGCAGGGACAGGGCCGAGTGGTCTCGATCTCGACCCGCCTCGCCGCTGCGGCCGTGCCGGACAACAATGTCTGGCTGCGTGCAATGATCCTGGCGCCGAGCGCCAGCACCTCGATGTCCGCAACGGTCATGGGCGACAGCGACCTTACTGTGCTGCGCGCCCAGTTCGCCAAGCCGCAGGCGGTGGTGGCGATGAGCTTCTCGGACGATCCGCAGCTCGGTCTGGTCTGCGAACAGTTCACGGGATCGGTGGTTGCGACGCTGACGACGACGCCGTTCGTGCGCACGGCCGCGCTGCGCTGAGCGCAGGCAATCCTAAATTTTCAGGGCATCAACGTTCGTCAATCCGAGCCTGCGCCAACAGGCGCATCCCGGAACGACGAATGTTGAACTTAGGGTTCGACGAAGCCGGTCGGTTACGGCCTCACAGCATCCCCAGTGCCTGCAGATAGGTATCCAGGATGGTTTCCTGCTCGGCGCGCTCGTTGGCGTCCTGCTTGCGCATGCGGATGATGGTGCGCAGCGCCTTGACGTCGTAGCCGTTGCCTTTGGCTTCGCCGTAGACGTCCTTGATATCGTCGGAAATCGTCTTCTTTTCTTCTTCCAGTCGCTCGATGCGCTCGACGATGGCCTTGAGCTGGTCCTTGGCGAAGGAATGGGTCGCCTGATCGTCCAGAACGGACGCTGCAGAGGTGGCCATCGAATACTCCTGATAAAACTGATGCTTGAAGGTGGGAACGGAGCACGGCACGCGCGCCCGTCTTTCGAAAATGACACTCAATACCGGGACGCCCTGCGTCAAGACGCCATCGCGCTCATCCACAGCGCCCCCACAGCTTTGATCCGCATCCTCCGAAAAGGCGCGAAGCCAGCATCAATGTCCGCTATGAGTCTTCTTCATGGCGTCGAGCTGCTGCGGGCTCGCTTCGGCCTGATGCAGCGATTTCCAGGTCTCGTAGGGCATGCCATACACCGCCTCGCGGCTGTCGTCCTTGCTCATGGCCACGCCCTTGGCGTCGGCCGCGTCCTTCAACCAGTTCGACAGGCAGTTGCGGCAGAAGCCGGCCAGATTCATCAGGTCGATGTTCTGCACGTCGGTGCGATTGCGCAAATGTTCAACCAGACGGCGGAAAACCGCGGCTTCCAACTCGGTCTGGGTCCTGTCGTCAATCGCCATGCTCGCTCTCGCTGTTGCGCCCGGATATGGGTCTAACATGGGCGCTGTCACAGATTTTGCCACATTGCAGCGCAAACCGGGTCACGTCAGCGCAAATTAGGTTCCGCGGCCGTTGACAGTTCCGACGGGTGACGCGAAATCATCAATGAATTGATATAGCTTCGCCCGATGACCACAGCAGATTCTTGCCGCCGCCCCCTATTGAGACGCAGCCTCGCCGCCGGCCTGTTGCCGGCGCTGGCGCTTGCCTGGATGTGCCTGTGGACGAGCCCCGCCGCGGCGGATTTCCGCCTCTGCAACAACACCTCGAGCCGGGTCGGCATCGCGCTGGGCTACAAGGACGCCGAGGGCTGGACCACCGAGGGCTGGTGGAACGTGTCGTCGCGGGCCTGCGAGACCCTGCTGCGCGGTACGCTGGTGGCGCGGTTCTATTACATCTACGCGCTCGATTATGACCGCGGCGGCGAATGGTCCGGCCAGGCCTTCATGTGCTCGCGCGACAAGGAATTCACCATCAAGGGCACCGAGAACTGCCTGGCGCGCGGCTTCGATCGCACCGGGTTCTTCGAGGTCGATACCGGCGAGCAGCGGGCCTGGACGGTGCAGCTGACCGAGACCAACGAGCAGCCGCCACCGCGCCTGCCCGGCGTTCCCGGACCGGTCGGGCCGCCCGGCCAGGGATTCCCGGGAATACCGAATACCCCAGGTGGAACACCGCCCGGCGGGGCTGGCCTGCCGCCAGCCGTCACGCCGGGAGGCAAGCCATGAGACGCCAGCGCCGCATCAAGATTCTCGCCACGCTGGGCCCCGCCTCTTCCGACAGTGCGATGATCCGCAAACTGTTCGAGGCCGGCGCCGACGTGTTCCGCATCAATATGAGCCACACCTCGCACGACAAGATGCGCGAGCTGGTGAAGACGATCCGCAACGTCGAGAGCAGCTATGGCCGGCCGATCGGCATCCTGGTCGACCTGCAAGGCCCGAAGCTGCGCGTCGGCGCCTTTGCCGACGGTGGCGTGCAGCTCAAGAACGGCGAGACCTTCACACTGGATTCCAGCCCGGCGCCTGGCGACAACACCCGCGTGCAGCTGCCACATCCGGAAATTCTGATGGCGCTCCGTCCCGGCCACGCCTTGCTGATCGACGACGGCAAACTGCGGCTGATCGCCGAGGAAACCTCATCGGACCGCGCCGTCACCCGCGTGGTGATCGGCGGGCGGATATCGGATCGCAAGGGCGTCAGCCTGCCCGACACCGACTTGCCCGTATCGGCAATGACACCGAAGGACCGGTTGGACCTCGAAGCAGCATTGGAGACCGGCATCGACTGGGTGGCGCTGTCCTTCGTGCAGCGCGCCGAAGACGTCATCGAGGCCAAGCGGCTGGTGCGCGGCCGCGCCTCGATCATGTCGAAGATCGAAAAGCCTCAGGCGATTGATCGTCTTGGTGACATCCTCGAAGCCTCCGACGCGCTGATGGTGGCACGCGGCGATCTCGGCGTCGAGCTGCCGCTGGAGCGGGTGCCGAGCCTGCAAAAGCGAATGACGCGCATGGCGCGTCGCGCCGGCAAGCCGGTGGTCGTGGCGACGCAGATGCTGGAATCGATGATCCTGAGCCCGGTGCCGACCCGCGCCGAAGTTTCCGACGTCGCGACCGCGATCTATGAAGGCGCCGACGCCGTCATGCTGTCGGCCGAATCCGCCGCCGGCAAATTCCCGGTCGAGGCCGTCGCCACCATGGACCGGATCGGCGAGGAGGTGGAGCGCGATCCGACCTATCGCACCGTGCTAACCGCGCAGCGCCCCGACCCCGAACCCACTGCCGGCGACGCCATCGCCGACGCCGCGCGGCAAATCGCCGAGACGCTGGATCTATCCGCCATCATCTGCTGGACCAGTTCGGGATCGACCGCGGTGCGCGTCGCGCGCGAACGGCCGAAGCCGCCGGTGGTGGCGATCACGCCGAACCTCGCCACGGGACGCAAGCTGTCGCTGGTGTGGGGTGTGCATTGCGTGGTGGCGGAAGACGCCCAGGACCAGGACGACATGGTGGATCGCGCCGGCCGCATCGCGTTTCGCGACGGTTTTGCCAAGGCCGGCCAGCGCGTCATCATCGTCGCCGGCTTCCCGCTCGGCACCCCCGGCACCACCAACATGGTGCGAATCGCTTTTGTCGGCTCCGGCAGCGACGCGGATATGTAGTTCGCTATTTCAAGCGACCGTCATTCCCCGGCGCGCCAATTGGCGCGCCTGAGGGCGCGAGCAGCGACAGCTGCGAGCGAACCCGGAATCCAGAGATGACTAAACACCTCGGGATTCCGGGTCTACGCCCTCAGCGCCGCTGGCGCGAAGGGCGCATCCCGGAGTGACAACAGCAGGTTTCGATATTAAAGCAGCGTCGCATCCAGCGTGATCTTGGCATTCAGCACCTTCGACACCGGGCAGCCAGCCTTGGCCATCGCGGTCAGTTCTTCGAACTTGGCCTGGTCGGCGCCGGGGATCTTGGCCGACAGCGTCAGGTGCACCGTGGTGATGGCAAAACCGTCACCCACTTTCTCCAGCGTGACGTCGGCCTTGGTCTCCATGTGCTCGGCGGTGAGCTTGGCTTCGCCGAGGATCAGCGACAGCGCCATGGTGAAACAGGCGGCATGGGCGGCGCCGATCAGCTCTTCGGGGTTGGAACCCGGCTTGCCTTCGAAGCGGCTGGCGAAGCCATAGGGATAATCCGCGAGCGCGCCGCTCTTGGTCGAAATCGCCCCTTTGCCGTCCTTGATGCCGCCCTGCCATTTGGCCGATCCGAAAGTCGTGGTCATGCAAATCTCCTGATTTGGTTGGAGGCCGATCGAGAATGCACGTTAGCGCGACGCCGCCTGCGGTTTTATGTCAGCGGCCGCGATCATGTTTTCGATCTCATCGATAATAAGATCTGGCGCGGCATTTTGCACCATGTGGAGGCGGCGCCGTGGATCATCACGGTCGGCGGACCCACGGCATCGCGTGTCGGCACGATCAGCGCGGTCACCGCATAGACAGATATCATCGCAAGTATCCGGGGAATTCTATGCACACTTCAGCTGCGCAGCCGCGACGGATCGGTTCCGCGGCTACCGGCACTCAGGTGCCAAAGCCGAGCCGTCCGAGGCCCGGCAGCTTGACGGCGGGGCGCCGGATGTCGAGGCCGAACACCGCGCCGAGGACATTGATTTCAAGACCTTCGACCCAGCCGATGGTGAGGCCGAGATAGCCGCCCAGCGTGGCACGGACGCCGGTGCCTGAGGGCGTCAGGCCAAAAAATTCGCCGCTATAGGGGAAATCCTTGCCGATGGCGGTCGGCGGCAGCGCGATCCGCAATTCCGGCACCGACGACAGCACCGCGGCGACGAAGGTGTTGGAATTCGGTCCCGGCCAGGCCCGGTAGTCGCCATAGGCGCGCAGGCTGTAGCCTTCGATGGCAGCCTGGATTTTCGGGATCATCCTTGCCGCGGCCTCGCCATCAGCGGAGGCGATGGTTTCCGGCGTGCCGCCGAACCAGCGGCCGTCGGCGGCAAAGCCGTTGACGCGGATCGGCACGCCCCAGGCGGTGTAGTCATAGCGGGTGTAGCGCTGTGCGTTCTGCTCCTTGACCACCAGCCAGGTGTGGACCGCAAAGATGCCGCGCCAGCGCACGGTGCGGGCGGCATAGACGCGTACCAAAGCCTCTGGATGCACCGCCGGCTGCGGCAACAGCCCGGCGCTGGATCGGTCCGCGCTCTGCCAATCGACAGAGCGATCGCCGAGCCAGTATTTCACCGCCGACACGCAGATCGGGGCCACGAGCAGGGCCAGCAGAACGATCACGAATTTTCTCACCGAAAGGGATTCATATGAAGCACCAAGCTCATATAGGCGTCACGACCGGCTTTGCCACGGCGGCGCCGGCGCCCGCCGTGCAAGGCCAGCCGGAATTGTCCACGCTATCCACAGGAACGCAACGACGGCGGCCGCATTCTCTCCTGATTGTAATTGGAAAAATATTCTGCTTGAAACCGGAGAATATTCGACAATGCCCAAGCCCAGCGAAACCGCGATCGATGAAATCATCGCCACCTGCAATGGTGATCTGCGCGGCGCGGTGAAGGCGCTGCTGCTGGTCAATGAGCAACTCGAAACCGAATTGCAGCAGCTCTATGCAGCCGCGGCCCATGGCGGCCAGATCCGTCCGGGCAACAGCGTGCTGCACTAGCAGCGCGACGCCGATTATTCGGCTGGCGCCTTTTCAGGAAGTTTCTCGTCCCCCCTTCGGACATCGGCTGATGGACCAAACCGACTGATTAGGCTCTCCCCGCAGCCAATCGCCGCGTCGGTTTCCCAACTTCGGCGTCGGTATCATCCGGAGCTTCGGAGCCAGACGTCGGCACCTGCATCAGGATGGTCTGCCCAGCGCTGGCGATCTCGATACCCTCCTGCTGGAAACGCAGCTTCATGCGGCGGTTGAACTCGCGCTGCACCGGCCAGCGGCCGGAATCGGTACAGCGAATCTGGCCGACGATCGAGGCCATGGAGCCATCGACCTTATCGACGCCCCACAATTCCAGATCGCTGCGGATCAACGACTTGAAGGCCGGCTCGCTCCGCATCTCCGCAACGATGTCCTTGAGCACCTGCCCGGCGCGGTCGGTGTCTTCCTTGTAGGCAACGCTGACGCTGACGGCGGCATTGCCGGCGCCGCGGCTGGCGTTGGTGATCGTCGTCACCGCGCTGAACGGCACGATATGCACGGCGCCGTCGCCGGCGCGCAGCCGGATGGTACGGATCGAAACGTTCTCGACGACGCCCGACAGGCCGGACACGGTGACGTTATCGCCGACCTGCACGGTGTTCTCCAAAAGCAGGAACAGCCCGGTGATGACGTCCTGCACCAGCTTCTGCGAACCGAAGCCGATGGCGATGCCGACGATGCCGGCGCCGGCCAGCAAGGGCGCAACGTTGACGCCGATCTCGCTCAGCGCCGTCAGCGCCACCACCGTGACGATCACGCAGAGCAAGGTCGTGCGCAGCATCGGCTGAAACGTGCGCAGCCGCGCGGCGCGGGCGAAATGCGAGTCGCGCGTCAGCACCGCCAATTGGCGATCCATCAGCGCATTGCTGCCTTCCCACAACGCTGCCGCAGCCAGCGCAGCGATCCCAACGGTAACCACCGCGGAGACCATGCGGCTGCCGATTTGTCCGCCGTAGAACCAGACGAAGGCGTTGACACCCCAGACCTCCAGCAGCGCGATGAAGCCGATCACGGCGATGACCGCGGAGACGATCCGGCGCAGCAGCGGCAGATAGCGGTTGGCGCGGGTCTCCAGCCCGGGAAAGCGCTGCAGTATCTCGGGCCGGATCCGAAAACCGCGATCGATCAGGCTGAGCGCCACGATCGACACCAGCCGCGTCACAAGCGCGACGATGATCGTACCGACGAAGTATTGCAGCAGCAGCGTATAGCCGTTCTGGATGTTCAGCGCCCAGACGCCCCACAGCGCCAGCACCACGGCAATCGCCAGCACATGCCACAGGCCGGCGAAGCGGTTGCGCAGCATGCCCATGACGCCGGTGGCACCGGGCGGCGCGTGGATCGCCTGCGCCACCGGGCGGCGGCATTGCAGGATGATCACGACAACGAACAGATGCACCACCAGCATCACCAGCCGAAGCAGCGCGGCATAACCGCCACGCTGCAGGCCGAGCAGCAGCGCGACATTGGCAAACGCAATGCCGGAGGCACCGACCGCGACGATACGCCGGGTCCAGATCTCGATATAGGCGGCGGTTTCCTCGCGCACCGTGAACAGGCTGAGCGGACCGAACAGCGCCCGCGTCAGGCAGATAATGCCGCGCGCCAGCACATACGCATTCACAGTCGCCAGAATCGCCAGCCGTGTCACGCCGGCGTCGCCGATGTCAGTACCGAGCAGCAGCGCCACGACGCCGGCGAACACCACGACGGGCAGCAATTCCAGTGCCAGCCGACCCAGCACGAAGGGCAGCCGCACCAGCGATTGCCAAACGCGGGTCAGGCTGCGATGCCGCCGGTGCAGATCCGGCACCTCGGTGATATCAGCCGTCGAGGATGGCGGATCGATCTGGTCGAGCACGCGCGCCGGGGTGCGGGCGGCGTAGGGAATCCGGGCTTCGAGCAAATTCAACGGCCGCCGCAGCAGCCGGCTCATCAACCATTCCGCCGTCAGCGCGCTGCCGAACACCAGCGCCAGCTTCCAGGCGATATCGAACAGCAATTGATAGGTCGAAGGATCGTTGGCGGTGCGCTGCAGCCAGAACCACAGCGCCGGGAATCGCGTGACCGAACGCGCCGCGGCGGAGATCTCGCGCACGGTCTCGCCGACCTGTTCCGAAACGGTCAGCAGCAGTTGCGCGCCGAGACTGTCGGCGGTGAGCGGGATCGCCGGCTTCGCTTCAGGCTTCGCGGGAGTGGCCTGCGCGATAGCGCGCAGCGTCTCGATCATCTGGTTGCGCTTGCCGTCGTCCTGCAAGGTCTCCAGCGCACGATTGGCCTGCTCCGGCGTCAACGCGTTGGCAACCGGCGCCGGCGCCGCATCGGTCTTCTGCGCGTGCGCGGGACCAGCGATCAACAGGCATAGCAGGGCGAAAAGCGGCAGGAATTTTGGCGCCAAAAGAGCTTCCCTTCTCGGGGTATCGGGATGGCTCTCTTTTCGCCTTTTTGATGTGTCGGAAGTTTGCTTCCAAGGCGACGATGTCTTGGCATTTCGGCTTGGCATTCACGATGCAACAGAACCGTCTCAGGTCTTGGCAAGGGTCTTGGCAAGGGTCTTGGCGAGGCTGCTCTTGGCAAGGCTCTCGCCATGTCCCGCGAGCGCATAAAATTCCAGCAATTTCAGATGTCGCGGCCTTCGACCTTTTCGGTCAGGGTCTTGACCAGTTCCGGCACCTTTTCCAAGTGCGGATTGATCGCCAGCGCCTTGCGGAAGGCGTCCAGCGCGCGCTTTTCATCACCGAGTTCCTGCATGATCATGCCGAGCCCGGCAAGCGCGCCGAAATGCCGGGGCTCGCGCACCAGCACCTGCTCGATATCCTCGAGCGAATGCGTGTAGTCATTCTGCAGGTAATACAGCGTGGCGCGCCGGTTCCAGCCTTCGATGTAATCCGGCCGCAGCTTGACCACGGCGGTGAGGAGCTTCAGCGCCACGTCGACCTGCTTGGCGTCCAGCGCAGTCTTGGCGCGCGTCATCAGCAGCGCCGTGGTGTCGCTGGAGGTCTGGCTCCACAGCGCCCAAATCCGTGCCTCGACATGCTTGGCGCTGTCGTCGTCCGGAGCGACTTTCAGCGCACCGAACAGGAAATCCAGCCCGCGCGTCTTGTCGGCGCCGACTTTCGGCAATTTGGCTGGGGGCTCGGGGAGTTTCTTCTGCGCATCCGGCGGCGGGATGCGCCGTTCCTTGACCTGTGCGTGGCCAGGCGCTGCGGCGAAAAGCGCGATCAGCAGAATTCCAAAACCTGCGGCTGGGAATCTAACCATGCCGCAAGTGTAGACACCAAAAAACGCGCTGCAAAGCAGCAAACGCGTCAAACAGCTGTGATGTCGGAAATTTTCGTGCGGCCCAAAGGGCCGATCAAACCGGAATCAGACGCGGATCAACCCTGACGGGCCTTGAAACGACGCTGAACCTTGTTGATCACGTACACCCGGCCCTTGCGGCGGACCAGACGGTTGTCACGATGGCGCGCACGCAGCGATTTCAACGAGTTACGGACTTTCATGGGTCAAATCCTGATAGCTTGAAAGGCCGTTCGCGACAGGCCGAAAGTGGCAAAATGGGCTTTACCCCGCTGGCGACAAAGTCGCCCGGGACCCGCGGTTTCTAAGCCATCGGGCGCCGGACTGTCAATCCGATCCGCACCTCCGGCAGCGCCGTCCGGGCGATATTTGCAGGTATTTTGGCGTGCCGGCAGCAAAACTGACCAGGATCACTCCAGCGGCACGTTGGCGGTCCGCACCACCCCGTTCCACTTCCTGATCTCCGAATCGACAAACGCGGTGAACTCCGCGCCGGTCAGCTTGCCCGGCTCAACGCCCTGGGTGGCGAATTTCTCGCGGGTCGCCGGCGCCGCCAGGATGTCCTTCATCGCCGTCACCAGCTTTGTATAGGCCGGGTTGCCATCCGCCTTGGGCATATAGAGGCCGAACCAGGCGGTGGCCTCGAAGCCCTTCACCCCCGCCTCGTCCAGCGTCGGCACGTCCGGCAGCGACGCCGCCCGGGTGAGGCTGGTGACGGCCAGCACCCGGATGGTGCCGCCTTCGGCTGCGGGAAGAACGGTCGGAAGGGTGTCGAACATGATCGGGATGTGGCCGCCTATCAGGTCGTTCATCGCCGGCGCCGCGCCCTTGTAGGGAATGTGCTCGATATTGATGCCGGCCATCTGCTTGAACAACTCGCCCGACAGGTGGTTGGCGCCGCCGATTCCGCTCGAGCCGAACGACAATTTGCCCGGCTCCTTCCTGGCCATCGCGATCAGGTCGGCGACATTCTTTGCCGGAAAATCTTTCGATACCACCAGCGCATTCGGCGCGCTGGCGACCACCGCGATCGGCGAAAAGTCCTTTTGCGTATCGTAAGGCAGGTTGCGACGCAGGCTTGGATTGATGGCGTGATGGGTCGCGGTCAGCAGCAGCACGCTGCCATCCGCCGGCGACTTCGCCACCATCTCCGAGCCGATGGTGCCGGATGCGCCGGCGCGGTTTTCCACCAGCGTGGTGACGCCGAGCTTGTCGCCGAGATACTGCGCGACGAAGCGCGCCAGGATATCGGTGGTGCCGCCGGCCGGGAACGGCACGATGATCCGGATCGAACTGACCGGAAAGTTCTCCTGCGCGTTGGCGACCGATGCAAGGAGCAGACACGATAGCGCCAGCCTCGTGAACTTTTTCATTTCGATCCCCCTGTGTTTTTTTCAGACGTGCGGCTGTGCCGCCGCTACGCCGTCAGTGGAAATTCCACCATCGCTTCGCCGGTGGCGACCTTTTCGTCGTTCTGGTTGCGCACCAGCACGTCGATCAGCACCCAGCGCGAGCGCTCGGTGGTCTGCTTCGCCTTGATGATGCCGACCGGCTGGATGGTATCGCCGGGCTTCACCGGCTTGACCCAGCGCGTTTCGAGCCGGCGGTGCACCGCGCCGGCGGGATAGGCCCAGTCGGTGATCATGCGGGTGATCAGGCCGAAGTTGTTCATGCCGTGCATGATGATGCCGCCGAAATTGGTCTTGCCGAAATCGTTCTTCATGTAGTCGTCGTCGAGATGCAGCGGATTGTAGTCGAGCGAGCCGTCGCAGAAGAGCCGGATCGACTCCCGCGACACTGGAAACTTGGGGCCGTCGATGGTGTCGCCGGTGGCGAGATTTTCAAACGTGGTTTTTTCAAACGTCGTGGTCATGATCAGATCCCCTCGCTCACATCGGCCGGATGGTGTGGCCGCGGCCGGAACAGATGACGTCGCCATGCTGGTTGAAGAACACGTTGTCGTGGACCACGAACAGCCGCTCGCGCTTGATGAACTTGTCGAGTGCGCGGGCCTGCAGCGTGATGGTGTCGCCGGGGCGCGCCGGCTTGTTGTAGCTCCAGGACTGGCCGGCATTGACCGTGCCCGGCGTCCGCATCCAGTCATCCGCCGGCGTGCAGGAGAACATCAGCAGGATATGGATCGACGGCGGCGCAATCAGGCCGCCATAGGGCGTGGTCCTGGCATAGGCCTCATCGAAATACAGCGGATGGGTTTCGCCGACCGAGCGGCAATACAGCTCGATGGCTTCTTTCGTCAGGACGTAGGGAATGGTCTTGCGCGGCTCGCCGGGGACGATGTCGTCCCAGACCTTTCGCAAGTTGGCGTCCTTCCAGAAATCGGTTTCGAAAGCTTTCGCTTGCGCCATCGCGCCCTCTCCAATATTGTTCGCCAGACGAACTTTATAGTCGCCTTACGAACAATATAGACGCGGTATTCAGAGACTGACAAGTCCGGATTTGAGAGACAACACGATGGTCAAGGAAAGCGACGGTTTTGTCCGGGCGATTGCCCGCGGATTTGCGGCGGTCGAGGCGCTGGGCCGGCCGCCCGGGAGGCATACGCTATCGGAGGTGGCCGCCGCCGCAGGCCTCACCCGTGCCACCGCCCGGCGGATGCTGGCAACGCTGGTGGCGCTGAAATATTGCGAGGCCGATGGACGCTATTTCAGCCTGCGGCCGCGCGCGCTCAGGCTCGGCCTGTCTTATCTTAATGCGCTGCCCTATTGGGGCTATGCGCAGCGTGCGCTGGAAGACCTGCGCGACGAGATCGGCGAATCCTGCGCGCTGGCGGTGCTCGACGAAACCGACATCGTCTATGCGCTGCGGCTGCCGGCGCGACGGATTCTTTCGGCCAATCTCGGCGTCGGCAGCCGCCTGCCCGCTTATGTGGTGTCGCTCGGCCGCGTGCTGCTGGCCGCACTGCCGGCCGAACAACGCGCACATTACCTCGCCACCACCGACTTCAAGCCGATCACCCCGCGCACGACGATCGATCCCGACGCGCTGGCGGAACAGCTGCAGCGCGCCGATGCACAGGGCTATGCCTGGATCGATGGCGAACTCGATCCGGCGATCTGCGGCATTGCGGTGCCTGTACGCGACCAGGGCGGCCGGGTGGTCGCGGCTGTCAGCATCAACACCATTTCCGGCACCATCGACGAGGCCGCGGCGAAGGCAAAATTCCTGGTCGCGCTACGGCGCACCGCTCAGGACATCCGGACCCAGACGGCCGGCTAGCAGGTCCGGCTGGTTCGCCGCCTGCCTTTCAATCGACCGGCCTTTTTGTTAAGGCAACGCACCCACCAAGATGAACTCGCCAGTCACGGGAGCCGCCGCCATGAAACTGCTCGATCCGGATGAACTGGTCGCCATCGACATCCATACCCATGCGGAAGAGCCCTGCGGCACCCATGGCGACGACGGCTATGACGATTTCCAGGCGCAGATGGCGGAATATTTCAAATCACCGCACAAGCATCCGCCCACCGTGCCGGAGACCGCCGCCTATTATCGCGCCAAGAAGATCGCCGCGGTGATTTTTCCCGTCGATGCCGAGCGCGAAACCGGTTTCCGTCGCTACAGCAATTATGAAATGCTGGAGATCGCCGCGGAGAACGCCGACGTGCTGATCCCGTTCGCATCGATCGATCCGCACAAGGGCAAGCTCGGCGCGCGCGAGGCGCGCAAGCTGATCGAGGAATACGGCGTCAAGGGCTTCAAATTCCATCCGACCATGCAGGGCTTCTATGCCAACGATCGCATGGCCTATCCGCTCTACGAGGCGATCAACGAAGGCGGCGCCATCGCGCTGTTTCACACCGGGCAGACCGGCGTCGGCTCCGGCATGCCGGGCGGCATGGGCATGCGGCTGAAATATTCCAACCCGATGTACATGGATGACGTCGCGGTGGATTTTCCCGACCTGAAAATCATTCTGGCGCACCCCTCCTTCCCCTGGCAGGAAGAAGCGCTGTCGGTGGCCACCCACAAGCCGAACGTCTATATCGACCTCTCCGGCTGGTCGCCGAAATATTTCCCGCCGATCCTGGTGCGCTACACCAACAGCATTCTGCAGGACAAGATGCTGTTCGGATCGGACTGGCCGGTGATCTCGCCGGACCGCTGGATGGCGGATTTCGCCAAACTCGAAATCCGCGACGAGATCCGGCCCAAGGTGCTGAAGAACAACGCCCGCAAACTGCTCGGCATATGACGAAGGCCGATCTGCCGCGCAACCTTGCGGCCGCGCGACAGATCGCTGCGATCACCACCGCCTTCACACTGCCGCTCTCCACCAGCGGCCAGGCGATTGCGGTGTCGATCTTCGCGCTGCTGGCGCTGCTGACGCTGGACCGCGCGCGGTTCAACGCGACATTGCGGACTCCAGCGGCCTGGCTTCCGGTGGCACTGTTCGCGCTGATCCTGATCGGCGTACTGTGGTCGATGCAGCCGTATGGCGCCGCGCTGAAATGGGTCGGGCCTTACGCCAAATTGCTGCTGATCCCGCTGGTGTTGGCGACCGCGTTCACACCAAAGCAGGCGCTGCAGATCGGCTATGGTTTTCTCGCCGCCTGCACGATCCTTCTCGCGCTGTCATGGGCCTCGTTCCTGTGGCCGAGCGGGCCGTGGGGCTGGTTCAAACTTCCCGGCGTTCCCTTCAAGGACAATGCGGTGCAGAGCGGGTGCTTTGCGCTATGCGCCTTTGGGCTGGCGATCGGCGCGGTGCGGATCCGGAGCGCAGGCGACAGGCGCCGCGTCATCGCCATGACGATCCTGGCATTGCTGTTTCTTGCCGACATTTTCCTGATCTATGTCTCGAAGACCGGCGCGATCATGGCCGCCGCGCTGCTCGGCCTGTTCCTGCTGCAGGTCGAAGGCTGGCGCCGCGTGCTGCTGATCGCCGTGCCGGCGGTGATCGTGATCGCCGTGGCGCTGTGGGCCTCGGCGCCGGCACAGCGGAAGCTCGCGGAGATTTCCTCCGACATCGACGCCGGCAAGGGCAGCGGCGTCCAGGAGACCGTCTCCACCGCGGCGCGGCTGGATTTCTGGGGCAAGGCCGTCGGCTTTGTGAAGGACGCGCCTGTCCTCGGCCACGGCACCGGCAGCATCAAGCCGCTGTATCAAAGTATGGAAGCGACAAAACCCTCGCCCTATGGCGAGGCGACGCCGGATCCGCACAATCAGTTCCTGCACATTACGCTGCAGGTCGGCCTGCTCGGGGGCGTGCTGCTGCTGGCGATGTGGATTGCGCACGCCCGGCTGTTTCTCGGCCGCGACTTCGCCAGCGTCATGGGTCAGGCGATCGTGCTGCAGAACGTGATCGGCTCGCTGTTCAACAGCCACATCTCGGCGGTGACGCAGGGCATGCTGTATTGCCTCGCTGTCGGGCTGCTGGGGGCAGTGGTGCGCTCAACCGCAACTACCAAACCTGCTTCGTCATCCTGACGCGTTCGCCGCCTTCGGCGAGCCGCGAAGGATGCAACCCTCTCCTGAATGAAGCCAAGCCTACCCCAGCTTCAGCCACCGCTTCAAATAGCGCCTGCGAAACTTCTGCACCGCGAACTGCACCCGCAGCCGGAGCTGCCCGTGGCCCTTGCGGTCGAGCGAGCTCTTGAACACACCATTGAGGCTGCCCTGCTCCGCCAGCGGCGGCTCCGGCCACAGGAACGGGATGCCCATCGCGGGATCCCCGGCGTTGAAGGCGATGTCGATCGGCTCATGCATCGGATGCCGCGAGATCCACTCGAGCCGCGCCTGCGCTTCCTCCGCCCCCAGCACATAGGCTTCCATGTTGCGGACGCGGTTGCCGGGATAGACGATCTGCCCCGGCCGCATTTGCGCCGCCGGCGTGTAGAAATTGGTGGCGGCGCCGAGATGCAGGATGCGCGGCCGCGGCCAATGCTCCGCTTCATCGAGCACGCGTTTCAGCTGCGCGCAAAAATCCGGGACCAGTTGCGCGTCGTCCTCGAAGATCAGCGCCAGGTCCTGGCCGCGCTCGCGAATCCGCTGCATGGCGACGATGTGTTTCAGTGCGCAGGATTTCTGCCGCAGCGTCAGATCGGCGCCCTCGGCGAAATAGGCCTTGTCGACTTCCGACGTGATCTCGTCGGCGTCGAAATCCAGCACCCATTCGAACGCAATGCCGGCGCGGTCGAGCTCACGCTGGATGTGGTCCGTGCGCTCGGGCAGCGATTTGGCATGGATCACATAGGCCGGCAGCATCGACACGTTTCTCCGCAGTATTCCGTGGTGGTGGCTCTCCGCCATCGGCTCATGATGAAC
Organism: Nitrobacteraceae bacterium AZCC 2146; assembly: GCA_036924855.1. Taxonomy (NCBI): domain Bacteria; kingdom Pseudomonadati; phylum Pseudomonadota; class Alphaproteobacteria; order Hyphomicrobiales; family Nitrobacteraceae; species Nitrobacteraceae bacterium AZCC 2146. The sequence continues at coordinate 3,051,961 of JBAGRP010000001.1, forward strand.
CTGCCGGCAGATCGCAGCCCAATTCGATCTCTGTCTTTATATCAAGATCGGATCGTGGCAATGGCAGGCGCGCGGTATTCCGCCGCTCCTTTGCCAGAGACAAACAGCCATGAGCCTTGAATCCGTCCGCGCGTTTTTTGCCGAGAAAGCCCCCGACATCACGGTGATCGAATCTTCGATGAGTTCGGCGACGGTGGCGTTGGCGGCGGAAGCCTTTGGCGTGGCGCCGGAACGGATTGCCAAGACGCTGTCGCTGCGAACAGGCGACCGCGTGGTGCTGGTGGTCACCAAGGGTACCGCACGGCTCGACAACAAGAAGGCCAAAGCGGTGTTCGGCGGCAAGCCGCGGATGCTCGATGCCGATGAGGTGGTGGCGCTGACCGGCCACCCGGTCGGCGGGGTCTGCCCGTTCGGGCTGGCGACACCGCTGCAGGTCTATTGCGACGTCTCGCTGCAGGAATTCAACGAGGTGGTACCGGCGGCAGGCTCGATCCACAGCGCGGTGCGGATCTCGCCACAGCGGATGGCCGAACTGGTCGACGCCGAATGGGTCGATGTCTGCCAGCCGCCGCAGGCGGTTCAGGAGCCGATGTCTGCGCCGGGATGACCTGGAATTTCTTACTGCCCGCGGCCATCGAAAGAGAACAAGCGCATCGCCATTTACGCCGCGAAAGCACGCCTGTCGCTATTTTCGCCGAGGGCTCGACAGCGCCACTGCGACGCATGATTTTCCGGTTGTCGTCTGTAAGGACACAGGCAGCGCAGTGGATGCGCTGCGTAACTGGACCTGAGATCATGAGACGGAAAAGCCCCGCGCCGCGTTCGCCACTCGCCAAAACCTGGCGGCTGCTGGCGTCGATCGTCGCCGTCGCGGCAACCGGCCTGCATTCGGCCGGCGCGTAAGCGCCCCGCGTCTCCCGACTTCAGCTGCCCGAAATATCCCCCCAAATCCCCGGGTCTGATCGGTCGCAATGTCCCCGCGTGCTGGCGCGTGGCAGATTAGCGGCGATGCGGCCGTTATCTTTATATTGAAGGTATGTCTCTACGGTCACGTCGGATCGATTGCGAATCCGGTTCGGGAGGCTTGGACATGCGGCTTATGCCGATCAGCGACGCCGACAGGTCGTGGGCCTCGCTCAAGGGCCAATGGCGCAAGGCGGCCGAAGCCATCGAAGAGGATTTTTCCACCTTCGCGCTCGGACCGTTCGCAGCGCTCGATCAGCTGATGCAGCAGGGCGGCAAGGCAGGCCTGTACGGCCTCTATGACGGCACGGTCCCGCATGCCTTCTGTCAGGTTAACAAGCTCCTGATGGCCAAGTTCGAAGGCCCGGTGTTACGAGCCCGTTTCATGACGGTGTCGCCGGTCTATGATTTCGGCAACAAGGACCTTGCTTCCTATGGTCAGTTGCTCGTCGAGCTGTTTTCCGGGATGGTCTGGCTGTCGCACAACACGCTCAGCGCCAGCCACGTGCTGTTTCATTTGCGCAGCCCAGCCGATGCGCAATTTTTAGCGCCGCTGCAGACTGCAGGGCCGAACTCGCCGTTCGCAAGATTCGCCATCAAGGGCGCCTGGGTCGAATGCGACCTCAAGATCCGCGATCCCGCGTAACCACCCTGTCCCAAGGGGCAGGAAGCAAAACTCAGCTCTTCTTCACACCCTTATCGAAGGCTGCATCGACTTCGCCTTGGTTGATGCGCGCGTCGGGCTTGCCCTTCTGATTGAGGTTCTGCTCCTCGGTACCGTCGCCCATCATGCCGGGATGTTTCTCGGCGGGCGTCTTGGGATCGGATTTCTTGGTCATGGGAATTCTCTCCGGGCACGAATGTGCGGGTGTCCAACACCATCGATCCCATCCTGTTCCATCACGAGTTGTTTGAGACAGAACCCTTGCATTTGCCTATTTTGGAGCAACGCGCTTGCGCCCTCCCCCGCGCAATGTTAGCCAAGTTGTACGATGACCGTACAAGACAAGCCCAAATCGGCTGGCAAAAAGGCCAACGGTGCGGCCGGGCCTGCGCTGCTGCGTCCGCTCAAACCGGTGCGCCGGCGCACAGAGGAAGTGGTCGAGCGTATCGCTGCGCAAATCGCCGAAGGCCAGCTACCCGCCGGCGCGCGGCTGCCGACCGAACAGGCGATGATGGCGGCGATGGGCGTCAGCCGCACCGTGGTGCGCGAGGCGATCTCGGCGCTGCGTGCGCGCGGCCTGGTGATGACGCGGCAGGGCGCCGGCGCCTTCGTCAATGCAGACCCGAACCAGCAGCCCTACGCGATCGATCCCGACGGATTGGGCTCGCTCGGCAGCGTGATCGAAATCCTCGAACTGCGCACCGCGGTGGAAATGGAGGCGGCGGCGATCGCCAGCGAGCGCGCCACCGTGACGCAGCTCAAGGCCATCGCCAAGGCAGCAGCGATCTTCAGCCGCGCCATCGCCAATGGCGACCGCGCGGTGAAGGAGGATTTTGATTTTCACTTTGCGATTGCCATCGCCACGCAGAATTCGCGCTTCGTCGGCTTCCTGGAATTTCTCGGCGGCCTGATCATTCCGCGCCAGAGCATCCGCACCTTTGAAGGCAAGGCCGAGTTGCAAAAGCGCTATCTCGAAAGCGTGGAACGCGAGCATCAGGTCATCCTCGATGCCATCGCCGCGCATTCGCCGCGCAGGGCCCGCGACGCCATGCGCCGGCATCTGTTGAACGGCAAGGAGCGCTATCGGCAATTGGCCAACGAGGCGGGAATTTAGCGTTCGTCATTGCGAGGAGCCCTTGCGACGAAGCAATCCAGTCTTCGCTTGCGGCCCTCTGGATTGCTTCGCTTCGCTCGCAATGACATGGAGAGGGTATCGCCTATCGGAACCCGAATGCGTGCGGCAGCGCCATTGAGAACCACGGCACGTAGGTGACCAGCATCAGCACCGCGAACATCACGTAATAGAACGGCCAGATTCCGCGCATCACCTCGTCCACCGAGACCTTGCCGATGGCGCAGCCGACGAACAGCGTGGTGCCGACCGGCGGGGTCAACAGGCCGATGCCGAGATTGAGCAGCATGACGATGCCGAAATGCACGGGGTCGATGCCAAAGTTCTTTACTACCGGCAGCAGGATCGGGGTGCAGATCAACAGCAGCGGCGCCAAATCCAGCGCGGTGCCCAGTATCAGCAGCATGATGTTGAGCCACATCAGCAGCACGTATTTGTTCGACGAGATCGCGACGAAGAAATCCGTCATCTTCGCCGGCATCTGCATCAAAGCGGCGACATAGCCGAAGCATGACGCGGTCGCCACCAATGTGAGCACCATCGCCACCGTCTGCAGGGTGCGATAGGTCAGCATCGGCAGTTCCGCCCATGTGTAGTCGCGGTAGATGAACATGGTGACGAAGAACGCCCAGACGCAGGCCACTGCCCCCGCCTCGATCGGCGTGAACACGCCGGTGAGGATGCCGCCGAGCACGATCACCAACGTGACGATGCCCCAGGTGGCATCGCCGAGCATCTTCAGCGCCTGCTTGATCGGCACCGGCTCGCCCTTCGGGTGGCCGTCGCGATAGGCGAAATACAAGCACAGCAGCATGATCGAGAAACCGAGCAGCAGCCCGGGCACGATGCCGGCCAAAAAGAGACTGGTGATCGAGACCACGCCGCCGGTGGCCAGCGAATAGATCACCGCATTGTGGCTCGGCGGCACCAGGATCGCCTGCACCGACGCGCTGATGGTGACATTGGTGGCGAACACGCGGGGATAGCCCTTGGCGGCCATCTGCGGGATCATCACCGAGCCGATCGCCGAGGTGTCCGCCACCGACGAGCCGGAGATGCCGCTCATGATGGTGGTGGCGAGAATGTTGACCTGCGACAGCCCGCCGCGAATCCGCGTGAAGCCGACGACGACGGCGGCGAAATCCACCAGCCGCCGCGCCATGCCGCCTTCCGCCATGATGGCACCAGCCAGCACGAAGAACGGCACCGTCAGCATCGACACCTTGCCGACGCCACTGGAGAGCTGCTGCATCACCGCCGCCACCGGCAGGTCGATCCACAGCGCTCCGACCAGCGCCGCTAGCGCTAGCGCAAAAGCGATCGGCATGCCGACGGCAAAGAAAAGACACATGCTGAGCAGGAGAACGGCGATGTCCATCTGGATTTTCTTTATCTTGCTTGGGAACTAATCGAGCGGAACGTGGGTGTCGCTGCCATCCTGCGGCGGCGGGCCGATAGTGAGACGCTCAACCACGAACAGGAACATCATCGCACCCGCGACCGGAATCGGCATGTAGGTGATGCCGACCGAGAGCCAGGGAAATTCATCGACCGAATTACCCCATGTCGCCAGCACCAGCTTCATGCCCCAGATCATCATGAACAGCGCCATGACAGCCATCAGCAATTCGCTGATAAAAGCAGAGGCGACGCGAAACCGCGGCGACAGCAGGTTGGTGCCGACGGTCATGTTCATGTGGATGCGCTGGCGATAGCAATTTGCCGCGCCGATGAACGTCACCGCAATTGTCAGCAGCACCGCCAGCGGCTCCGGCCACGACGCCGCGCTGTTGAGAATGTAGCGGGTGTAGACCGCCCACGGGATGATCGCGGAGATCAGCACCAGCGCCAGGCAGGAGACCACGGCCCCTGTCCAGTACAGCGCATCCATCGCGCGGCGGAACGCAGCAGCCGCGGGATTTCCGGACGTGATCGTCATTTTAGTAACGGCTTCGGACATGTGACCTCAAGCAACGAAACGGAAATAGCTCATGCGTGCAACGAATGACGGGACAGCAATGCGCCGCCCGTCGCCGTTGCGGAAACTGCTAGTTCACCGCGGCGATGCGCTTGGTCATGTCGGCATACTTCGCGCCGTATTTGTCCCACACCGGCTTCACTGCATCGCGGAACGGCTGCTTGTCGATGGTGGTGACGATCTCGGTGCCGACTTCCTTCATCTTGTCGAGCGCGGTTTTCTCCGCCTCGTACCAGAGCACGCGCTGCTCGGCCTGCGCCTCGCGGCCAAACTTCTTCACCAGCGCCTGGTCGTCCTTCGACAGCTTGTCCCAGGACACCTTTGAGAACACCAGCAGCTCGGGGATGATCAGATGCTCGGTCATCGAGAAGTATTTCGCGACCTGGTAATGGTTCTGCGCCACGAAGGACGGCAGGTTGTTCTCGGCACCATCGACCACGCCGGTCTGCATCGCGCTGTAGACCTGGTCGAATCCCATCGCGATGCCGTTGCCGCCGAGCGCATTCATGGTGTCGATGAACAGCGGATTGCCGATCATCCGGATCTTCAGGCCCTTGAGATCGCCGATCGCCTTGATCGGCCGCTTGCTGTTGTAGATGTTGCGCGAACCGGCATTCATCCACCCCAGCGCCACCAGCCCGGTCTTCTCGTTGGCGGTAATCTTGTTCAGCAATTCAGCGCCGATATCGCCGTCTAGCACGGCTTCCATGTGCTTGGCGTCGCGAAACACGAACGGCATGTTGAAGACGTTGACGTCGTCGACGACAGGGCCGACGGCGCCGACCGAGATGCGGGCGATCTGCAGCGCGCCGACCTGGGCCTGCTCGATGGCTTCCTTCTCGCCACCAAGCTGCATCGAGGGAAACATCTGCACGCTGAGCCGGCCGTCAGTGGCCTTTTCCAGCTTCTTGCCCATCCGGATCACGGATTCCACCGTGGGATAGCCGAGCGGGTGCACGTCCGACGCCTTCAGCACCATCTTGGCCTGGGCCAGCGCCGGCGTCAGGCGGCCGAGGCCGGTAGCGCCGACCGCAAGCGCGGCCAGGCCGCCTTTGACGACATCTCTTCTTCTCATGGACGAAATCCTCCCTGTGAATTTCCCGATTCCGGCGCTTTGGCCGGTTATTTTGGTTCGCCCCTTTGGGGTCGACGTTGTTGGCAGTCTAGGAGCGCCCGGGCGCTTCGTCTATTCGCTTGATCGGACCGGGCGCGCCGCAAAGTTGTACGATGACCCGACATCTAGCACTGTCATCAGGGGTGGGCAAGCGGCCGCGAGCGGCTGCGCGCAGGACTAAAGTTCAACGCGGGTGCGGTGCGGCGCCAGTTTAGTGAGGCAGAAAATGTGGCTCGTCATTCCGGGGCGTGAGATCGGCGCCCGTTAACGCGAAGCGTTAATGGGCGCTGTCGAGCGAGCCCGGAAATCCATAACCACCCCCGGGAGTATGGATTCCGGGCCTGTGCCTCAGCGCCAATGCGCATCCCGGAATGACCAACTTTGAGATTGAGGGAGGCTTGAGGTGCCTACTTCAGCACTTCGCAAACGCTGCAATGATCTTGCCGCACGCCGCTGCCGCCCGTCCGGCACGACACCGCAGCCCACCAGGCGTCGAGCGACTCGCGGGCGCAATGAAGCTTCACGCTCATGCCGTCGGCAAAGGCGATCCATTCGGCGAAGCGATGAGAGGGCACCGCGATCACCACCGGGATATCGCTGCTCAGCGCGCGCTCGATCAGGTAGGACAGACCCTTGCCTTCGCGCTCCTGCCGCCCGAAGCGGTTGATGATGACGATGTCGGCGCCTTCGTCGATCGCGCTTGCCACTTGCGTGCCGGCGTCGAGCAATTGGCCGATGTCGAGCTTGCAGCCCTTGGCGCCGGCGCCGAGATCCTGGAACAGGCGCAACTGCTCACCGGTATGCACCAGCACCGCGGAGAGCTGCGGCGCATCGAGGCCGTGATGGCCGAGCTGCACCAGCCCGACCGCGCGGATACCCCTGCCGTTCAGATCGGCTGCGAAATCGCGCAACACCGCGTCAGGGTCCTGATCTCTATCGTAGACCAGCGCTGCGAGATCGCATTGGGAGTCAAACATCACAAAACCCTGGGTCATCGCTGCATCGATGGCCATAGGTGCAGCCCAATCGACGATCTCATTTGACCCTAATCGAAAATGACACCATTCAAAAGCCCGATCATGCGGGACAGCGCTGCGAAAACCGGGCTGGACGCCGCGCGCAGCTACGATATATTCAATCGGATATAACGTAGCCGACCGGAGCGTTGCATGAATATCGACAGCCAGGCCCTCACCACCTGCGAGATTTCGGCCGACGGCCAGCAAATCTCGCTCGGCTTCGTCGATGCCGCCGGCCAGCCAGCCGCGCTGAAATTGCCGGTCGAGCAGGTCGGCGCGCTGGCGATGACCTTGCCGGCACTGATCGAGCGGGCGCTGCGGATGCGCTTTGGCGACGACAGCCTGCGTTACACCTATCCGCTGGGATCCTGGAGTTTCGAGCACGCCTCGGATTCCGCCAGCAGCATCGTCACGCTGCGCACCGCCGACGGCTTCAGCGTCTGCTTCTCGATGCAACCGCGGCAGCAGGACGAGCTCGGCGAGGCCCTCGCCGCGCATCCCGTGTCGTCAGCACCGCAACTGGCGAATTGAGTTATTTGGCCGCCGCCTTGCGCGGCTTGCCGATGTCCGCCTTCAGCGCCATCAGTTGCTTTCGCGCAGCCGTCGTCGCGGCGCGTTCGATCTTGCGGTAGCGCTCGACCAGAGAAAGTCCGAATGGTGTCAGCATCGCGCCGCCGCCATTCTTGCCGCCGGTCTGCCGCTCCACCGCGGCCTGGCCGCAAATTGTATTGAGTTCGTCGACCAGATCCCACGCCCGCTTGTAGGACATCTCCATCGCGCGCCCGGCGGCGGAGATCGAGCCGGTGGCATGGATGTTTTCCAGCAACTGGATTTTACCGGGCCCGATCCGGCCCTCGGGATTGAGGTCGATGCGGACGCTCAGGGATGGCAGAGGTAGGGCTGATTTCGGCATCCGCAGACTTTACGCCGGGAAGCCACCGCGTTCCAGCAATTACGCCTGTCGGCACTCCGGGCAGCGATATTCGCCCCTCGTGACGCGATGCAGGCCACGGCACATCCACTTTCGCGCGATCGCGTGGACCGGGCGCCGTGCCAGCTGATAGATGAAATACATGTCGAGCATAATACGATCCTGAATCCTTAACGTAGATAGGGCGGCGTCCTGCAATGAGAACGCCGCCCCAAACGCATCAGCCATGCAGTTTTTTCGCGGTTTCCGCGATCACCTTGCCCTGATAACGCGCACCGGCGAGTTCGTTCGCGCTGGGCTGGCGGCTGCCGTCGCCGCCGGTGATCGTGGTCGCGCCATAGGGCGAGCCGCCGGTGACTTCATCGAGCTTCATCTGGCCCGCAAAACCGTAGTTCAGGCCAACCACCGTCATGCCGAAGTGCAGGAGGTTGGTGATGATCGAGAACAAGGTGGTCTCCTGGCCGCCATGCTGGGTCGCGGTCGAGGTGAAGGCACCGCCGACCTTGCCGTGCAGCGCGCCCTTCATCCATAGCCCGCCGGCCTGATCGAGGAAGTTGGCCATCTGCGAGGCCATACGGCCGAAGCGGGTGCCGGTGCCGACGATGATGGCATCGTACTTGGTGAGATCGTCGATGGTGGCGATCGGGGCGGCCTGGTCGACCTTGTAGTACGAGGCCTTGGCGACTTCGGCGGGCACCAGTTCGGGCACGCGCTTGATATCGACGGTGGCGCCAGCCTCCCGCGCGCCTTCGGCGACGGCATTGGCCATGGCTTCGATGTGGCCGTAAGCGGAATAATACAGAACGAGTACTTTGGTCATGGTCAGTCTCCTGTTGGATATTTTGATAGGTGAGAGTTAGGGCTCGTCATGGCCGGGCTTGTCCCGGCCATCCACGTGTTGAACTCCGAAGGTCTTGGATGCCCGGCACAAGGCCGGGCATGACGGCCGTTCAGGCCGCGTCCACCAGCACCAGCTCGGAATCTTCCAGCGCGGTGATGGTCACGTTCGCCTCGTTGCGGATCGCGACGCCGTCGCGGGCGTTGACGCGGATGCCGTTGATCTCGATCGCACCCGCCGCTGGCACCAGATAGCCGTTGCGCGCTACGCCGAGCGGATACTTCGCGCTTTCGCCGGCCTTCAGCGACGTCGCCAGCACCCGGGCGTCAGCGCGGATCGGCAATGCATCGGTGTCCGCCTTGAAGCCGCTGGCGATGGTGACAAAGCTGCCGGAACGATCCGACTTCGGAAACGGTTTTGCGCCCCAGCACGGCTGGCCGCCGGCCTGCGTCGGCTCAAGCCAGATCTGGAAGATCTTCGTCGTCGACGGCTCCAGATTGTATTCGGAGTGGCGGATGCCGGAGCCCGCGCTCATCACCTGGACGTCGCCGGCCTCGGTGCGGCCCTTGTTGCCCAGGCTGTCCTGATGGGTGATGGCACCCTCGCGGACATAGGTGATGATTTCCATGTTGGCGTGCGGGTGCGCCGGGAAGCCGGTGTTCGGAGCGATCTCGTCGTCATTCCAGACCCGCAAAGCCCCATGGCCCATATTGTTCGGATCGTAATGGCTGCCGAACGAGAAGTGGTGCTTGGCCTTCAGCCAACCATGGTCGGCGCTGCCGAGCTTGTTGAAGGGACGAAGTTCGATCATGACGAAACCTCCGGGGTTGATCTGCTGGCATCTGGATAGGCTCTCCCGAATGGTGCATAAATAGAAATGGTTGAAACTCATCGTTTAGGAATTTTATGTCAAAACTTCCGGACTTCGAGGCGCTGGCGATTTTTGCCAAGGTGGTGGAACTGCGCTCCTTCGCCGCCACAGCCACCGAACTGACCCTGTCCACGGCCACCGTCTCCAAGGCCGTCAGCCGGCTGGAGGAGCGCCTGGGTGCCCGGCTGTTCAACCGCACCTCGCGGCGGATCGCGCTCACCGACGCCGGGCGCACGCTGGCGGTGCGTGCGGCGCAACTGCTGGCCGATGGCGAGCTGGCGGAGAGCGAGGCACTGGCGCAATCGGCAACGCCGCGCGGGCTGGTGCGCCTGGCGGTGCCGATGACCTACGGCACCAACACGCTGGCGCCACTGCTGCCGGAATTTCTCGACGCATACCCCGAAGTCTCGATCGACCTCAGCCTCAGCGACGCCACCGTTGATTTGATTGGCGAAGGCTTTGACGCCGCCATCCGCATCGCGTCATTGCCGGACTCTTCGCTGATCGCGCGGCGGCTGTGCAGCATGCCGCGCTATATCGTGGCCTCGCCGGCCTACTTTGCGAAGCACGGCCGCCCGACCCATCCGATGCACCTCGCCCAGCACCAATGCCTCGGCTACACCTATCTCTCGACTCCCGGCGTCTGGCACTTCACCAACGCCGCCGGCGAGCAGGCCAGTGTCCGCCCGGCCGGCCCCTTGCGCGTCAACAATGGCGAGGCGCTGCTGCCGGCGCTGATCGCCGGACTGGGGATCGGCGACCTGCCGGATTTCATCGTCGGCGAGGCGCTGGCGAGCGGACAGCTTGAGGCGGTGCTGCAGGACTGGTCGCAATCCATAAGCGGCGTCTACCTCGTCACTCCACCCGGCGGCCCCCGCCCCGCGCGCGTCGAAGTGTTGCTTGAGTTCCTGGCGACGCGGCTTTCTGCTGCCGGCAAGCGCGAGAGGAAAGGCTCGAAGACGTAGCGGCCGTGGCGCCGAACCGGAAGACTGTCCTCAACAGCGTGCTAGACCACCTTCATCATCTGGCCGTAGATGGCGAAATACTGGTCGCGCATGGCGGCGATATCGAATTCGGTGACAAAACGCTGCGCCGTTTTGGCGATACAGGCGGCGATATCAGGACGTCCTGCAAGGGCTGCAATTTTATCGGCGAGATCCTCTGCCGAGCCGACCTGGAATTTGATGCCGTTTGAGCCATCGATGAGAAGCTCCGCCGGCCCGTCGATGTCGGCGGCGATCACCGGCACACCCGCCGCCATGGCTTCGAGCAGCACCAGCCCGAAGCCCTCGTAGCGCGACGGCAGCACGAAAATGTCGGCGTCCTCGAGCAGAGCCCGAACGTCGGTCCGGTTGCAGAGGAAACGGATGCGATCCGACACCCCCTCATCGACGGCGAGTTGCTGCAGGAACGCCATCGTCTTCTGGTCGCCTTCCGGCGGATTGCCGACGAAATCGCAGCGAACGTCGAGCCCGCGAGCCCGGCAGATGCCTACGGCCCTGATCAGGATATCCTGGCCCTTCTGGCGGGGGTAAAGGCGGGCGATGTTGATGAGGCGAAGCGGCGTGCCGAAGCTCCGCGATCGATCGACGGCGGAGAAGGATGCGAGCGGGATACCGTTATGAACCTTGAAGATGCGCGACAGTTTGGCGGCCCGGCATTCGCGCTCGACAGCCGCCGAAATGGCGATGTTCCAGTCGACGAACTGCCGGTGCAGCCGCAGCCTGACACTATCCCATGAAGCGACGATGCCGGTATTGTGGATCGTATAACCAACACTCATCGATCGATAGAGCTTGCTCAGCATGGCGAAATGCTTCGCTCCGCTGTCGTGCGCGTGGATCAGGCGAATGTCGTGCCGGCGCATGATGTTGAGCAGGGTCAGAATGATGCGCGGGTTGCGCTCGCCGGGCGTGCGTTTCAGGAAATAAGTCGGGTGGCCGCTCGCCGCGAGTTCGGCGGCAAATTCTGCATTGACCTTGTCGTTGATAACAACAAAGACCTGCGGCAGGCTGGAGCTTTGGGCGCTACTTGCCGCGAAATTAATGAGCAGCCGCTCGGAGCCGCCAACAGTCAATGACGAGATAAGCTGAAGTACAGACGCCACGATGAGCTTGACCCCCGGCCCGAATGCCCGGGCGCTCCTATAATATTAATATCAGTAGACCCGCCCTTGCAGCCGGGCCGCCCGTCGCCAGGACAGCGCGGGCAACAATGAACGATCCTGAACGCTACGGAACAGGCTATTCCGGAACGGAGCCTGGCCGACGGCCGCGGCTATTCTGGGGCGAAAGAGTGCTCCTGAGACCGAACCCAATACCTCCGGAATAAATTCAGCAGACCAGCTAGTGCGAGCGCGCTGATGCCGCGCGCACCGAATTTCTTCGATTGAAAGACAGATGCGCTGTTCCTGATCGAGGTACTACGCTCTAGCACTACTTTGGCAGATTTTTGCGATTGATGGGCGCAACTGGATTCCCGAATCAGATTTTCAATGATTCATAGGTGGTCGGCTTTTGGAGGGCCGATCATGGTGGACACGAGGTCGAAGTGGGAAGACGAGCTTGGACGCTGGCTCAAACCATTCCTGGATCGCTTAGGTCACAAGGCCCGGCGGCGGATGTGTCCGCTGTATGTTTCGGGACTGATTGGACCGGGCGATCGCAAGAGCGTCCAGCCGATGGCGGCGCGGCTGGCACCGAACGACTATGATCAGTTGCACCATTTCATCGCTGATGGCGTCTGGGATGCAGCGCCATTGGAGTCAGAATTGCTTGTTCAGGCCGATCGCCTCGTCGGCGGCAAAGATGCAGTGCTGGTCATCGACGACACAGCGATGCCGAAGAAGGGCGATCGTTCGGTTGGTGTCGCTCCGCAATATGCCTCGTCTCTCGGCAAGACGGCCAATTGCCAAACATTGGTGTCGCTGACGCTTGCGCGGGGTGAAGTGCCGGTAATGGTGGCATTACGTCTCTTCATTCCGGAGAGTTGGACGAGCAACCCGGTGCGTTTGAAGCGTGCGGGCGTTCCAGTCGAGCACCGCGCAGCACGGACCAAGCCAGAGATCGCCTTGGCGGAGATCGATCGCGTGATGGCAGCCGGTACGCGCTTCGGCTGTGTGCTGGCGGATGCCGGTTACGGCCTCAGCGCGCCGTTCCGTCAGGGGCTCACGACACGCGGCCTGGCCTGGGCCGTCGGGATCCCTCGTCACCTGAAGGTGTATCCGGTCGGGGTTAAACTGATCTGGCCGGTTGCCGGTCGGGGCCGTCCCCGCAAGCGGCACATTCCGGATATCCTATCGAGGGCGGCCGAAGAGATGCTGGCCAATGCCAAGTGGCAAAATGTAAGTTGGCGAAACGGTACCAAGGGTCGGCTGGAAGCTCGCTTCGCCGGTGTTCGCGTGCGGATCGCCGATGGGCCACCACAGCGGATCAAGGACATGGGCCAGCAGCATCTTCCGGGGGACGAAGCCTGGCTCATCGGCGAACACAGGACGTCGGGAGAGAAGAAATATTATCTCGCCAATCTGCCGGCCAAGACGAAGCTGCGCACGTTAGCTGCCACGATCAAAGCCCGATGGATTTGCGAACAGGCCCATCAGCAGTTGAAAGAGGAACTCGGGCTTGATCACTTCGAGGGAAGATCCTGGCAAGGCCTCCATCGTCACGCGCTCATGACCATGATCGCCTACGCATTCCTCCAGCATCGCCGTCTCGCACAAGCGGGGCGGAAAAAAAAGAATCAACGGTCCACCGCCTCAGCCGAGCCTGCCGGCCGTACGCCAAGCCATCGTCGATCTCATCGTTCAACCACGCCCTCACCGATGCCCGTACTGCAGAAGACAAATCGGAAAAAAGCAGCTGCGTGAATAAATCTGCCAAAGTAGTGCTAGGCTGCATCCATAAAAACAAATCATGGGGGGACGTGACTGATGAATCGACGCGATATCTTGAAAGCCGTGGCGGCGCTGCCGCTGACGCAGAGTGCACTGCAGACACTGACATCTCAGGCGCTCGCCCAGGCCGCATGGCCGTCGCGCAACATCACCATGATCGTGCCGTTCCCCGCCGGCGGCCAGGCCGATCTCGCGGCGCGACCAGTGGCGCTGGCGCTGGAACGGATCCTCGGCAAGCCTGTCATCGTCGACAACCGCGCCGGCGGTGGCGGCGGCTCGGTCGGCAACGCCGCGGCGGCGCGCGCCGAGCCGGACGGCTACACGCTGCTGATGACGCTGTCGTCGCTGGCGGTGCTGCCGGAAGCGGACCGGCTGTTCGATCGCCCGGTGTCCTATGAGGTGTCGCAATTCGCGCCGATCGCGCGCGTGCTCGCCGATCCCACGCTGCTCGCGGTGCCGGCTTCCGCACCGTGGAAAACGCTGCAGGATTTTGTCGACGACGCCAAGAAACGGCCGGGCCAGATTCCCTATGGCTCGTCCGGTCCCTACGGCACGCTGCATGTAGCGATGGAGATGTTTGCGTCGAGCGCCGGCATCAAGCTGCTGCACGTGCCGTTTCGCGGCGCCGGTCCGGCGCTGACCGCGCTGCTATCAGGCACCGTGCAGGCGCTGGCCTCGGCGCCGGGCACGCTGAAGCAGCAGGTCGACGACGGCAAGATGCGGGTGCTGGCGAACTGGGGCGCGCAGCGGGTGCCGAGCTTTCCCGATCTGCCGACCTTCAAGGAGCTCGGCTACAAGGATGTCGAGTTCTACATCTGGGCCGGGCTGTTCGCGCAGTCGGCCCTGCCCGCACCGATCATGACGCGCTTGCGCGAGGCGATGGCACAGGCGGTGACCGCGCCGGAAGTGACGAAGACATTCGAGGCCGCCGGCAGCCCGGTCGCCTATCTCGACGCGCCGGCGTTCGCCAAATTCGTCGAAGCCGACAGCGCCCGACTGATTGCCGCGGTGAAGAAGATCGGCAAGGTGGAGTAGGCACAGTAGCCGTGGCCCGGATGGAGCGAAGCGAGATCCGGGCTACAGAAAACGCAAAACTTCTACGCTGCCCGCAACCGCGACACGTTCGTTGTTCGCCCGGATGCTTATTCAGTTAGCCATTTCATTGACTGGCGGGGCTTTGTTCGTAGCTTTGATGTGACCCATCGCAGCGTGCAAACGCTGCGTAATTGCAAGTCGCAGCAGAGAGAATGTCCATGACCACCACCCTTCGCCTCGCCCCGCGCGCAAGCCTGCGCCGTTTTGCGTCAACGCTGCTCGCGGCCACCTTCAGCGCCGCGCTCGCAACGGCAGCCTTCGCCGCCGATCCCGTGACGCTGCGCGTCGGCGACCAGAAGGGCGGCAACCGTTCGCTGCTGGAGATTTCCGGCTTTGCCAAGGACCTGCCCTATAAGATCCAGTGGTCGGAATTTCCCGCAGCCGCACCGATCCTCGAAGCCCTGAACGCCGGCGCGCTTGATGTCGGCCACACCGGCGACCTCGCCTTTCTCTCGATCTATGCGGCGGGCTCGCCGATCAAGACCATCGGCGGCATCCGCGCCAATGCCGATACGCAGGCGATCCTGGTGCGCAACGATTCCCCGATCAAGACCGCGGCCGACCTGAAGGGCAAGCGCCTCGCTGGCACCCGCGGCGGCTGGGGCCAGTTCCTGATCGACGCCACGCTGGAGAAGGCGGGCTACAAAACGACTGACGCGACCTTCGCTGCGCTCGGCCCGGTCGATGCCAAGATCGCTCTGGTCGCCGGCTCGATCGACGGCTGGGCGGTGTGGGAGCCCTACGTGTCCTATGCGGTGCTGAAGGACAACGCCCGCGTCGTCGCCGACGGCAAGGGCCTGACGCCGACGCTCACCTTCATCATCGCCTCCGACCAGGCCATCGCCACCAAGCGCGAAGCGATCGCGGACCTGCTGCAACGGCTCAACAAGGCGCGCCTGTGGGCGCGCGATCATGTCGATGAGTATGCCAGGAATACTGCCGAACTGACCAAGCTGCCGGAGGACGTGCTGGCCCGCGCCTACAAGGCGCAGGACAACCGGCCGATCGCCATCGACGACGGCGTGATCAAGGAATTCCAGGAAGCCTCCGACCGCGCCACGCGCTACGGGATCCTGCCGAAGCAGGTCGATGTCAGCAAGGCGGTGGATCGCAGCTTTACGACCGCCGCGCCGGCGTCGAACTGATCGCGGGGCTCACCTCCCCTAAAACAGCTTCGCCACGCTCGTGCCATCGCCTGGCAAAATCTCCACCGTCGCGGTGCGTCCCGCCACCAGCGTCGCGCCGGCAGGGATGTTGTCGAGCGCGATGCGCACCGGGACGCGCTGGGCGAGACGAACCCAGCTGAAGGTCGGTGTCACGTTGGCGAGCAGGTTGCTGCCTTCGGCGCGGTCGCGGTCCTCGATGCCCGCGGCAATACTCTCGACATGGCCGGTGAGTTTCGCGGAATCGCCCATCAGGTGAACCGAGACGGCGTCGCCGACGCGGATTCGCGGCAGCTTCGTCTCCTCGAAATAGCCGTCGACATGCAGGCTGTCGGTATCGACCAGCGCCATGATGCCCTTGCCGGCTGACACGTAGGTGCCCGGCCGCAGATCCATGTTCGAAATGCTGCCATTGACCGGCGCATGTACTTCGCTGCGATCGAGATTGAGCTGTGCCACCGCCCGGTCGGCGATGCCCTGATCGTAGGATGCCTTGGCCTGCAGCTGTGTGGCTACCACCTGCTCCAGCTTCTGCTGCGAGACCACGTTGGCGGTGAGCTCGCGGTAGCGTTTCAGGTCGGCGTCGGCCTGATCGAGCATGGCGTGACGGCCGGCGACCACCGCCTCTGCCTGCTGCAGCGCCAGCGCGAAGCGTGCGCGATCGATCCGAAAGATCACGTCGCCGCGTTTCACCTTCTGATTGTCCTTGACCAGAATCTCGGTGACGAAGCCGGAGACATCCGGCGCGACGGTGACGACGTCGGCGCGCACCCGGCCGTCGCGGGTCCATGGCGCGTCCATGTAATAGACCCACAGATAGCGGCCGACGGCGAGCGCGGCGACGACCGCCAGCGCGGTGACGGCGAAACGGCGAACGAACGAAACAGTGTTTTTCATGACAGCAATCCGGAGGAGAGATAGACCACGCCGCCCAGCAGGCAGACGTACAAAGCGAGGTCGAACAGCGCGCGGTGCCAGACGAAGCGGTAGAGGCCGGAGCGTTCAAGCAAGGGACGCAGCAGCGCACCGAGTACGTAGGTGATGACCAGCCACAGCAGCAGCGCCGGCACGAGGATGCCGAACAGATCGATTTCGTATCTCATGCCGCGACACTCCCCGGTAAGCGCTCCGACGCCTCCGGCTGGTAGGCCGGCGCCTCCGGAAACAGGCCGCGGCGAATCTCGACCAGGCCGATCAGCGCATCGCCCCGCACCTCGTCGCCGGTCTCGGTCATGGCCTCGGCCAGCGCATGATCGATATCAGCCAGCAGCTCGGGCGGCATCGCACCGCCCTCATAGCTGCGGAAATCCGCCGCGAGTTCGTCCAGCATCGCATCCATCGCCCGCAATGAGCGCGGCGACATTCCGTGGCGGGCGCGGCGCAGGTCGACGATATTGAGGCCGACGCGCAACTCGCGAAGATTGTCGACGTTGCGCAAGTCGCTATCCGGCAGCGCGGCGAGGCGCGGCGCCAGCAGCCCGATGCGGTAGATCATCAGCCCGGCAAAGGCCGCGCGATCGCGATTACCGCGCCGTTCGGCGGCGAGCGCCAGCGCCGTCCAGCCCTTGCGCATCAGTCGGCGCACGCTCCACTCGGCGCCGACGGACCGTGCCAGCAGGATGGTGAGCGCCGAGATTTCGGTGCCGACGAAGAAGGCGATGCTGGAATTGGCAAAGGCAGAAAAATCGGCGCTATAGGTCGACTGGATGGCCATCAGGCTCGCCGTGTTGGCGGCCAGCAGCATGCCGATGAAGAAGGTCGCCGGACGCGCGATCAGAAAACCGAACAGCAGGAACGCCGGCGCCAGCACCACCAGCAGCATTTCGATATTGGTAATGCCCGGCAGGATCGCGAACAGATACGCGGCAACGATGATCATGCTGACCAGCGACCATTTGGCGAAGCCGCGCAGGCCGACCGCGGGATCATCCATCGTCGCGAAGAACGAACAGCCGACCGCCGCCATCATCGGCGCCGAGGCGCCGTCGACCCAGCCGCTTGCGATCCAGAACGCGCAGCACAGCAGGATCGCCAGCACCGCACCGGCGGCGGACCACAGCGCCATGCCATGGTCCACATGCCGCACCGGCGCGACACCGGCTTCGGGATGAAACGCCAGCTTCGCGCCGGGCGGACGACCTCCGGCAGCGATGGCTTGATTGAGCACGCGGCAGTCCTGCGAGATGTCCACCAGCTCGCGCATCCGCATCAGCAGGCTGACCACCATGATCTGCTCCCACGACGAAGCGGCGTGCAGCTTCGGCAACTGCGCGGCAATCGCGGCGCGCAGCTGATCCGGCGGCTCGCGCTCGGTGTCGTCGCCGGCGACCCAGCGCGAGAGATCGTCAACCAGGCTCATCAGTTTTGGCTGGGTCGCGCACACATCGGCGCCGAGCGCATCGATGCGGTCGCCGATCGAGGACAACAGCGGCAGCAACATCAGCATGCGCAGCCGCAGCGCGCGCAGCCAGCGCGCGGCCTCGCGATCGACCGTGCGGTCATAGGCCAGATGATCCGACAGCGTGTCGATCTCGACGGCGTCGGCGGCAAGGCGCAGCCGCTGCTCGCGCGTCGCCTTGTCGGCGCCATGGCCGGCGAGCACGCTTTGGCTCAGCTTCCGGGCGCTGGCGAGCCAGCTGTCGACCCGCGACGCGACAGCGGGCCCGACGCCGCGCGGCAGTACGATGGTGGAAACGATGCTGGCGCAGAGGATGCCCAGGATGATCTCCTCGCTGCGCGCCAGAACGGTGTCGAAGATCGCCGCCGGCTCCGATACCGATGGAAACCCGATCAGCGCCACAGTGTAGCCGGCCAGCATGAACATGTAGCCGCGCGGCGTGCGGTCGAGCAGCGAGAGATACAGGCAAAGCCCGACCCATAGTGCGATGCCCAGGCTGAGCAATTCCGGCGCGTTGACCAGGTTCGGCACCAGCGCGACGCTGGCAGCAGCGCCGATCAGCGTGCCGGCGACGCGGAAGAATGCTTTCGAACGCGTCGCGCCAGCCAGCGGCTGCGAGGCGATGTAGACCGTCGCCAACGCCCAGTACGGCCGCGGCAGATCCATCGCCAGCGCGATCAAAAGCGCCATCACGGCGGCGGCGAAGGTTTTCAGGGAGAAGATGATGTCGGCGTGACGAACCAGAAAGGGCGGGCGAACGGAGGTCATGACAGCGCGTCCGCCTCCTCGGCGGTCTCGAGCGAACGAATGGCGGAGAGCTCGATCTTGCGCAGCACCTCGAAGGTGACGGCGAGCTCGTCGGCGCTGACGCCCTTCATCAGGTCGGCACGGACGCGACGCATCACCCGCTTGATCTCCTCGGCCTTGGCTTCGCCGAGCGCGGTGAGATGCAGCATCTTGGCGCGACGGTCGGTCGGGTCTTCGCGGCGCTCCACTAGCCCTTCAGCCGCGAGCAGATCGATCAGCCGCACCACCGAGGGCCCTTCGAGGCCCATCTCGTCGGCGAGCACGCCCTGGCGGACGTGCTTGCCGCCGCGCGACAGGATCAGCAGCGGATGCGCGGTGGCCTCCGACAACCCATGCGCCGACAGCGCCTGATCCGCCTTGCGCCGCCAGACGCGGGCCAGCCGCGCGACCAGGAGGCCGAGTTCGGCCTGAATGAGGGATTGGGTAAGTGCCATGCCCGATTAGATAGGATACTATCGATTAGGCTGCAATCGATTTAGGGGAAGGACGGCTTCACGGTGTGGTGAGGCGACGATCGTCGTGAATGCGAGGTAAAGGAGGCGTGGATCGCCAATCGACGTCGGCTTCCTTCGTCATTGCGAGGAGCCCTTGCGACGAGGCAATCCAGTCTTCGCTTGCAGCCTTCTGGATTGCTTCGCTCAGGACAAAGTTGGCAAGGCCAACTTTGTCCTGAGCTCGCAATGACGGCGCGCTGCTCTCAACCGAGTTCCCCGGCGCGCTTCAGGCTGGCGATCATCGACACTCGCTGCAGGTAAGTTCTACGCGCCTCGGGATCGGCGGCGATGCCGCGCAGGCGCTCGCGGAACGCGGCCTGATCTGCCTCGTCCTTGGCTTCGAGATCGCGCTTGTTCTGGATGGTCTGGGTCTGGACGCTTTCCAGCGTCACCAGCCGGCGTTGCAGGTCGTAGCGATCAAGGTCGCTGTCATGGGCCATGCCATGGTGCACGTCGGCCAGCCGCGCCGTCAGGTTGACGGAATCATGGATGCCGCCATTCATGCCCATGCCGCCGAGGGGATTGTTGATATGCGCGGCATCGCCGACCAGAAACGAACGGCCGACGCGGAACTGCTTCGCGACGCGCTGATGCACGCGGTACAGCGTGGTATGCGCGATATGGAATGTGCCGCCGGCCACCACGCGCGACAGCATCGCCTGCCCGAACTCCGGCGACGTCGCAGCCTCGTCGCTGACCTCCTGCGGCACCGGAAACATCACCCGCCACATGCCGGGAATCCGCAGCAGGAACTGCCAGCAATCGGGATCGGCGACGTAGTTCACTGAGACCAGATCGGGAATCGCGGCATCGAAATCGAACGGCGTGCTCAGCACCAGAAAGCGCTCGGGCCAGGTAAATCCCTCGAACTCGACACCGAGCGCACGGCGCACCTCGCTGCGCGCGCCGTCGGCACCGATCAGCCATTTGCCGGTACGAACGCTTTGCGCGTCGTTGCCGCGCACCGAAACGCGGACGCCGTCGTCGTCCTGCTGCACATCTTCAACGCGGGCGCCGAATTCGATCCGGAAAAGGTTCTCGTCGCGAAGCTTTGCGAGCAGCAGGCGCGTCAGCTTGAACTGCTCGCTCTGCACGCGGTAGGGATGGCCGGTCTTGTCGGCTATCTCGCCGAAGTCGAACTGTGCGATGACGCCGTCCTTCTTTGAGCGGTATTGCAGCATCGGCGCCTTCAGGCCTTCCGCGATCAGATCATCCGCGACGCCGAGTTCGTGCAGCATGTCCAGGGTCGGCGGATGAAATGTCGAGGCCCGGGATTCCGACCCGAGTTCATTGCCAGCTTCCAGCACGGTGACAGCAATGCCCTGCTTCACCAGCTGCGCCGCCGCGACGAGGCCAACCGGGCCGGCGCCGGCAATCAATACGCGATCTTCGATCATGTTCTATCTCGACGTTGGTTAGCCATGTGCCGGGTCAGTGACGACGCGCGCCGGCAACAATGAGAGAGCGGATTTCGGTCTTGATGCGGTCGGACAGTTCGCGATCCTCGAAAGCCTGCGGCGGCACGGTGATTTCCGCCATCAGCCGCGCCGGAGCGCCGAACACCAGTATCCGGTTCGCCAGGAAGATCGCTTCGTCGATGCTGTGGGTGACGATCAGGAAGGTGGTGCGTTGCGATTGCGCCAGCGTCTTGAAATCCTGCCGCAGCCGCGACGCGGTGACGTCGTCCAGCGCGCTGAAGGCTTCGTCCAGCAACACCAGTTCCGGATTCGGCGCAAACGCACGCGCGATGTTGACGCGCTGTCGCATGCCGCCGGACAATTCGCGCGGCAGCGCTCCCTTGAACGCCGACAGCCCGACCGCATCGAGCCAGGTCGCGGCACGTTCACGCCGCTCGGCCTCGGCGACGCCCTGAATCTGCAGCCCGAACGCCGCGTTGTCGGTGGCCGACAGCCATGGCAGCAGGCGATCTTCCTGGAAAATGCGGGTGATATGCCCCTTCTTGTCGCGGACGAAATTCTCGACCGGCAGGCCATCGATCCGGATCTGGCCGGCATCGAGATGCTTCAGCCCGAGCAGGCAATCCAGCAGCACGGATTTTCCTGCACCGGTCGGCCCGACGATGGCGACATATTCGCCTGATTTCACCGAGAAGCTGAGATCGGCGATCGCCGTGGTCTCAAAGCCGTTGTTCTGGCGAAAACTCTTCCGGGCGCGATCGACGACGAGTTTCGGCGACGTGTTCAAGATATCGGATGCCATGTCAGCCTCGCCCATGGCTCTCGCCGCGCCAGCGCAGCACACGCTGCTCGGCATATTCGATGCCTCGCGTCATGATCAAGGCCATCAGCACCAGGAACAGCGTCCAGGCCAGAACCGTCGGCATATCGAAAACATTCTTCGCCAGATCGAGCTCCTTGCCGATGCCGAGCGGCGCACCGACAAGTTCGGCAACGATGACGGTACGGACGGCGTTGCCGATATTGAGCTTGGCCGCGGTGAAAGCGGACGCCTGCACATAAGGCCACAGCAGCAGACGGATATGCTGGATTGGATTGGCCCCGAACGACAGCACCATGTCGGTCAGCTTGCGGTCGATCGAGCGCACGCCATCATAGATGCAGAACACGGTCACCGGCGTGCACAAAGCGATCAGCACGAAGCCGATGCGCAGTTCGGTGGTTGAGAACCAGATGATGACGATGATCACCCAGTTCAGCGCGGGAACGCCCATGATGAACTTGACGACCGGGCGGAGGAATTCATCTGCCGTTGGCGACAGTCCCATCGCCAGCCCGATCGGAATGCCGATCACCAGCGAAGCGGCCACCGCGAACAGCAGCCGCGCCCACGTCACCAGCCCCTGGGAAATCAGGTCCCAGGTCGTCAGGATCGTCCAGAAACTTTTCGCGATCGCGCCGAGACCCGGGAACAGATAGGGCTTGCTGAAAAACGACGCGGTCTGCCACAGCCCGGCGATTACCAGAAACGGAAGGATCGCCCTGAATGTGCGCGACAACGCACTGCGCTGGTTCGGAAAGCTCGCACCGGCCTCGGAAGGCACGTGCGCTATCGCCGTATCGTCGAGAGCCCCGCTGTCGTCGGCGACCCCGCTCAAGATTTCGTCCAGGGGTAGTAGACGCCGGCGTCCGGTACGTCGGTCAGGAAGCCGACTTCCTTGAAGCCCGCGAACAGCGCATCGAGATTCTTCTTCTCGCTGATGGCCGGCTCCACCAGGAATTTCGTGATCTGCAGCTTGCGGCTCAGCGCCAGGGCCTCGACGGACACCTTGGTGAAGTCCGAAATGATCTTGTCCGCTTCCGCCGCGTTGCCGTTGTAGAACGCGGCGGCCTCCTGCCACATCTTCAACGTGGCCGCGACGCGCTTGGGATCGCTGTCGATCCAGTCCTTGCGTCCGTAGCAGCCGAGATACCAGACGTTGGCATCGTCTTGCATCTTCAATTCCTGGCGGATGCCAGCGTTCATGTCGCCGACCAGATGATAGCCCTGCGACAGCATGTTCGACAAAGCGGGATCGAACAGCAGGCCGGCATCGACCTTCTCGGCCAACAGCTGCGTCTGCACCGACGACGGCGGTGAATTGAGGATATTGAGATTCTTGCGGGGATCGAGTCCATTCTGTTTCAGGAACAGCACCGCCATGCCGTAGAAGCCGGAGCTTGTCGTCGCCGCGACCGACTTGTCCTTCAGGTCGGCGGCCGTCTTGATGGCCGGGTTCTTCGAAACAAAGGCATGGTTGGCAGTCGAGATGGTGAACAGCAGTTCGACCGGCACGCCGCGCACATAGAAATTGGCGCAGTTGTAGATCGCGCCGAAGATATGGCTGGAGCGGCCGGAGGCCAGATCCGAATAGAGAATGCTGGGATCGCTGTAGAGATTGATATCGAAGTCGAGGCCGTTCTTCTTGTCGAGTTCGAGCTTGCGGATGATTGGAACCAGGAACGACCCGTTCGATGGCGGCGCGAGGCCGCCCGCACCGGACTTGGTGGTCTGCGCAAAGGCACCACCGCTGCCGAGAACGCCGGACGCAAGCGCCGCTCCCGCGCCCAAACCCCGAACAACCGAGCGTCGCGACAACGTTCCAGAATTCATCATGCGTCCTCTATCCGGTCCCCCATCGTGGAATACATAGACCATCAAAGCCGCACAAGGCGATATAATCGGCGAAAATTGCTTAATGACAAAGCAATTATCCAAAACTAAATAGGCGTATTGCCACCGTGGCTCGACGCAAGCGCGAACCGGCGTCGATCACCGGTGTAGCGCGCACACAAAAGCGAAGGCCGCCATCCCGGGGAGGATGACGGCCCCATATGCAGAAATGTTTCGGAATCAATCCGTCGAGCGGCGCAGTTCGGAAGCGCCTTCGGCTTTCGCCGGATCGGACTTCGCGGCTTCGGACTTGATCGATCCGGTGCTGACCGATTCGATCTTGCCGATCTCGACGCGCGGGGTGGCGACGCGGGTGGCGACTTCGGTGTTCGCCGCCGCCGCGTCCGCGGAGCGGGTCTGCTCCGGCGCGCGCAGCGAGCGCGGCCGCGAGATCGCACGCGCCATCAGCATCTGACCGCGGCCCTGGTGATGGAAGTCGCAATAGGCGAAGCCCATGCCGGAGACGGAACCACGAAAGCTGCGTTCGTCATTCTTGTTGAGGTTGAAGCAGGGCTCGAACGGGATGCCCTTGATCGAGGCGCAGATCGCCTGGCCCCTTACCTGCAGCGTATTACCGGGCAGCCGCATGTTGCGCGCCGGGCCGGAACCGGAGAACTGCACCGCGCCCGCCGCCCCGCCATCATCGAATACGCGGCCGGCGCCACGGGTGCCGTCGAAACAGGTAAAAGAGAACACCTTGCCGGCGACGAATTTGCGGGCCTCATCGGCCGTCATCGAGCCAGCCATCGCAGGCACCGCCACCGAAGCTGCGAAAGCGGCTCCCAATACAAAACGCGCAACCATAGGATACTCCGACCAACTGAGCGCGGATGACCGCCAGATGCCTTTACCCGCTGCTTACCATACCAACCGTGGCAACATTGGAGCAGGTTGGTTGGTAAAGTCTGAACATCGTTAGAGAATTTTTACCACGATTCGACCGCGGACCTGCCCCGCCAGCACCCGGGCGCCGGCGTCGATGACTCCATCCAAACTAATTTCGTGAGTGATTTCAGCAAGTTTAGCCGAATCCAGGTCGGTCGCCAGCCGCGCCCAAGCCTGCTTGCGCAGCTCAATGGGGCACATCACGGAGTCGATGCCGAGAAGACACACGCCGCGCAAAATGAACGGCGCCACCGAGGACGGCAGGTCCATACCGGCGGCGAGGCCGCAGGCGGCGATGGCACCGCGGTATTTCGTCATCGACAGCAGATTCGCCAAAGTGGTGGAACCGACGCTGTCGATGCCGCCGGCCCAGCGCTCTTTCGCCAGCGGTTTTGCCGGGCCGGAGAGTTCGTTGCGGTCGATTATCTCGGAAGCGCCGAGGCCCTTGAGGTAGTCCTCCTCCGAGGTCCGGCCCGTGGAGGCGATGACGTGATAACCGAGCTTCGACAGCAGCGAGATCGCCACCGAGCCGACGCCTCCTGCCGCCCCGGTGACCACCACCGGGCCGTCCTTCGGCGTCAGCCCATGCTTCTCCAGCGCCAGCACGCTCAGCATCGCGGTATAGCCGGCGGTGCCGATCGCCATCGCGTCCCGCGTGGTCATGCCCTCGGGCAGCCGCACCAGCCAGTCGCTCTTGACCCGCGCCTTCTCCGCATAGGCGCCGAGATGGGTTTCCCCCATGCCCCAGCCGTTGCAGATCACCTTGTCGCCGGTCTTCCAGTCCGGATGCGACGACTGCTCGACGGTGCCGGCAAGGTCGATGCCGGCGATCATAGGAAACCGCCGCACCACCGGTGCCTTGCCGGTAACGGCGAGGCCGTCCTTGTAATTCACCGTGGACCACTCGACCCGCACGGTGACGTCGCCCTCCATCAGTTCGGCTTCGTCGAACTGGGTCAGCGCTACCGTGGTGCCTTTTTCCGCCTTGTCGATCCGGACCGCCTTGAACATGCCCAACACGTCACTCCCTGAATTTTGTTTTCTGATTTTACGTTGAACAGATCACGCCGGCTGCGCAAGCGGCCGTGCGACGGGCTCTTCGACGATCGGCAGGTTGATCAGCGCGGAAAGCACGCCGAACAGCACCGACAGCCACCACACCGGCGTGTAGGAGCCGAATTTCTCGTAGACGATGCCGCCGAGCAGCGCGCCCAGGAATCCGCCGACCTGATGGCTGAAGAACGCGAAGCCATACAGGGTCGCCAGCCAGCGGGTGCCGAACATCAGCGCCACCAGGCTCGAGGTCGGCGGCACCGTGGAGAGCCAGGTCAGGCCGCTGATCACGCCGAAGGCCAGCGCCGAGAACGTCGTCATCGGCAGCAGGATGAAGGCCACCGTCGCCATCGCGCGGGTGAAATAGATGAAGGACAGGATGTAGCGCTTCGGAAACTTGTTCGAGGCATAGCCGACGCTGAGCGAGCCGACGATGTTGAACAGGCCGATGACGGCGATCACCCAGCCGCCGGTAGAGGCCGGCATGCCCCGGTCCACCAGATAGGCCGGCAGATGCATGGTGATGAAGGCGAGCTGGAAGCCGCAGGTGAAGAAGCCGAGCACCAGGAAGACGTAGGAGCGATGGCCGAACGCTTCCGCCAGCGCATGCCTAAACGACTGCCGCTGCGCCACGGGCACATCGGCGGGCGCCGCGGTCGGCGTGGCCAGGGCCATCGACAGCGGAATCACCAGCAGCATCAGCACGGCAAACACGGTCAGCGTTGGCTGCCAGCCGGCATTGTCGATCATCGCTACCGTGAACGGCGCGAACACGAATTGCCCGAACGATCCCGCCGCGGTGCCGGCGCCGAGCGCGATGCCGCGCCACTCCGGCGGCATCAGCTTGCCGAACGCCGACAGCACCAGGTTGAACGAGCAGCCAGACAGGCCGAAGCCGATCAGCAACCCGGCACCGAGATTGAGTTCAAGCGGCGTGCTGGAATAGCGCATCACCAGCAGGCCGATCGCATAGAGCAAAGCGCCGACGCAGATCACGCGCACGCTGCCGAACTTGTCGGCGATCGCGCCGGCGAACGGCTGCCCGATGCCCCAGAGCAAATTCTGCACGGCGAAGGCGAGCGCGAAGACATCGCGGCCCCAGGTGAATTGCTGGCTCATCGGCTGCATGAAGAAGCCGACGCTGGAACGCGGGCCGAAGGTCAGCATGCCGATCAGCGATCCGCAGATCACGATCACCAGCGGCGTCCGCCAACCAAAACCCGCCGGGCGCGAAACGCTTTCGATTGCCGCCATGCCGTTTCCCGCCCTTAAATCAGATGTCAAAAAATTGGGTCCGCGCCCCGATCACAGCGAGTCGCTCGCCGCTCCCGACCGGAACGGGGGCAGGTTAATGCATTTGCATGCAAATCCCAACCGGCTGGATGAAAATATCGCCCGCTGCAAGGCAGCGATGCAAATTCGGC
Organism: Nitrobacteraceae bacterium AZCC 2146; assembly: GCA_036924855.1. NCBI lineage: Bacteria > Pseudomonadati > Pseudomonadota > Alphaproteobacteria > Hyphomicrobiales > Nitrobacteraceae > Nitrobacteraceae bacterium AZCC 2146. The sequence goes on from JBAGRP010000001.1 coordinate 3,078,816, forward strand.
AGCGGCTCGCCGGGGAATTTGGGCTGCCACACCCGGCACGAGCGGTGCCACAGGTTTGCCGCAAGTCCTGCCTCAGATTTGCCGCAAGGGATTTGGCGCGCCGTTACGGCTTGACCGCGGCCAGCTTCGCGGAAATTTCCGCGGTCTGCGCCGTCGTGCCCCAGCTCGGCGCGTCGCTGCCGTCGCCCCACGCCCGTGGCCGGTAGAACGTATGCACGCCGGTGCGGTACATCTTCTTCATCTCATGCACCCACGACGGATGCACCCAATAGGCATGGTAGTGCGTGGACTTCGCGACTTCCGGCAGCCACAGCCGGCCGTCCAGTGTCGCCTTCGCGATCTTGCGCGCGCGTTCCCACATATCCGGTTCCTTGACGACATCGCGAATGCCGTCGCAGGCGAAGGTGAACTGGCACGCCAGATGGCGATGCGAATTCTGATAGACGACGCCGCACACTGTCGTCGGATAGAAGCCGGAGAACACCCGGTTCATCACCACCTGTGCCACCGCCATCTGGCCGCGCACCGCTTCGCCGCGCGCTTCAAAATAGATCGCATCCGTCAGGCACTTCTCCTGCTTGGCGCGGACTTTCTCGTCGAGCAGGCCGAGACGCTCGGCCGGCGTCTTGACGTGAGTGGTGCTGTTGACCTCGCCCTTGCCGGCGGTGCTCTCTCCGCCCTTGACCGGATCGGCCGATATCGCCGGCAACGGCGACATTGTCTTCAGATCGGGATCAGGCGTTACGCCGGGCATCACGATCATCGGCTCTTCGCCGGGTTGCCAACGCTCCATGGTCTCGCTGGACGCTCCGAGCGACGAACTGCCGAAGAACAGGCTCGCGGTCTTGACCGAAAAACCATCCTTCGACGGCGCCGGCTCGATTGCGATGACGGCAGTTTCGGGCGCGGCCTTGGGATCGTTGAGCGGCTGGATTTCCAGCGACAGCGATGCGTCGTATTGCGCGAGCGGCGGCGCCTGCAGCGCTTCCACGAGTTCGGGATCGAGTGGCGCGGTCTCTTGCGAAGGCTGCGCGTCAGCGGTTTTCGCACCCATCACCGAGGCATTGGAGTCGAATGAATCTTCTTTCGCCGGCGCCTCATCGGGGGCCGGGGCTTCCGGTGAGCGTGTGGCGAGGCGATCGCCCTTCAACGTGCGATCCACTTTCGGAAAGTCGGCGGCTTCATAGCGGCGCGGCGCCTGCGCGAACGGATTTCGCGTCAGCGCGCCGGTAATATCGCTGTCGGAACTATCGAAACTGGCGAGTTGCAAGGTCGGATTGCGCGACGAGGTTCCGATCGGGCGGGCAAAACTGAAGGTCGCGACCTGGATCGAACTGACCGCGGAGGCGACCACGCGCTTCTGCCAGCGCTCGGCGACGCCCGGCTGGCGAGCCAGCAACGAAGCGATATCCTGGTAGCCAATCTCTGTCGGGATCAATGCGAAAATGCAAAGACCGAGGCCGAAAGACGCACCACGCGCGCCGTTCGGCCGGTTACGCATTACTGACATGATACGCCTACGCAACGCTTACACAAACTCGATCGGCCCGCACATTTCCGTACAATTCGATCTGTTTCGTTAGTACTGAATCAAAGTTGCGAGGGAGTTAATCGGCGATGCAGGCGTGTCACAGGCAAGCGACGTTTGCGTTTGCGAAGGCCAATCGAAAAGCTTGGTAAACCGCGGCTCCATCAAAGTGGTAAACATCGCGTCAACAAAAATGATGAACGGATTTTTGGCGACAGCGAAAGTTCCCGAATTCCACTTCGAATACGCACACGCAGCGGAGTGGTGCCCTCGCACCTCAGGACGGTGGCGAGAACCAGTACGATACAAAAAATGGCCGGGGAAATCCCCGGCCATTCTGCGTAACTACAATTTCGAAATCGAAACTTCAGCCTGCACTCACGCCTGGCTGGAAATCTCCTTGCCGAGCGCCGCTTGCGCTGCAGCAAGACGGGCGATCGGCACGCGGTACGGTGAGCAGGACACGTAATCGAGACCGATCTCGTGGCAGAATGCCACCGAGGCGGGATCGCCGCCATGCTCGCCGCAGATGCCGACCTTGATACCCGGGCGGGTCTTGCGGCCGCGCGCGACGCCGATCTTCACCAGTTCGCCGACGCCGTTGCGATCGACCGAGATGAATGGATCCACGGCAAGGATGCCCTTGGCGATGTAGGTGCCGAGGAAGCTCGCGGCATCGTCGCGGCTGATGCCGAAGGTGGTCTGCGTCAGATCGTTGGTGCCGAACGAGAAGAACTCCGCGGTCTCGGCGATCTCGCCGGCCATCAGGCAGGCGCGCGGCAATTCGATCATGGTGCCGACCTGATACTTCAGCTTGCCGCCGGTCTCCTTGATCACCGAAGCCGCGGTGACATCGATCCGGGCCTTGATCAGATCGAATTCCATCTTGGTGGCGATCAGCGGCACCATCACTTCGAGCCCGACCAGTTCGCCGGTGCGCTTGCCGGCTTCAACCGCGGCTTCGAACAGCGCGCGCGCCTGCATCTCGGCGATCTCCGGATAGGCGATCGCCAGACGGCAGCCGCGGAAGCCGAGCATCGGGTTGAACTCGGCGAGATCGCGGGCGCGATCGGCCAGCTTGCGCGGATCGGTATTCATCGAGCGCGCGACTTCCTCGACCTCGGCCTGGGTGTGCGGCAGGAATTCATGCAGCGGCGGGTCGAGCAACCGAATGGTGACCGGAAGCCCCTTCATGATCTCGAACAGTTCGACGAAATCGGCGCGCTGCATCGGCAACAGCTTGGCGAGCGCGGCGCGGCGCGCCTGCTCGTCTTCCGCCAGAATCATCTCGCGCACGGTGCGGATGCGGGTTTCCTCGAAGAACATGTGCTCGGTGCGGCACAGGCCGATGCCTTCGGCGCCGAACTTGATCGCGGTACGCGCATCGTCCGGCGTATCGCCGTTGACGCGGACCTTGAGCTTTCGAACCTTGTCGGCCCAGCCCATCAGGGTGTTGAATTCGCCGGATAGTTCCGGCTCGATCATCGGCATGCGGCCGGCCAGCACATGGCCAATCGAGCCATCGATGGTGATGACGTCGCCCGCCTTGAAGGTGCGATTGCCAATCGACATGGTACCACGGCCGTAATCGACGCGAATGGTGCCGCAACCGGAAACGCAGGGTTTGCCCATGCCGCGCGCCACCACCGCCGCATGCGAGGTCATGCCGCCGCGCGTGGTGAGAATGCCTTCCGCGGCGTGCATGCCGTGAATGTCTTCCGGGCTGGTCTCGATGCGCACCAGAATGACGTTGCGGCCATCGGCCTGCAGCTTCGCGGCTTCGTCCGAGGAGAACACGATCTCGCCCGACGCCGCACCTGGCGATGCCGGCAGGCCGGTGGCGATGACGTCGCGATTGGCGGATGGATCGATGGTCGGGTGCAGCAGCTGATCCAGCGATGTCGGATCGATCCGCGACACTGCGTCCTTCTGCGAGATCACGCCTTCATTGGCGAGTTCGACCGCAATGCGGATCGAGGCCTTTGCGGTGCGCTTGCCATTGCGGGTCTGCAGCATCCAGAGCCGGCCCTGCTCGACCGTGAACTCCATGTCCTGCATATCGCGGTAGTGCTTTTCCAGCTGCGTGTAGATCCGCGTCAGTTCACGGAACGCCTCCGGCATCGCGGCTTCCATCGAGGCCTTGTCAGAGCCGGATTCCTTGCGCGCGTCTTCGGTGATGTCCTGCGGCGTGCGGATGCCCGCCACCACGTCTTCGCCCTGCGCGTTGATCAGGAATTCGCCGTACAGCTTGCTCTCGCCGGTGGAGGGATTGCGCGTGAACGCAACGCCGGTGGCCGAGGTCTCGCCCATATTGCCGAACACCATGGCCTGCACGCTGACCGCAGTGCCCCAGGATTCCGGAATGTCGTGCAGGCGGCGATAGGTCACCGCGCGGGCGTTCATCCAGGATGAGAACACCGCGCCGACCGCGCCCCACAGCTGGGCATGCGGATCCTGCGGGAAGTCCTGGCCGGTTTCGCGCGCAACGGCGTCCTTGTACTTGGCAACCAGCGTAACCCAGTCGTCACCGTCGAGATCGGTGTCGAGCGAGTAGCCCTTGCTGTCCTTGTAGGTGTCGAGAATGTCCTCGAAGTGATGATGCTCGAAGCCGAGCACCACGTCGGAATACATCGTGATGAAGCGGCGATAGCTGTCATAGGCGAAGCGCTTGTCGCCGGACAACTCCGCCAGCGCTTCCACGGTGGTGTCGTTGAGGCCGAGGTTGAGCACGGTGTCCATCATGCCCGGCATCGAGGCGCGGGCGCCGGAGCGCACCGAGACCAGCAGCGGATTCTTCGGATCGCCAAAGCCCTTGCCGGTGATCTTGCCGACCATGGCCAGCGCCTTCTCGACCTGGGACTGCAGATCCTTGGGATAGGTTTTGCCGTGGGCGTAGAAGTAGGTGCAGACCGAGGTCGGAATCGTGAAACCGGGAGGCACCGGCAGGCCGAGATTGGCCATTTCGGCGAGGTTCGCGCCCTTGCCGCCGAGCAAATCGCGCAGGCCCGCTTTGCCTTCGGCCTTGCCGTCGCCAAAGCTGTAGACCCACTTGCCGGCCTTGATCACATCATTGACCGGCTTGGCGGCCACTTTGCTGACCACCGTCTTCTTCGGCGCCAGCTTCTTGGCCACCGCCTTTGCGGCCACCTTGGCGACAGGCTTCGCCTTTGCCGCGGGCTTGGCCTTGGCTACGGGTTTCGCTTGCGCCTTCTTCAGCGCCTTGCGAGCGTTGGCTGGCGGGGCGGCCTTGGCCCGGGCAAGGGCGGCTGGCTTCGACTTCGCAGAGGCTTTTTTGGTCTTCGATGCGGTTTTGGCCATGGTTTACAATCAATCCGCGAGAGGAAACGACAGAAAAGTTGCCGCCTTACACCACGTTTTGGCGGCCTGGCGCAAGCTGCGGGGGATTTTAGGCGGTTATGAGATGTGCAGCATGCGAAGCACGCCAAGGCCGGCCAGACCGACGAAAATAAGGTAGATCGCGACGATCAAATTGAGCAGCCGCGGCATCAGGAGGATGAGGATGCCCGCAATAAGGGCAACGATCGGCTGGATGTGGGCTGCCGTGAGGACCATGCAATATCTCCGCTTGGGGATCTGGGGGAATGGCGAATCGCTGCCAGGGTTTTACCTTGCGAGCGGGTTCCCACGATACAGACGCACGCGGGCCCGATGGGTTCCCATTTCGATGCGTGCAATGCATCAAATTGCAGCACGGCGGGACGAAAAATACAGGAACGATCGCAGATGCGATGCATTGGGAGGTCGGCTGGACAGCAGGCAACCCGGTGCAAGCCGGGGCGCATTCTCGAAGGAGATGACCATGCGAAACAAGCTATTTGCGATCGCCGCATTCGCAGGCGCCCTGAGCGCTCCATTGGCGGCGCAGGCGCAGAGTGAAACGACCATCGGCGTTGGCCGCGCACCGGTGATCGTCAACGAGGTCGATGCCGAAGGCATCACCGTTGAACAGCGCCCGGCGTTTCGGGAATACGTGGTCCGCGAACGCGTGCCAACCTACACCGTGCCAGGACGCGTCATCGTCGGCGGCACCTTACCCGACGTCGGCGTGACCTATTATGACGTGCCGCAAACCTACGGCTCAACGCCTTATCGCTACACGGTCGTCAACGGGCAGACCGTGCTGGTCGAACCGCGCTCGCGCCGGATCGTTCAGGTGATCGATTAACCGAAGATTCGGCCCGTTCAGGCGCAGCCATGCGACTGAATGAAGAAGCCCCGTCCGGACTTCCCCCGGCCGGACGGGGTTTTCTATGAATTCTTCAGCATCGACAGCAGCGACGTCGTGGTTTTGTAGCTCTGTACGGCGTTGTCGCGGAATGCAGGCGTCCAGTTCGACGCCTGCCGCTCTTCGTCGCTCATTGCCGAATAGGTGTTGAGAATGCCGAGGCTGAGTTGGGTGGGATCGCCGCTGCTCTGGCTCTGCTTCAGGGCCTCAAGGATGCTGGCGCGGTTGCGGGAATTCAGTTCCTGCTTGGCCGCGAAGGTCTCCTGACTTGAAAACAGTCCATCCTGATTCATCGAAATGGCCGAGAGCGAGCGATTGTCGATGGCCGACAAGTCGGCGAGTTGACCGGTCTTGCGGCCGGCATCGAACACCAGTTCCTTGCCGTTGGCCGTAGCGGCGCTGGCCTGCGTATCGAGCGCTGCGCGCGCCGCCTTGGCGACGCTGGAAAAACTCTGCGTCGGCGTGGTAGCGCCGGATGAATCCTGCGCGAGATAGGCGGCGACCGGGTCGTTGGCAATTCCGGATGGTGCGGTGGCCGGATCCTGCTGCGTGGCCTGAACGCCCTTGACCACCGCAGCGCGCTGCGCCGCCCATGATGCCGTGGCCTTTTCCTCGCCGCTGGCGCCATCGAGATAGGTCAGGGCCGCCTTGTAAATTCCGCTGAAATCGCCGGTCAGTTGCGCGGTGGATGTCGCCGGCGCCAGGGCGTTGTTGAAGCGGTTGGTGAGTTCGGTGCTCGCAACACCCTGCTCTGCGGCGGTGAACTTGCCGCCATTGTTGGTGGCCATCGCGAACAGCGAACGCCGGTCGATCGACGACAGATCGACCGTCGGCTTGCCGTCATCGCCGACGGGTCCAGTGACCTCGCGGCGGCGTAGAGGCCGTCGAGCGCGGTTCGCGCATCGGCGGTGACCGTTGAGAAGTCTTTCACGGCGGATGAACTGGCGAGCTGCGCCCGCGCAGCGTCCGACAGCGTCAGGTTGGTCGCCGCGTCCGATGACGACGACGACGCGCTGTCATTGCTGGCGAGCGCATTCGCCAGCGACGGCTGCGCCGCCGCCGCGCGAGCATAGGCCGATCCATAATTGGCGTAGGGATTGAGGCCGGTATTGACCGAGGTCATGGGCAGTCCTGTCCACGCTTGAAGCGACGGTTAAGAAACCGTTACGAGACAGGACCATTTCAAGCTGTGGTTAATGAGAAGTAAAATGTGATCCGTCATGGTGCATCCGTGGTGCTTGGCAGGTGGCCACCATCTCGTCATTCCGGGGCGCGTGCGCATCTTTGCGCGCGCGAACCCGGAATCTCGACGTGGCTGAACACTTCGGGATTCCGGGTCTTCGCCACAACCGGCAAAAGCCGGTTATGGCAAATCCCGGAATGACGAAAGCGAACGACTGAGTTCAACCTGATAAAGGCTTTAATCCTGGATCTTCGAGAAATCCGCCACCGCGCGCGTCGCCGCGCGGATTTCGTTCAGCAGCTTCAGGCGATTTTCGCGGACGGCTGCGTCGTCGTCATTGACTTTCACCTCGTCAAAGAACGCATCGACCGCCGGCCGCAGCTTGGCCATCGCGGTCATGGCGCCGGCGAAATCTTCCTTCGCGACCGCCGCGCTGGCTTCCGGACCGACCTGAGCCATCGCCTTGGCCAATGCCTTCTCTTCATCGAGCTTGAACAGCGCGGCATCCGGCGCGCCGTCATAGGCGCGCTTGTCCTTCTTCTCCTCGATGGCGAGAATGTTCGACGCCCGCTTGACGCCGGCGCGCAGATTCTTGCCGTCGTCGGTGTCGAGGAATTTTGCGAGTGCCTCGACGCGACGGACGATCATCAGGAGGTCATCCTGACCGCCGAGCGAGAACACCGCATCGACGAGATCGTGGCGTGAACCTTGATCGCGCAGCTGGCCCTTTAAGCGATCAGCGAAGAACGCGAGGAGATCGACAGGCTTGCTGTCGTCATACCCGGCCATGACGGCCGCGTGCGAAGCCGCGACGGTCCTCAAATTCAGCCGCAGGCCGTTATCAACCACCAGCCGGATCACCCCGAGCGCCGCTCTGCGCAGCGCAAACGGGTCCTTGCTCCCCGTCGGCTTCTCATCAATCGCCCAGAACCCGACCAGCGTATCGATCTTGTCCGCCAGCGCCACGGCAATGCTCACCGGATCCGTCGGCACGCGATCCGCAGGGCCTTGTGGCTTGTAGTGGTCTTCAGACGCCGCGGCGACACTCGCGTCTTCGCCCTGCGCCAACGCATAATACTTGCCCATCAGGCCTTGTAGCTCGGGAAATTCGCCGACCACTTCGGTGACCAGATCGGCCTTCGCCAGCCGCGCCGCGCGTTTGGTTTTCTCGACATCGGCGCCGACCAGTGGTGCGATCTCGGCGGCCAAGCGCACGATGCGCGCGATGCGCTCGGCCTGGGTGCCGAGCTTTTCGTGAAACACGATGTTCTCGAATTTCGGCAGCCGGTCTTCCAGCTTCGTCTTCAGATCGGTCTCGTAGAAGAACTTTGCATCCGACAGACGCGCGCGGATGACGCGCTCGTTGCCGGCGACGATTGCAAGACCGCCATCGCTCGCCTCGATGTTGGCGGTGAGGATGAACTTGTTGGTCAGCTTGCCGGTTTTGGGATCGCTGACGACAAAGCACTTCTGGTTGTTGCGGATGGTGGCGCGGATCACCTCGCCGGGGATCGACAAAAATTCAGCGTCGAACGAGCCCATCAGCACGACCGGCCATTCGACCAGGCCGGAGACCTCGTCGAGCAGCACGGGATCCTCGACCAGCTCAAAGCCCTGCGCGAAGGCCAGCTCCTTGGCATCGGCGAGGATGATGTCCTTGCGGCGGGCGGGATCGAGCACGACTTTCGCCGCCTGCAGTTTTGCTTCGTAATCCTCGAAGCGGCGCACCGGGATCGCCGCAGGCGCGAGGAAGCGATGACCGTACGTGGTCTGGCCGGAGGTGATACCGTTGAGCTCGAACGGCACCACCTCGGGCTCTTCGGTCTCGAGGCCGAAGGTCGCGACGATGGAATGCAGCGGACGCACCCATTGCAGCGACGTCGGCTTGGCCGAGCGCTCGCCCCAGCGCATCGATTTCGGCCAGGGGAAGGTGCGGATGATCAGCGGCAGGATCTCGGCGAGCACGTCGAGCGTCGGCTTGCCGGGCTTCTCCGTCAGCGCGATGTAGAAATCGCCCTTGGGGTCGCGCTGGATCTTGGCTTCGTCGAGCGAGGCGAGGCCGGTGGCTTTCAGAAAGCCCTGGATCGCCGCCTCCGCGCCGCCGACGCGCGGGCCCTTGCGCTCCTGCTTGAGGTCGGATTGGCGTGCGGGAATCCCGTGCACCGTCAGCGTCAGCCGCCGCGGCGTCGCAAAAGCCTTTGCGCCTTCATAGACCAGGCCTTCGGCGACGAGCTTATCGGTCACCATGCGGCGCAGGTCTTCCGCCGCCTTCGCCTGCATCCGCGCGGGAATTTCTTCGGAGAACAGTTCGAGCAGGAGATCGGGCATTACAGGCTCTCCCCGCGCAGGGAGGGTGAAGAATTCGCACCTCCCGCTTCTGTCCTCATCCACGCTTCGCCGCAGGCCTTGGCGAGGTCGCGGACGCGGCCGATGTAGCTCTGCCGTTCGGTGACCGAGATCACACCGCGGGCGTCGAGCAGGTTGAAGACGTGGCTGGCCTTGATGCACTGGTCATAGGCCGGCAGCGCCATCAGGTGCGCCTCGCGCTTATTGTCTTTCCAGCCGGCGTCGAGATATTTCCTGCAGGCCTCTTCCGCCATCGTGAACTGCTTGAACAGCATGTCGGCGTCGGAGTGCTCGAAATTGTGCCGCGAATATTCCTGCTCGGCCTGCAGGAAGACGTCGCCATAGGTCACCTTCTCGGCGCCTTCGCGGCCGTTGAAGTTGAGATCGTAGACGCGGTCGACGCCCTGCACATACATGGCGAGGCGCTCGAGGCCGTAAGTGAGTTCGCCGGCGACCGGCGAACATTCGACGCCCGCGACCTGCTGAAAGTAGGTGAACTGGCTGACTTCCATGCCGTCGCACCAGCATTCCCAGCCGAGCCCCCAGGCGCCCAAAGTCGGGCTCTCCCAGTCGTCCTCGACGAAGCGCACGTCATGCAGGCTTGAATCGATACCGATCGCTGCCAGCGACTTCAGATACAGATCCTGAAGGTCCGGCGGCGACGGTTTGATGATCACCTGAAACTGATAATAATGCTGCAGCCGGTTCGGGTTCTGGCCATAGCGGCCATCCTTCGGCCGCCGCGACGGCTGCACATAGGCCGCTTTCCACGGCTTCGGCCCGAGCGCGCGCAGTGTGGTTGCCGGATGAAACGTGCCCGCGCCCATCTCCATGTCATAGGGCTGCAGGATCACGCAGCCCTGATCGGCCCAGAAGCGCTGGAGAGCGAGGATAAAGCCCTGGAACGAACGTTCCGGGCGCATGTGCGGAGGCAAGGAGTCTGCAGTCACGTTCTGGGTCGCAATCTGGGATTCGGGGGATCAGGGGCGCGCGGGACCGTATCGGCGGGGCCCCGGGGAATCAAGGCAATGCGGGTCCGCGCCGGGCGATAGTCCGGCTTGCGGTAACCCGGCGCTAACCATGGCACGCGAGGCGCTGCGCCGGTCCGTGCAACGTTAGGATTTGCGTTTTATCACGACTGGATAAGACCACGATCTCCAAATCTGGACCTCCAAATCTGGAATGCCAAAGTTTGCTCGCCGGTTTCAAGGATGGTGCCCCATCCTGAGGCCGGCGCAAACATTCGGGCGGTCTTTTGGTTCAGGAAGCCGGTCAGCCCGGGCGGTACGCCCCGGTGGCGGGATCCCGCCGCAGCGTGCGTATTTCGGCGGAGTCGGCCCGCTCGGTGACCCGCGCCAGACGCGCCTCTTCCAGTTCCTGATTGATCCGTTTCGCGGTCCGGTAGGCCCAGCGGACGATGGCGGCGCTCCCGAGAGCGCCTGCAAGTGCAACCAGCGGCGGCATTGCTCGATCCTTGTCGGTCATAACTAACCCCCTGCCGCCAGTGTCGCGCAAGCCAAGGCGTCCCGCAATCGGCTTTTGCGGGACCAAATGGCGCGGCTGCCAACCCCTCAAAAGCCGTATTTGGCCCAGATCGCCCGGGTTTCCAGCGCCGAAATCAGCTGCTCCGGCAGGCCGGACAAGCCGTCCGTTGAGATTTGCGTCCCCGCACCGGCGGATTTGCGGCCGAGCAGGCTCGAAATCATGCCGGTCGGCGGCGAAATCACCGGAGTCAGCACCTTGTCGCCATAGCGGCCGCGCAGCACGGTGCGGAGATCGCCGATGGCATCGCTGAGGCCGAGCGCGACAGAGGTCTCGCCGGCCCAGTATTCCCCGGAGAACAGCACGTCCTCGGCACCTTTCAGCTTGGCGCCGCGGCTGCCCTTCACCAGGCCGATGAAGATGGCGTGGATCTCCCGTTGCAGGGCTTTGACCCGCGCCACATCCTCGGGGTTTTCCGGCAGGAACGGGTCCAGCATCGCCTTGTGCACGCCGGCGGTATAGAGCCGCCGCTCGACGCCGATCTTCTTGATCAGCTCCTGGAATCCGAACGTGCCGCCGACCACACCGATCGAGCCGACAATCGAGGACGGATCGACGAAAATCTCGTCGCCGGCGCAGGCGATCATGTAGCCGCCGGATGCCGCGACGTCCTCGACGAACACCAGCACCGGCAGCTTCTTCTCGGCGGCGAGTTGCCTGATCCGCAGATAGATCTGGCGCGACTGCACCGGCGAGCCGCCCGGCGAATTGATCACGAGCGCCACCGCCTTGGCGTTCTTGGTGGCGAAGGCGCGCTCCAGCACCTTGGCGACACCAGCCAGCGACATCCCCGGCCGCAGCGGCGTCACTGCGCCGATCACGCCGGACAGCCGCACCACCGGCACCACCGCAGCGCTTCGCCGAAACCGCGTCGGGATCAGCTCCGTCAATGTCGTCATCAGACTGGATTCGCTCATGCAAATTTCCTCAAAATTAACCGTATTTTATCACGTGGGTGTCATTGAACCCGGAGACGCTTCTGGCGTTGCGACCATAACAAGATCGAACGCTACAGCGGGAGAAGACATGAAGATCTATCTGCTGATGCTGATTATGGGCACCCTTCTGACGGCGATTCATTTTACGTCTGCGCCGCAGAAGCGCTCCGAAACGCTCCCCCAATAAACTGCGCCGATCGATCAGAGCGACGCCCAAGGCAGCGCGGCTTGTCCCGACAGCACTTGCTGTATGTAGGGATCGGGCGCCCCCGCCGCATCCCGAAGCGTCAGGCCTGCGCAAATCGCCGCAGGCGCCCGGCCGCCCTTCACCGCACGCACCAGAATCCGGATCGCAGGCTGTGCCGGATCGCCATACACCGGCACGATCGCCAGGCTGCCGAAGCCGCGATCCAGCGCCGCCAGCACCTCCGAAATTCCGTCGGCCCGCCAGATCAACGTCAGCACGCCGCCGGATTTCAGCAGCCGCCGCGCGGCATGAATCCAGCTCTCCAGTGTCGCCGCTGTTGCCACATGAGCGACCTCGCGAACCTTGTCTGGCGAGGCACGGTGCCGGACGGGATCGTTGAACGGGGGGTTCATCAACACGGCGTCGACGCTGTCCGGCGGCAGCCCCGTCGCGACGAAGGCTTCCGCGGCAGAAGCGATATCCATCACGACGACATCGGCCTGCAGGTCATTCGCGGCGGCATTGTCGCGCGCCAGCCCTGCCAGCTGCGGATCGATCTCGACCAGCACCAGCGAAATACCGGCAACGCGCCGGGCGACCGCCAGCCCCGCCGTGCCGACGCCGGACCCAAAATCTACCACCCTGTCGCCTGATTGCGCCGACGTCGCTGCCGCGAGCAATATCGCATCGTGCCCGGCGCGGTGACCGGATGTTGGTTGCCGCAGCCGCAATTGCCCGCCAAGGAAGGCGTCGTCGGTGGTCTCGATCGCCTCAGTCATTGGCCCGCAGCTCATGGGCGAGGCCGGCGTCGGTCAGCACCTGCCGCGCTTCGGCGTTGTCGTCCTCATGCACCAGAATCCGGCGCGGAAGCACGCCCAGCGAGCCTTCAATGATGCTCATGTTCTGGTCCAGCACCAGGTGATGGATGTTGGCGCCGTCGAGCAATGCTCCCACCGCCGACACCAGCACCACATCGTTGGTCCGCAGCAATTCGCGCACTTAAGGCCGCTCCTGTGTCTGTTGCCGGGCTTATCATTGGAGGGAGTCAACGATCTGACGCCCTTGCCGCGTCCGCCGGCAGTTTCTATTGTGCGGCCCAAGACAATTCATGGGTCAGTTCAGCAGATGGGGGCATCTGTTTTCAACGTGAATTCGCCCTATCTGGACATAAGCGCATCCTCGTGCGGACCGGTTCGTGGTCCCCTGAAGACGCTCTCGCAATCGGAGACTTAAGCGTGGCGGTGATTGTTCCCTTCGAGAGCCACTCGACAGCATCGATAGATCAACTGGTGGGCCTTGTCGCGGCCGATATGGAGCGCGTCAACGCGACCATCCTGTCGCGCACCGGCTCGGAAGTCACCATGATCCCGGAGGTCGCCAACCACCTGATCTCGTCGGGCGGCAAGCGGCTGCGGCCAATGCTGACGCTGGCAATGGCGAACCTCACCGGCTACAGCGGCGAAGGCCATATCAAGCTCGCCGCCTCCGTCGAATTCATGCATACCGCCACCCTGCTGCATGACGACGTGGTCGATCAGAGCGAATTGCGCCGCGGCAAATTGTCCGCGCGGATGTTGTGGGGCAACGAGGCCAGCGTGCTGGTCGGCGACTTCCTGCTCGGCCAGGCATTCCGGATGATGGTCGAGGTCGGCTCGCTGCGCGCGCTCGACATCCTGTCGTCGGCCGCCGCCACCATCGCCGAGGGCGAGGTGATGCAGCTCGCCGCCGCTAAAAATACCGCCACCACCGAAGACGAATATCTCGCCGTGATCCGCGGCAAGACCGCCGAGCTGTTCGCCGCCGCCTGCGAGGTCGGCCCGGTGATCGCCAACCGCCCGAAGGCCGAACAGACCGCCTGCCGCTCGGTGGGCATGAATCTCGGCATCGCCTTCCAGCTGGTCGATGACGTGCTCGACTACGGCGGCAAGGCCGCCAAGCTCGGCAAGAATGTCGGCGACGATTTCCGCGAGGGCAAGATCACACTGCCGGTGGTGCTGGCGTTCCGCCGCGGCAATGACGCCGAGCGCGCGTTCTGGATCAAGGCGCTGGAGCGCGGCGAGATCGAGGACGGCGATCTCGATCACGCCATCGGCCTGATGACCAAGCACCGCGCGCTGGAAGACACCATCAACCGCGCCCAGCATTACGGCGCCATGGCCGTCGATGCGCTGGCGCTGTTTCCGTCGTCACCGATGAAGACCGCGCTCGAACAGGTCGTGGCGTTCTGCCTGGCAAGGTCGCACTAACAGCGCAAACAACTTCATTCCCGCGACGCCTTGGCGCCCGGGGTATGCTGCATTCCCCGCCCTCATGAAGAGGGCTGTGCGGAACGCGCGGGTGCCCGATGCACCCCATGGCCCGTGCGCAAATGGGGTAGAACAAGCGCGCCCGGGTGAATTTTTTCTTCCCGACCCCACGCCTGTCATTCCCAGGCGCGCCAATTGGCGCGCCTGGGGGCGAGAGCAGCGCCAGCTGCGAGCGCGTCCGGAATGACAAAAGGAGAGTGCGGGGGAATGACAATTAGAGACTGTGTCGTCGCACGAATCCCGGATTGCGCTGCGCCGCGTCCGGGACATGAGGGACATCGCGTCGCAGGGAGGGGCGCTAGCTCAACGCGCCCGCATGCACCCACCACAGCGGATGCGCGAGCTGGATCGTCTGCGCGGCGCGTCGGGCGTCGGCGTCATTGGCAAAGATCGCGAAGCAGGTTGCACCGGAGCCGGACATCCGCGCCAGCCGCGTGCCGGCGGCGTCGCGTAGCGCGGACAGCACCTCGCCGATCACCGGCTCGACCTTCAGCGCCGGCGCTTCCAGATCATTGGTGCCGGCGGCGAGTGCGACGACCCAGTCGTTGATGGAGGCTCCGTTACCAGGCCACCGCGGCGCCTTCAGCACGTCGGTGACGCCAACGCGGAGTTCGCCGCTCTTCAGGCCCAATTCCTTGAACACATCCTTGGTCGCTACCGGCACCCGCGGATTGACCATCACGCAAGGCAGCCGCGGCAGGCTGAGCGGCATCAGGCTTTCGCCGATGCCGGTCATGACGCAAGCCTGTGAGGCCAGACACACCGGGACGTCGGCGCCTGTCAGGCGGGCGACTTCGATCAGGCGGGCATCGTCAAGAGCGAGATGGTTGGCGCGCGCCAGCAGGCGCAATGCCGCGGCAGCATCGGCGGAGCCGCCGCCGATTCCCGCCGCCACCGGCAACTGCTTGTCGAGCGCAAAGCTGCCGAATGTAAGAGCTTCGACCCGCTCGCCGAGCAGGCGCGCGGCCTTGATGACGAGGTTGTCGTCGGTGTCGCCGCATTCCTGCGCGCGCGGCCCCGTGGTCGTCAAGGCAAGCCCGACGCCAGCATCTAGCGTCAGGCGGTCCGCGCAATCGGCGAACGCCACGACACTTTCGAGATCGTGATAGCCATCGACACGGCGGCCAACCACCCGAAGGGTCAGATTGACCTTGGCCCGTGCGTCTTCCCCCAGCGCCGACATCGGCGAACCCTGCCCTTTCGATCAGCCGCCCTCAGCCGCCCTTGCCGTCTTCTTTTTTCTTGTCCGCCGAGGCGGCAGAAGAGGAGGCATCATCCGCCAAGCCGTTTTCGATCTTGGCTTCGATCTTCGGCAGCTCTTCCGCTTCCGGCTTCAGGTCGCGGGCATGCGCCCACTGGAATTTTGCTTCCAGCGTGCGGCCGACGCGCCAATAGGCATCGCCGAGATGGTCGTTGATGGTGGGATCTTCCGGCTTCAGATCGATGGCGCGCTCCAGCGTCTTCACCGCGTCCTCGTAGTTGCCGATGCGGAAATATGCCCAGCCCAGCGAATCGACGATGTAGCCGTCGTCCGGGCGCTGATCGACGGCGCGCTTGATCATCTTCATGGCGTCGTCGAGATTGATGCCTTGGTCGATCCAGGAATAGCCGAGATAGTTCAGCACATGCGGCTGCTCGGGCTGCAGTTCGAGCGCCTTGCGCATGTCGGTCTCCGCCTTGGCCCACTGCTTGGAGCGCTCCTGGCAGATGCCGCGGAAGTAGAAATACACCCAGTTCGGCTTGTCGGACTGGGCGGCCAGCACGTCGATGCCCTGGGTGTAGGTCTGCGCGCAGTCGGCGAATTTCTTGCGGCCGCGCTCGATGTTACCGAGCGCCATGATGGCTTCGAGATCCTTCGGATCTTCCTTCACCACGCCCCTGAGGATCGTGATCGCCTCGTCGCTGCGGTCGGCGGCGTCGAGATCGGTGGCCTGCTGGATCTGCGCATTGCGCTTCAGCGCCGAATTGGCCGGCACGCGCTCATAGACCTTGATCGCCATCTGCGGCTTCTTCACCGACTCGTAGAGATCGGCGAGCGACAGCAGCGCCAGCGAATGGTTGGGCGCGAGATACAGCGACAGCTGCAGATAGACCAGCGCAAGGTCTTCGCCGCCGCGGCGAGTCAGCGAAGCACCGATGCCGTACAGCGCTTCGGCGGCACCGGTCTGCGGGCTATCCACCAGCGGCGTCAGCTTCTTGCCGGCCTGGGTCTCGCGGATACCTTCCAGCACCAGCGGATGACGCGCCAGCTTCTTGTTGAAATTCTCGTAGACGGCCAGCGCCGCTGCGTCGTCCTTGTTGCGCGACAGCCAGCGCGCATAGGCGTCGGCGACGCGCAGCGCGGAATCATCGAGCTTGTAGGCGCGCTCGAAGCGCGCGCCGGCGTCCTTCTGCTTGCCGGCGAGATCGAGCAGCATGCCGGCATGGAGATCCTTGAAGATCGGATACCATTCCGGTCCGGCCAGCTTGTCGATGTTGGAAATCGCCGTCTTGCTGTCGCCGGCGCCGTAGCTGGCCCAGCCCGACAGCAGTGTTGCGACCAGATCGGTGATCGGTCCGCGGACCGACTGATTGATGTTCTGCTGCGCGGCGGCGTATTTCTTCAGCTTGAGATCACGGACGCCGACCACGAGGCGCGCCACGCGGTTGGATTTGTCGATCAGCAGGATGCGATCGGCCAGCTTCACGGCCTCATCGATATCGCCGTCGGCGAGCGAGGAGATGAAGGCGCGGTCCAGCAGTTCGTTGTTCTTCGGATCGGTGCGCAACGCCGAGCGGTAAAACGCCGCAGCTGAGGTGGCGTCGCGTTCAACGCTGGCGTGGCGCGCGGCGAGGTAGCTGCCGGCGGTGGTCAGTGATTTCAGATCGCGGCTGCTGGGAAACTGCGCCGAACTGTCGGCGGTATGGTCGGGGGTCTGCGCGAGAAGCTGGCCCGGCATCGCAATCACCGCGAAAGCGGCGGCGGCGAGCGTCAAGCGATTGAAACGAATGGAAAACATAGCGTTCGCCTAGCTCCAGGATTTACGGGCAAGATTTCGAGACAAGCTCGGATGTGCAACCGATCCGGCAGCATCACGCCGTATGACAATGCCGCGTTTGGCGTTCAATCGCAAGGATCGGGGGCGCGGACCGGATCAGTAGCTCCATGGCGGACCCAGCCGCGATTTGCGCCAGCAACCCTGAAAACGCTTTCACTGTGGCGGTATCGTGACGTCACGCGCGCCCGGAGCGCGCGGCCGCTCACGCAATCGTGGTTACATCGCCTCGTAGTTCGGCCCGCCGCCGCCTTCCGGCGGAACCCAGGTGATATTGCCGTTGGGGTCCTTCACGTCGCAGGTTTTGCAGTGGACGCAATTCTGCGCGTTGATCTGGAAGCGCGGCCCGGCGGTTTCCTCGACCCATTCATAGACGCCCGCCGGGCAATAGCGATTCGAGGGGCCGGCATAGACGTCGAGCTCCGACGTCTTCTGCAGGTTCATGTCGGCGACCTTGAGATGGATCGGCTGATCCTCCTCGTGATTGGTATTGGAGAGGAACACCGACGACAGACGGTCGAACGTCAGCTTGCCGTCCGGCTTCGGATAGACGATCGGCTGATAGTCCTTCGCCGGCTTCAGCGTCTTGCGATCCGGCTTGGCGTGCTTGAGCGTGCCGAACAGCGAAAAGCCGAACGTGTTGCACCACATGTCGAAACCGCCCAGCGCATTGCCGAGCAGCGTGCCGAATTTCGACCACAGCGGCTTGGCGTTGCGGACCGGAAACAGGTCCTTGCCGATCGAGGACGACCGCCAGCCGTTTTCGTAATCGACCAGTTCATCATTGGCGCGGCCGGCCTGCAGCGCGGCGTTGACGTGCTCGGCGGCCTGCATGCCGCTGGCCATGGCATTGTGGACGCCCTTGATGCGCGGCACGTTGACGAAGCCCGCCGCGCAGCCGATCAGCGCACCGCCGGGGAAGGTCAGGCGCGGCACCGACTGATAGCCGCCTTCGGTGATCGCCCGCGATCCATAGGCCAGACGCTTCGCGCCGGCGAAGGTGTCGCGGATCCTGGGGTGGGTCTTGAAGCGCTGGAATTCCTCGAACGGATAGAGATACGGATTTTCGTAATTCAGGTGCAGGACAAAGCCGACGGCCACCAGATTATCGTCGTAGTGATACAGGAACGAGCCGCCGCCGGTGTCGTTGTCGAGCGGCCAGCCGAACGAGTGCTGCACCGTGCCCTTCTTGTGCTTGGCCGGATCAATCTGCCAGATTTCCTTGAGCCCGATGCCGAACTTGCCCGGTTCGCAATCCTTGTCGAGCGCGAACTTGGCGATCAGCTGCTTGGTCAGACTGCCGCGCGCGCCTTCGGCGAACAGCGTGTACTTGCCGAGCAGCTCCATGCCGCGCGTGAACGAATCCTTCGGCTTGCCGTCGCGCCCGATGCCCATGTCGCCAGTGGCGATGCCGCGCACCGCGCCGTTCTCGTCGTAGAGCGTTTCGGCCGCGGCGAAGCCCGGATAGATCTCGACGCCGAGCGCCTCGGCCTTGGCGCCGAGCCAGCGGCACACCATGCCGAGCGAGGTGATGTAGCAGTGATGGTTATTCATCAGCGGCGGCATCAGGAAGTTCGGCAGCCGGAAGCCGCCGGTCTTCGTCAGCAGGTAGAACTGATCGTCCTTGACCTGGGTCTTCAGCGGGCAATCGGCGTCGTCGCGCCAGTCCGGGATCAATTTGTCGAGCGACACCGGATCGATCACCGCACCGGATAAGATGTGCGCGCCGACTTCAGAGCCCTTTTCGACCACCACGATCGACAGCTCCGCGTTGAGCTGCTTCAGCCGGATCGCGGCGGCCAGGCCGGACGGGCCGGCGCCGACGATGACGACATCGAATTCCATGGACTCGCGCAGCGGCAGTTCTTCAGTGCTCATAATTATGATCTCAGACCCGTTTCCAACCCGATCAGAACGCTTCTAAGGGCTGTTGTTTCCGATTTTTGCGGCAAGAACAACCACCGAAATGCTGCCGCGGACGTTTCGCTGCAGCGCGATCCGGTCTAGATTGGCGCCATGCCCATGATATCCCGCCATGACGCCTGAGCCCGCGCCCACCGTCGCCCAATTGCTGGCCTTTTATCGCGAGGCCGGAGTCGATTGCGCCCTGATGGACGAGCCGGTCAACCGGCTCTCCGACATGGATGCCGCACCGGTCCGGGAGCCGACCGAGGCCGCGCCGAAGCGGCCGATTTTGGCCTCGATGCAGCCGAACGTCCCGGCGCGGCCGATGCCCGCAGCAAAGGTCGAGCTCGCGCCGGACGTGGCGATCAATGCCGCCCGGGAAGCCGCGCGCACGGCGCCGTCGCTGGAGGTGCTGCGCAGCCTGCTGGAGGGCTTCGACGGCTGCGCGCTGAAATCCACCGCGACGCGGCTGGTGTTCGCCGACGGCAATCCGCAGGCGCGCATCATGTTCGTCGGCGAGGCACCGGGCCGTGACGAGGATATCGAGGGCCTGCCGTTCGTCGGCCGCTCCGGCAAGCTGCTCGACCGGATGATGGCGGCGATCGGGCTCAACCGCACAAGCGCCTACATCGCCAATGTGATTCCGTGGCGGCCGCCGGGCAACCGCACGCCGACGCCGCAGGAGACCCAGATCTGCCTGCCGTTCATCCAGCGCCAGATCGAACTGGTCAATCCGGACATCCTGGTCACGCTCGGCAATCCTTCCACCCAGACGCTGCTGCAGACCCGCGATGGCATCATGAAGTCGCGGGGACGCTGGGTCGATTACGACACCGGCACCCGGAAGATCCGCGCCATTGCCAGCTTCCATCCGGCCTATCTGCTGCGCTCGCCCTCCTACAAGCGGATGGCGTGGCTGGATCTGCGGTCGATTGCAAAGGCGCTAGAAGCGTTGCCCGCTCGTAATCCGTAGCAATTGCTGAACCTCATCCTGAGGAGCGCGCACTTGCGCGCGTCTCCAGCAAATGGCGACGCCATTCGCCGGGGATGAGGCGTGTTCATCCTCATGGTGAGACGGCGCAAGCCAGCGGCGCAATTGCGCCGCATGGCCTCCTCACCATGAGGAAGGCTACGGCGCCTTCGGCCGCACGATGGCCCAGCCGATCCGCAATAGTGGTTGCCGGCCGTTGACGGGGCGTTCGAAGGCGCGCGGTACTTCCGGCACAAGGCCGGGAAAGCGTTTGGCGATATCGTCCGGCGGCGTGCCGACCGTGTCCGCTGCGCGCCACACCACGACGCCGCCGGTCTCCGCGAATTTCGCTGGCGTGATCCACGGCGTCCGCGCTGGCGCGGCATCGAGCAGCACGTGTGGCCGCGATGCGCTCATGCCGATCAGCGACGCCAGTTGCGCATCGCCGGCTACGGCCTGCAGCGGCTGGTTGGTGCGGCGCTCAAAGCTGTCGCCGAAGAAACGGCCGATGTCACGCGCAGGCAGCGAGGTCGGATCCTCGGCGCCGCCGGTCCACGGCAGGATCAGCAGGCTCGCCAATGCCGCCAGCGCCGGCGCGGCGATGGCAAAGGCCCAGACCTTGCGCAGCAATCGCTGGCGCCGCAGCAGCACCAGATCGCCTGACGCGACCACCACCGCTAGACCCGACATGACAAGCGCAATGCCGGCGCCGCCGACCACGCGATCGAGGCCGTACAAGGCGGCGAACAGGCTTCCGAGAAGGCCGGGCGCAATCGCGAAAAAGTAGACGTACTCCCGCGCCAGCGGATCGACCGGCGGGCGGAAGATGATCGGCGCTTCCTCCGGCTTGCGCACCAGCCGGCCCCAGTTCATCGCGGTCAGCACGATGACCCCCGCCATCGCCGCCAGCAGCCAGCCCAGCAAGACACCCCATTGCTGCGCCTTGCCGGCGAGATCATCGAGCAGGGGCAGCGCCGGCAACACGGTAGCGTCGGCGCGGATCACCCAGATCAGATAGGGCAGCGTCAGTACCAGAATCACCAGCAAGGCATAGAGCGGATCGAACGACATCAGATTGCGGCGGCCGCGCGCGGTGGCGAGACCGAAGGCGACCGGCAGCAGCAACAGCCAGAGTGCCGTCGAGGTTGTCAGCAACAACAGGCCGGCCTCGATCGACAGCGCGAACCAGGCGTTGCGACGGCCCTGCCCGATCACCAGCCAGGCGTGCAGCAGCAGCATCGCCCATAGCGGCCGTGCCAGCACCAGCGGCCCGAATTCGACGCCGGGCGAACTGAAAGCGGTGACCGTCAGCGTCAGCAGCACCGCGATCACCGCCTGCGGACCGCCGACGATGTTACGGGCCAGGTAAAACAGCGCGCGAAAGGTGGCGATGAAGCAGAGCTGCGCCAGCAGATAGACGCCAAAAATGTGATTGCCGGCGAGACGGAAGGCGATGTCGGCGAGCCAGAACGCCAGCGGCGGGCCGAGATCAGTCCCGACCTGATATTCCCTTCCATAGGCCAGCACAGTGGCGAGATCGCCGGGCGGACCGCGATACAGCAGCAGCGGCACGACCAACCAGAGCCCAGCCTGACACAGCACCACGACCCAGAATATCAGCCGTGGCCGGGCGCGGATCAGTTCGACGATCAGGGAGGTGAAACGCATGAAACGCCTGGGCCGGCGGGCGGGAAAACGAGCTTGGTCGTGTGATAAAGCGCGCGGACGGACGAGGCAACCGAACAGCGGAGGCTAGGCAGAGGCCTCGAGGACGATCTCGGTCTCCATGAAGAGGTCGGCGTCCAGCACGATACCCTCGTGCTTGGCGCGGGCGGCCGCCACCGGCGCGAACAGGCGGCGATGGTGGATGCTGGGGCCGAGCTCGCTCAGCGCTGCCAGATGCTGCGGCACGCCGTAGCCCTTGTGGACCTCGAAGCCATAGCCCGGGCAATCCTCGGCCAGTTTGCACATCAGCCGGTCGCGCGAGACTTTGGCGATGATCGACGCCGCCGCGATCGACAGCACCAGGCCGTCGCCGCCAATCACGGCCTCGCAATCGGCTGACGTCTCGATCTTGTCGCGGCCATCGACAAAGACGTGCTTGGGCGTCTCCGGCAGCGCATGGACCGCACGCGCCAGCGCCCACAGCGACGCCCGCAGGATGTTGTCGCGGTCGATCCGGCCGGGCGAGGCATAGGCCACCGCGAAGGAGGCCGTGGCGCAGATCTCCTCGAACAGCTCCTCGCGCTTCTCCGCGGTGAGCCGCTTGGAGTCGTCTAGGCCCTTGGGAATTCGCTTGGGATCGAGCACCACGGCGGCGGCCACCACCGGACCCGCCAACGGGCCCCTGCCCGCCTCGTCGCAGCCGGCCACCGGCCAGACGCCGCTCTTGAGCAGCGCGCGCTCGCGCTTGAAGCTCGGCGGCGCCACGGCGATCACGCCTTTGCGCGGCTTCGGCGGTTGTTTGGATGGGTCGCGAATCATGCCGGGATGGTGCTGATCTAAGCCCGCGCGCGCAACCGGGAACTCGGTGCTTTGCCCGTTATTCAAGAACCGTCGGGTGAGGGAAGCCAGCGTGGCTCACTGGCTCCCCTCCACCCGCCTGCGCTGCGCAGGCACCCTCGCGATGGCGAGGGGCCAAGTCCTGGCAGCGAAACTCGTTTCTTCTCCCTCCCTCGCACTTGCGTGGGGAGGGTGGCCGGCCGTCAGGCTGGTCGGGTGGGGGCGTGCAACGCGTTCAGTACCACCTGCATTACCCCTTCCAGATTTTGGTCCACCTCGAAATTCCAGAACCGCAATACGCGAAATCCCTCGCCGCGCAGAAACGCGTCACGCCTGGCATCCAGTCGCGCGCCGTCTTCCATGCCATGCTGTCCACCATCGACCTCGATGACGATGCAATCGCGAAACGAGGCGAAATCGACAATATAGTTGCAGATCGGCGCTTGACGTCGGAAGTGATATCCCAGCGGCTTCAGTTCGCGCAGCTTGCCCCATAGCTTGACCTCCTGCGGTGTCAGTTGTTTTCGGAGCGCACGCGCATTCTGGTTTGCCACGCCATCCCCCACCCGACCGGCCTTCGGCCGGCCACCCTCCCCACCGCAAGGGCGGGGGGAGGGATTCCGGCGCAGCCTTCAAACTCCTAAAACAAGCTCAACTGCTGCCCTGCTTGCGTCAGGCGCACGAAATGGTCCGTGGTCAGTTTCGAACGCCGCTTGTTGAGGCCGAGCTTGGCGCAGGCGATCTCGAAACGGCGGCCGATCATCCAGGCCATCGGGCCGGTGCCCTTCATCCGGGTGCCCCATTGCGAGTCGTAATCGCGGCCGCCGCGCATGTCGCGGATCAGCGTGAAGACGTGGCGATAGCGATCCGGATAATTCGCCATCAGCCATTCGCGGAACAGGTCGCGCACTTCCAGCGGCAGCCGCAGCAGCACGTAGCTGGCTTCCTTCACGCCGGCATGGGCCGCGGCGTCGAGGATGCGCTCGATCTCGGAATCGTTCAGCGCGGGGATCACCGGCGCCACCATCACCGTGGTGGGAATGCCGGCTTCGGACAATTGCCGCAGCGCCTCCAGCCGTTTTGCAGGCGCCGAGGCCCGCGGCTCCATGGTGCGCGACAACTGCGGGTCGAGCGAGGTCACCGAGATCGCCACCTTGGCCAGATTGCGCTTCGCCATCCGCGCCAGAATATCGATGTCGCGGGTCACCAGCGCCGATTTAGTGACGATGCCGACCGGATGCGACGCGCGCTCCAGGACTTCGAGAATGCCGCGCATCACCTTCCGCTCGCGCTCGATCGGCTGATACGGATCGGTGTTGGTGCCGATCGCGATCATCTTCGGCTCGTAATCCTGCGCCGCCAGTTCCTTCTCGAGCAGCGCAGGTGCATCGGGCTTCACGAACAGTTTGGATTCGAAATCCAGCCCCGGCGACAGGCCGAGAAAGGCGTGGGTCGGCCGCGCGAAGCAATAGACGCAACCATGCTCGCAGCCGCGATAGGGGTTGATCGAGCGGTCGAAGCCGATGTCCGGCGACTCGTTGCGGGTGATCACCTTGCGGGCGGTATCGACCGCCACGGTCGTCTTGAACGGCGGCAAGTCATCGAGGCTTTGCCAGCCGTCGTCGAAAGCGACCCGGGCTTCCGCTTCGAAGCGGCCGCTGTCGTTGGATTGGGCGCCGCGACCGCGTCGCCGTTGGCGCTCGATCGCCACCGCGATCTCGGGAAAAGGCGAAGGCACACCCGCCGGTTCGGAGGGCGCCGGGACCGGCGGGTGCTTGAGGGCAGCGATATTGCGACTCATGCAGCCAAGATAGCGAGCCGCAAGAACAAATCAAGAACATAAATTGATTGGCGCACAACAAGCGCGGTGTGCAATTTCCAAAGACATTCGGACTGCCCGGAAATGCCGCCAAAAGTCGTGCTGATTTGATTGTGACAAGATGCTAACGCTGCCGCGCCAGACGATCAAAAAGGTATCATGAGCCTGACATGCTGAGCGTGATCATTCCCACCGAAGGCGTCGAGCAGCCGGTAGTCGCCACGCTTGCAGCGCTGGTGCCCGGCGCCGCTGCCGGCGTGATCCGCGAAGTGCTGCTGGTCGATCGCTCCGATACCAACGTCATCGAACACGTCGCCGATGTCGCCGGCTGCGGGTTTCTGCCGTTTCAGGGCACCCGCGCGGCGGCGATGGCTGCCGGCGCCAGGCAGGCGCGCTCGCCGTGGCTGATGTTCCTGCACGCCGGCGCGGTGCTCGACGCCGGGTGGATCGAGGAAACCTCGCAATTCATCCAGCGGGTCTCCTTGAGTGACCGACCCCGCGCCGGAATCTTTCGCTACGCCCGCTCGCCCTACACCGATGCCAGCTTTCGCGACGGCCTGAAATTCCTGGCGCGCATGCTCACCGGACCGTCCGCCGACCAGGGCCTGCTGATCGCGAGAGATCACTACGAGCGGCTTGGCGGCTACGCCCCCGACGCGCGCCGCTCCGAGGCGCGGCTGCTGCGGCAACTCGGCCGCTCGTCCCGCACGCTGCTGCGCAGCCGGATCATCGTCGCCTGAGCTAAACCGACGCGCCTTGCGCCCGCCGCAGATGTTCGTCGAGCCGCGGCATGATCTCGACGAAATTGCAGGGCCGCGTGCGGTAGTCGAGTTGCGCGGCGAGGATGCCGTCCCAGCCGTCGCGGCAGGCGCCGGGCGAACCCGGCAGGCAGAAGATGAAGGTCGCGCCGGCGACACCCGCGGTGGCGCGGCTCTGGATCGTCGAGGTGCCGATTTTCGCGTAGCTCAGCATGTGGAAGGCGATCGAAAAACCGTCCATGCGTTTTTCGAACAGCGGCTCGATCGCTTCCGGCGTGACATCGCGACCGGTGAAGCCGGTGCCGCCGGTGGTGATGATCGCATCGACGCCGGCGTCGGCGATCCACATTTTCACGATGCTGCGGATCGCCTTGATGTCGTCGGTGACGATGTCGCGTGCCGCGAGCTTATGGCCCGCGGCGGTGAGACGATCCGACAACGTCGCGCCGGACTTGTCGTCCTCCAGCGACCGCGTGTCGGAGATCGTCAATACTGCGATGTTGAGCGGCACGAAGTTTTTTGATTCGTCGATGGATGACATGGTCTCAACCTCCCGTGTCCCGGACGCGGTGCAGCGTTCTTACGCTGCTCCGCAGATCTGGGACCCATGAATAAAAAGCGATGGGCCCCGGATCAGCAGTGCACCACGCCGCAAGAGCGGCGCAGTGCACCGCATCCGGGGCATGTGCTGCAACTCAGAGCCGCTCGGCGCCGAACGTGTTGCACGCCTGTACCGTGCCCTGCTGATAGCCGGTCATGAACCAGCGCTTGCGCTGCTCGGCCGAGCCGTGGGTGAAGGAATCCGGCACCACGCGGCCCTGGGCCTGGCGCTGCAGCGTATCGTCGCCAATCGCGGACGCGGTCTGCAATGCGGCGTCGATGTCGCCGGCCTCGAGGAAGCCCGGACGTTTCTTCTCTTCGCGGTTGACCCAGACACCGGACAGGCAATCCGCCTGCAGCTCGACCTTCACCTGCAGCGCATTGGCTTCGGCCTTGCTGCCGGCCTGCTCCTGCAGCCGCGTCACGCGCGGCAGGATACCGAGCAGGTTCTGGATGTGATGGCCGGCTTCATGCGCGATGATATAGGCCGCGGTGAATTTGCAGGCGTTGCCCGAGCAGCCGTGAAAGCGGGTCTCGACCTGGCGGAAGAAACCGGTATCGAGAAAGATCTGCTTGTCCGGCGGACAATAGAACGGCCCCATCGCCGACTGCGCCATGCCGCAGCGGCCGCCATTGGTGGCGTTGCGAAACAGCACGATGCGCGGGCCGGAATATCTCTGCCCGCTGGCCTGGAAGATTTCGCTCCAGCGATCGTCGATCTCGCCGAGCACGCCGGAAATCATGCCGCCCATCTCGTCGGTCGGCGCGCCGCCTTTCGATGGCGTGGACCTCCTGTCGGTCTGATAGGTCGGCGCCTGTTGCTGGCCGCCGGTGAGAATCTCGGCGCCGCCAATCAGGATGCGCGGATCGATGCCGAACGCCCAGCCAACCAGGCCGAGCACGATCACCGTGCCGATGCCGAGCCCGCCACCGCCCATCGGCAGGCCGAAGCCGCCTCCGCCACCACCGCCGCCGCCTTCATCGTCACGACGGTCGTCGATGTTATCGCTGCGACGGAAGTCATCGTAACGCATGGGGCATTTCCTTCATTTCAAATCGCTTGCGAGCGGCTCGCCGACACGTAACGCGGCGAACGCACGAAATTTCCATTCCGTTAAGCATTAACCTGCCCGGCAAAACTTGCCTAGTTCGAACTCTCTACCAATTAAGTCGATTTTTACTTTGCGACGTCACTGTGTGGCCAGTCGGTTGTTTAGTCCCGCGTCGCCGACAGCGTCGCCTGAGTCAGAGTAATTGAGTCATGGTTGTTTCGCGTAGCGGGGCGTCTGTAAAGGCGCCCCGCACCCAATTCGAATCGTATCCGAGCGCCCGCATCGTCATTGGCGATTGCGTCGCCGAGATGTCAAAGTTACCGGCCGCATCGGTCGATCTGGTGTTTGCAGATCCGCCGTACAACCTGCAACTGAAGGGCGACCTGAAACGCCCCGACGAATCCCATGTCGATGCGGTCAACGATGACTGGGACAAGTTCTCGTCATTCGCCGCCTATGACGACTTCACCCGCGCCTGGCTGCTGGCCTGCCGCCGCATCATGAAGCCGTCGGCGACCTTGTGGGTGATCGGTTCCTACCACAACATTTTTCGCGTCGGCTCGATCATGCAGGACCTCGGCTTCTGGGTCCTCAACGACATCGTCTGGCGCAAGTCCAATCCGATGCCGAATTTCCGCGGCCGCCGCTTCACCAATGCGCACGAGACCATGATCTGGGCCGCGCGCGACGAAAACGCCAAGGGCTATACCTTCAACTACGAAGCGCTGAAGGCCGCCAACGAAGACGTTCAGGCCCGCTCCGACTGGCTGATTCCGCTGTGCACCGGCGACGAACGCCTGAAGGGCGCCGACGGCAAGAAGGTTCACCCGACCCAGAAGCCCGAAGGCCTGCTGGCGCGCGTGCTGCTGTCATCGTCGAAGCCCGGCGATCTCGTGATCGATCCGTTCAACGGCACCGGCACCACCGGCGCCGTCGCCAAACGCCTCGGCCGCAACTACATCGGTTTTGAACGCGACCGCGAATATGCGGCAGCCGCCGAAGCGCGCATCGCCGCGATCGAACCGCTGCCGGAAGCCACGCTGGCGCCGTTCATGACCGCCCGCAGCGCGCCGCGCGTGGCGTTCTCCGAACTGGTCGAGCGCGGCATGATTTCGCCCGGCACCAAACTGGTCGATTTGAAAAAGCGTCATGGCGCCCTGGTCCGTGCCGACGGCGCCATCATGCTCGGCGACAAGGTCGGCTCGATCCACCGCATGGGCGCCGTGGCGCAAGGCTCCGCCGCCTGCAATGGCTGGACGTTCTGGCACGTCGAGACCAAGAAGGGCCTCAAGCTGATCGATGAGTTGCGCGCCGAAATCCGCAGCGAGATGGGCGCGGTTTAGTCCCGCCTCGGAGGGCGAGCAGAAACGCGTCCCCACCCTGAACGGAATCTTGTAGCCCGGATGAAGTCGGCGCGCCGCCTGCGGCGTGGCGACGTAATCCGGGGGCAGAGGTTCAGCGGATGAGTCGTCCCCCGGATATCGCTTCGCTCATCCGGGCTACGGGCCCCTTCCCGATCGACAGGCAGCTTCGAACACGCCCGCCGGTAAAATCTGCCGGCAAACCCTGCCGGGCAGCAGCGGCGCGCCTGCGCGTCCAAGACTCAACCGACTGTTGTTGCTAAATATTTCCATGGCCTGGATTTTGCGTAGGGGGTGTCGAGCACTTCCCTATCCGAGAGATCCAGATGTCCACCTCCATCATCTCCAGCATGTTTTCGTCGCCGCTTCCAAGCAAGCTCCAGCCAGGCAAGGCAGCCACGGCCCTCGACAAGGCGATCACGACGCCGCAGTCGGCCGAAGACAAGTTCATGGCCTATGCGAAGATGTCGCCCGCCGACAAGATGCGCGCAGCGATGCTGTCGAGCATGGGCCTCACTGAGGACCAAGTGAAGAACATGTCGCCGGATCAGCAGAAAGCGATCGAACAGAAGATCGCCGACCAGATCAAGCAGGCGGCGCAGAAGCAGGCGGAAAAGAGCGGCGGCACCGGCTTCATCACCGACATTCAGGCGTAGCCGGCGCAGCCGGACGGCAGATTTGCAGGGTGGGCAAAGGCGAACTCGCGCCGTGCCCACCATCGCGGGCAGTGCGTGCCAATGGTGGGCACGCCACCAGCCGCGCTTCGCGCGACCGCCGGCTTTGCCCACCCAATGAGGCTGACCGCCAATCAGCCCGCTTGCGCGGCAGGCTGCGGAAATGGCCCGAGCACCTTTTCGACCAGCGCGGAGTCGCAGTATTCCTTGATCAGCTTGATCTTGCCGTCCTCCACCCGCCAGACCATGCAATAGTCGTTGTCGTAGCGGGCGCCGGTCTTGGTGACGTTGTCCCCCTTGGCCTCGACGACGACGTAGTCCCCTTCGGCAATGAAGTTATAGGCGACGGTGCGCAGCCGGACGTCGAACAGCGACCTGAAATGCCCCATCAGGCCGTTCAGCACCGCATCGCGTCCCTTGAAGGTCCGCGACCACGAATACTGGCCGGTGACGATCCAGCACACATCGTCGGCGAGGTGATCGGCGAAGGTCGTGCCGCTGCGGTTCGCGGAGTCGGTGTATATCTGCTGAATCAATTTCTTGTTGGCAGCAACGCTCATGAATATCTCCTGATAGCGATAGTGACGTTCGAAAAGGTCAGGATGCCGCGCGAGTGTGGTGAGCAGCCGGAACGGCGGCATCCACGATCGCGGAAAGCGGTCTAATACCGCCTGGACGTTGGAATAAGGCTCCTGGGCAGGCTGAAGGCGTGGGGTCATTCGGATTGTTCTCGACATGGGACGATGACCGCAACGTGGCGCAGCGAACCCTATTCTTCCAATCGATAGTTTATATGATATATATTCGGCAAATGAATTTGGCTGCGCTCGACCTTAACCTTCTTGTCGCCCTCGACGCCCTCCTGCTGGAAGCGAATGTCAGCCGCGCCGCCATGCGGATCGGGCTATCGCAGCCAGCGGCGAGCCACGCCCTGCAGCGGCTGCGCGACGTGCTTGGCGATCCGCTGCTGGTGCGCGTTGGTGCGCGCATGGAGCTGACGCCACGCGCTCAGGCGCTGCGCGGGCCCTTGGCGCAGGCGCTCGACCAGGTGCGCGGGTTGTTTGTTCCAGACGGTTTCGATGCTGCGCGCAGCGAGCGGCACTTTCGCCTGATGATGCCCGATCTCGCGGTGGAGCTCCTTGTCCCGCCGCTGATGGAGCAGGTGACCGCGCTGGCTCCGAACATCCGGCTCGACATCGTGCCCTGGCGCGGCTCGGCGATCATGACGGCGGAGTTCGCACGCATGCTCGATCTCGTGATCAGCATCGGCAATTCCTTCAAGGGATTTCATCGCCAGCTTCTCTACACGGATTGCGACGCGCTCGCAGTGCGGCGCGGTCATCCCGCGGGGACCAAGCTCAGGCAGCGGGAGCACTTCCTCAAGGCGCGGCATGTCGCCGTCATCATCCGCGGCCAGAACGAAGACCTGATCGACGGCTGGCTCAGAACCAAGGGACTCGAACGGCAAATCGCGCTGGTCGTGCCGGGGTACATCGAGGCGCTGCACATCGTGTCGCGCACCGACCTTGTGGCCTTCGTGCCGCGTCGCCTGATCGCTGCGCTCAGCCGGCCGCTCTCGCTCACCACCATCGCGCCGCCGCTCGATCCCGGCATCGACGAGCAGTTCATGTTCTATCCGACGCGCGCGCAGTTAGATCCCGGGTCGATCTGGCTGCGCGACCTCGTGCTGAAAACCGGTCGCGCGCTCGACCCGCCAAAACGTCGGACGGCCTGACTCCGCTCAGGCCGCGCGCGCCTTCTTCGATGCAGCAGCGCCGGCCTGATCCACCAGATTTTGTCTGGCCTCTCCGAGATAGCTGCGGATTTCCTTCGTCAGCAGGCCGGACTGCGACGACAGATCACCGGACGCCACCATGGTCGAGGTCGCCAACTGCTCGGTGTCCTTGGCGGTCGATGCCAGCGACTGGATGTTGGCGGAAATTTCGCGGACCACCGAGAAGGCCTCGTCGACATTGCGGGCGATATCGGCGGTCGCCGCCGACTGCGCTTCCGAGGCGCCGGCGACCTTGCCGGTGATCTCGTTCACTTCTGCAATCACGGTGCCGATCTCGGTGATGGAATAGCTGACCT
This sequence comes from Nitrobacteraceae bacterium AZCC 2146, assembly GCA_036924855.1. Taxonomy (NCBI): domain Bacteria; kingdom Pseudomonadati; phylum Pseudomonadota; class Alphaproteobacteria; order Hyphomicrobiales; family Nitrobacteraceae; species Nitrobacteraceae bacterium AZCC 2146. The sequence continues at coordinate 3,109,859 of JBAGRP010000001.1, forward strand.
TGTCGGTGGCCGATTGCACCTGGCCGATCTGCGCCTCGATTTCGGCAGTGAAATTGGCGGTCTGCGTCGCCAGCGACTTCACCTCGTGCGCCACCACGGCAAAGCCGCGGCCGGCGTCGCCAGCGCGCGCTGCCTCGATGGTGGCGTTCAGCGCCAGAAGGTTGGTCTGGCTGGCGATCACGTTGATCGATTTGACGACCTCGCTGATGCGCAGCGCGACATTGCGCAGCACATCAACATTGCTGGCGGCATCGGCCACCCGCTCCACCGCGCGACCGGCGATTGCCGCCGAGCGGTTGACGTCGGCGCCGACTTCGCTGGCATTGGACGACAGTCGCGCCGTGGCCGACGCCACCGATTGCATGTTGGCGGCCGCCTGTTCCGACGCCGCCGCCACCGAGGTGACCCGCTGCAGCGTGGAGGATGCGCCGCTGCGCAAATTGCCTGCGGTGCCGCTCATCTCGATGGCGCCAGAGTCCAGCGCCGAAACGATGGCATTGACGGTGACTTCGAGTTCGGAAGTCTGGCGCTCGAACTGCCCGATGCGCTTGGCGATGCTGTCGGTAGCGCCGTTGATGACCTTGGCGCCGTGCAGCAATCCGCCGTGCAGGCCGCCGGGCAGAATCCGCCGGTAGTACTTGTTCTGATGCACCGCGGTCATCGCCGCCGTGGCCTCGCGCACGAAGGCGTCGCAGCCGTCGATCATGTCGTTGATGGTGTGCAGCAACTCGCCCATCACGCCGCCGGTCGGGATCGCCAGAATGCGCGCCTCGAAATCGCCCTTTGCGATGCGGCGGCAGGCGTCGCGCGCCTGCTCGACCAGCGCCGCGGCGCGCGACATCCACAACAATGACAGGCCGGCCGCGGCAATCGCCACCGCCTGCAAAACCATCGCAATCGTCGTCAGGCCGGCGAACTGAAGCGCGAGCGCTACCGCCGAGCCGAGGACGACCAGCAGCGTGCTAAGCTGCGCTCTTGAGAGAAAACATAAGTTCGTCATAGCTGACTTTCTGGGAGGCAACGAAATCCGTGAGGGCTTTTTGACCGGCGGCGACCGCGTCCTTGCCGTTGGCGTGGCGGCGCTCGATGGCCAGCACTTCTGCGTAGAGCGGAACGATCGTTTTCTTGATGATGTCCGGCGCCGGCGCGCGACGGTTGGAATGGTAGCCGGCGATCTTGCCGTCGGCGCCGAACGACGGCGTCACATGGGCGAACACCCAGTAGTGGTCGCCGGTGACCGCCATGTTCTTCACATAGGCAAAAATCTCGCGACGATTCTCGATCGAGTCCCACAGCAGCCGAAACACGCTGCGCGGCATGTCCGGGTGCCGGACGATGCTGTGCGGCTGGCCTATCAGTTCGGCTTCGCTGTAGCCGGCGATCTTGCAGAACAGCCGGTTGACGTAGGTCAGCCGTCCCTTCTGGTCGGTCTTCGAGACGATCAGTTCGGAGGCCGGAAAGAAGACTTCGCGGCCGCTGGGCTTGATGGGATGGGACATCGTTGACCTGTCGGTGAGGTTCACCAGAAATGCACTGCAGTGGTATTAGGAAACGCAGCTGAATTTTGCGTTAAGGTTTTGTCCACCATGCGGAGATGGACTCATGCGGGGATGGCGCTTGGCACAAATGCGGATGCGTCCGTGCGAAGCCGCTTCAGTTGCCCTGCTCGCCTGTCCTCCGCCATGATCTCGATCAAATAGCGCGCCGCCGGCTTGCACGTCGGTGAGCAGTGCGGCCGGCCTAAAGGAATCGTGCGAAGCCCTTGCTGCGACCCGGCTTAAGCGTGGAGGCGCGTCGTAAAACGTCTCATCTCACGAAGCACGCCAATCACATTGTTTTAGCGCCATCGAGAAACTACCCGACTAATCGTTTTTCTTATCGACGCGCGCAGAGCTTCGTCGAGGCCCGCGCATTTTTTAAGCGAAACTAACCTCGGAAGTTCCACCTGGAACAGCGTCCACGTGATGCGCGACGCTTACCAAGTACGCCATCCGCGCGTATGTTCGCCAAAATAGTGGGGACGGGTATATCCGCCGTAGTGATGGGGGCGCGCGTAACCGCCAAAGTAATGTGGTCGCGTGTACCCACCAAAGTAATGCGGTCGCGTCGATCCGTAGGGCCTCCCCGCGTAGTAGTTTGGCGAAACACAACCGCGTGGACTACAAATTGCGCGAGCTTGTTCTATCTGATCGGACAACGCTGACGCGACAGCAGGTTTCGGCATCCCCGCCATTGCACTTGAGGCCATTACCGTCCCAAGAGCGGCCATGCCGATTGTCATCAGTTTGACGTTCATGGATGCGCTTCTTTTCAGTCGGTGACCACAGCCACTCAGGTTGAAAAGGAAGGCTACGTGTGGACACTGAGCAGCCCTTCCACGTCGGCAGCGGGTCTGCCTGGCGCATTGACTCAATCGGGAAACGACCACGACGTTCCCATCATCTATCGGGGGACAGCCACCTTCGCACCTGCTCGGAGCAGGGCCCACTACGGCTTCTGGTCTCCCAGCCCGTGCGCGATCACCTTGCGCATCACGTTGGGCAGCGCCTCGTCCTTCAGCGTGGCGATCGGCACCCAGCGCATTCCGTCCGGCGCGCGGCTGCGCGCGGCGACGCTGGCGGTGTAGATCACCAGTTCCAGCGGAAAATGCGTGAACACATGCGTGACGACGCCGACCTTGCGATGCCAGCGCGCGACGTTCTTCAGTATTGGCGCCTGTTTCAACGCAGCCTTGTCGTCGTGGCCGGCGAACCAGTCCGAGTTGGGCACTTCGGTCATGCCGCCAAGCAGGCCCTTTTCGGCGCGCGTGCGCACCAGCAATTCGCCGCCGCGGGTCACGACAAATGCTGCCCCTTTTCGCAGCTCGCCGGCCTTCTTCGCTGCCTTGCGCGGAAACGTCTCCTGATCACCGCGCACGAGCGCCGCGCAGTCGTCGTTGATCGGGCACAGCGCACAGGCTGGCCGTTTTGGCGTGCAGATCGTGGAGCCCAGATCCATCAGCGCCTGGGCGCTGTCGCCCGCGCGGGTCGCCGCCAGCAGCGTCGCCGCCAGCGCCTGAATCTGCGGCTTCGATTTCGGCAGCGGCTCTTCCACCGCATAGAGCCGCGACACCACGCGCTCGATATTGCCGTCCACCGGCATGCACTGGCGGCCGAAGGCGATGGCGGCGATCGCCGACGCGGTATAAGGCCCGATTCCCGGCAGCGTGCGCAGGCCTTCTTCGGTATCGGGAAAGACGCCGCCGTGGTCGCGCAGCACCGCCACCGCGCAGGCATGCAGGTTGCGCGCGCGGGAATAATAACCGAGCCCGGCCCACATCCTGAGCACGTCATCCTGCGAGGCACGGCCGAGATCGGCCACGCTCGGCCAGCGCGCCAAAAACTTTTCGAAATACGGCCCGACCGTCTGCACGCCGGTCTGCTGCAGCATGATTTCCGAGAGCCAGACCCGGTAGGGATCGATGGCCCCGCCCGGCAGCGGCCGCCACGGCAGCTTGCGGCGATGCCTGTCGTACCATTCCAGCAGCAGCTCCGGCCGGTCGGCGGGGGCTGCTGGCTTTTTGATTTTGATGGCTGGCGATGCGGGCACACTGCATTCTAAAATCAGAATCGGGGCATGGCCAGCGTCTGGTGATCAATATTGCGGGCCATAACGCGGCGCGTTATAATGATCCAGAGTTTTGCAAATTTCGAAACAGAATTGATCTGGTCGGGCCACCGGAGCCGAAAGCTGCCGTCGGATATACAGGCCGTCGCTTTACGGAAACTGCGCTTGCTCAATCAGGCGCGTGTTCTGAGCGATCTTCGCGTGCCGCCCGGCAACAGGCTGGAGGCTTTGAGGGCGGATCGCCACGGCCAGCATTCGATCCGGATCAACGACCAGTGGCGCATCTGCTTTGTCTGGGATGACGGAGGACCCCGCGATGTCGAAATCGTCGACTACCATGGCTAAGGGCAACCTGCTGCCGAACCCGCATCCCGGCGAAATCCTGCTGGAGGAATTTCTCAAGCCGATGGGCCTCAGCCAGAACGCGCTGGCTCGCGCCGTCCATGTGGCGCCGCGGCGAATCAACGAAGTCGTGCTCGGCAAGCGCGACGTCACCGCCGATACCGACCTGCGGCTGGCGCGCTATTTCGGCCTGTCCGAGGGGTTTTTCCTCGGCCTGCAGATGGACTTCGACCTGATGCAGCGGCGGCGCGAGATCGAGCGCGACCTCAAGGCGATCCGGCCGCGCGCGGCCTGATTTCAGCTGCCGCCACCGCGCGGCAGGTGCTAGAACGCAGCATGAGAAAACCCGGCTACATCTCCGCCAAACCTTTGTCCGTCCTGCTCGGCGGGGTGTTTTCCGACGCCTATGCCAAGCAGGGCTTTGCGTCGCGGGAGCTGGTGACGCGCTGGGCGGAGATCGCCGGAGCGGAAGTGGCGAAATTTTCCGAGCCGCTGAAGATCCAGTGGCCGCGACCGGTGGAGGGCCAGCCGCAGGTACCCGCGACGCTGATCCTGCGGGTCGAGGGACCGATGGCGCTGGAGATCCAGCATTCGTCGGATGCGATCCTGCAGCGGGTCAACCGCTTCTTCGGCTGGAACGCGGTGGGCAAGATCGCGCTGCGCCAGGCGCCGTTGTCGCGGCCGAAGTTGCGCAAGACCGTCAAGCCGGTCGAGGCCTCCGCCGTCGCCGAGGTTGCCAAGACCCTGGGCACCGTCGAGGACGACGAGTTGCGCGAGGCGCTGGCGCGGCTGGGCGCCTCGATCAAGCGGAAGTGAGCTTTTGCGGCCAGACGTGTCCCGGCCCGTGCTTGCCACAATTGTCGTTTCAAGTTAGCGAACAGGTACAATTTCCGGGCGCACCGCGCCGATAGGGAGCCCTCCGTTGATCATCACGCGCCGTGCCTTCACCACCGCTTTGTCGCTTACCGGCCTCGCCGCGCTGGCCGGCGTCTCGCCGCTGATGCTGATCGATCAGGCTTTTGCCCAGAGCGCCACTGCCGCCGATGTCGCCAAGCCAGTGTCGCTGCCCGACATGGTGCTGGGCCCGAAGGACGCCACCGTCACCGTCACCGAATACGCCTCGATGACCTGCCCGCATTGCGCGGCCTTCACCACCGAGGTGTTCCCGAAGATCAAGGAAGCCTTCATCGACACCGGCAAGATCCGCTTCGTGTTCCGCGAATTCCCGCTCGACATCAAGGCCGCCGCCGGCTCGATGCTGGCGCGCTGCATCGCCAAGGACGATTCCGGAAAATACTTCGCCGTGGTCGACATGCTGTTCAAGCAGCAGAACGACTGGGTGATGAAGGACACCGCCGCGACCCTGACCCGGATCGGCAAGCAGGCCGGCCTCAGCCAGCAGGCGGTGGAAGATTGCCTGAAGGACCAGGCGCTGCTCGACAAGATCGCCGCCGACCAGAAATTCGCCAACGAGGTCTTGAAGGTCAACTCGACCCCGACCTTCTTCATCAACGGCGAAATGCTGAAGGGCGAAACCTCGTTCGAGGAATTCTCCAAGAAGATCACGCCGCTGCTGAAGAGCTGAGGCTTACGCGGCCTCGTGCCCCGGATGCTGCGCAACGCGCTGCCTTGGCGGTGCGGTGCGATGCTGGTCCGGGGCCCACGAGATAGCTCGATGCATTGCGGTGGGTCCCGGATCTGCGGAGCGGCATAAAGGATGCCGCACCGCGTCCGGGACACGAGATCATCTTTCGCGCGCGACGCCCCTCAGGCCCGGTGCAACAGCGTCAGCGTGGCCTTCAATCGCATGCTGCGCTTGCCCGCCAAAGCGGTCGCTTCCCATTCGGCGCCACCGTCGTCGCAGCTGCCGGAAAAGCCGATGCCGACCTCATGGCCGCCGAAGATCGGATCGCCCCTCGCCGGGGTGTGCTCCTGGTTGAGGATCTCGCCCTTCCAGCGGCCGTTCGCCGATGAGTAGGCGCCGAGATAGTAGAAGAACGCATCGCCGCCGAGCATCCGGCCGTCATGCAGCAGCATCACGCCGGTCAGGCCGCCGTCGACCCCGTCGAGCATCCGGATGTGCACGGAGTACAGCCCGTTGACGATGCCGCCGTCGCCGACGATGCCGGCGGCGGGCATCGATTCCTCGTCGAGCCGCGTCATCACCGACCGCAACACCGCGCCCGGCACCTGCGTCGGGGCGCCCTCGAAACGCCAGGTGTTGCCCTCCGCCCGGCCGCGGATGACGATCTCGTCGTCGTCATTGCCATACAGCGTCTTGAAGCGCCGATCGACGGCATGGCGCTGCCCGGCGACCCGGCCGATGATCTCGTCGCCGACCTCCTCATAGGAGCCGACGTGGGCAAACGCCGAATTGCCGCCGAGCATCCTGCCGGCATGGACATACATCACGCTGCGGCCGACCACCTCGCCGGCCTGATACTCACATTTGTAAAACCCGTCGAACAACTGCCCATCCCCAACGCCATCCCGGGCGCAACGTAGCCTATAGCGCATGACGGGAGTAGCAGGGCGGACATCACAGCCGGGTAGCCGTAATGCGGGGCTAAGGCCGTCATGGCAGATCTGGCGAAACGGTTATTTCCGACGCGAGTGGCCACCGCGTCGATCCGCGCGCCTAAGATACCTCGTCGCTCTGCGCTGATCCGGGTGGCGGCAAGCACTTGTCCTCGGGGTCGAGGCTTGCGCAGCACGACTGCCGACGTCGCATATCGTAGGGTGATAGATCCGGACCAGCCCTCAGCATTGAGAACCGCTGCCGGGAGAGCGCTTGACCCGGGCCACCCTGTTGAGCGATTCCATGCCATCAAAGGCGGCATGGCAGCCGCAAACACCTCTGGAAAAGCCCGCCCCACCCGTTGCCCTTCCGCGCCCATCTCGCCATTGTCCGGCCTATGAGAGCCGCAGGCGTGCGAGTCTCCGCGCGCACCCAGATACCCGTTATGGTATTGTTCGTGCTGGACGATTCGCGCTCTGCCCACGAGCCGCCGGTGCCAGAAGCCGGGAGGCCTTATTAGAGTAACGTGTCCATGAAACTCACGCGCCTGCGCCTGCACGGATTCAAGTCGTTCGTTGAGCCCACCGATTTCATGATCGAGCCAGGCCTGACCGGCGTGGTCGGGCCGAACGGCTGCGGCAAGTCGAATCTGGTGGAGGCGCTGCGCTGGGCGATGGGCGAGACCTCGCACAAGTCGCTGCGCGCGGCCGACATGGACGCCGTGATCTTCGCCGGTTCCGGCAACCGCGCCTCGCGCAACCACGCCGAAGTGGTGATGACCATCGACAACACCGACCGCACCGCGCCGTCGGCGGTCAATGATTCCGAAATGCTGGAGATTTCGCGCCGGATCGAGCGCGACGCCGGCTCGCAATACCGCATCAACGGCCGCGACGTCCGCGCCCGCGATGTGCAAATTCTCTTTGCCGACGCCGCCACCGGCGCGCGTTCGCCGGCGCTGGTCCATCAGGGCAAGATCGGCGAAATCATCCAGGCGAAACCCGAACAGCGCCGCCGCGTGCTGGAAGACGCCGCCGGCGTCGCCGGCCTGCATGCCCGCCGCCACGAGGCCGAACTGCGCCTCAAAGCCGCCGAAACCAACCTGACCCGCGTCGAGGATGTGATCGGCCAGCTCTCCGGCCAGATGGAAGGCCTGAAGAAGCAGGCGCGACAAGCGATCCGCTACCGCGAAATCGCCCAGAAGGTGCGCAAGGCCGAGGCCACGCTGTTCCATTTGCGCTGGCTGCAGGCCCACAGCGACGTCGCCGAAGCCCAGCAGACCCACGACCTCAACGTCCGCGATCTCGCCGAACGCACCCGCGAGCAGGGCGAATCCGCCCGCATCCAGGCGATCCGCGCCTCCGAACTGCCGGCGCTGCGCGAGGCCGAAGCCCGCGCCGCCGCTGGCCTGCAGCGCCTCACCAATGCCCGCGAGCTGCTCGACCGCGAGGAAGTCCGCGCCAAGGAACGCGTCGGCGAACTCGACCGCCGGCTGGCGCAGTTCGAATCCGACGTCGCGCGTGAGCAGAAGCAATCCGAAGATGCCGACGCCGCACTTGTTCGCCTCGACGAAGAAGACGCGATGCTCAAGGAAGAGATCATGTCGCGCGTCGAGCAGCGCGGCGGCGTCGATGACCGCGTCTCCGAGGCCGAGGCGGTGCTCGCCGCGGCGGAGCGCACCTTCTCCGAGCTGACCACGGCGCATGCGGACATGACCGCCAAGCGCAACCAGCTGCAGTCCAATGTCCGTACCCATGCCGACCGGCTGGCGCGGCTCGGCCAGGAAATCGCCAATGTGGAAGCCGAGATCGAACGGCTGACGCAGCAGACCGCCGGCTTCGGCGATGTCGACGAACTCGCCGCCTTGATGGAGACCGCGCAGGAGATCCTGCTGCAGGCCGAAGGCACCGTGGCGGACGCCGAGTCCGCGCATCTCGCCGCCCGGCAGACGCTGGAGAGCTCGCGCGCGCCGCTCAACGAAGCCGACAAGAAGGTGCAGCGGCTGGAGACCGAAGCCCGCACCATCTCGAAAATTCTCAACGGCGAGACCAAGAACCTGTGGCCGCCGATCATCGATGGCGTCAGCGTCACCAAGGGCTTTGAAAAGGCGCTCGGCGCCGTGCTCGGCGACGATCTCGATGCCCCCGTCGATCCCTCGGCGCCGATGCGCTGGACCGATGCCGGCGTACATGCCGACGATCCCGCTTTGCCCGCGGGCGTCGAATCCCTCGCCGATCATGTCAATGCGCCGGCTGAGCTTTCACGCCGCCTGAAGCAGATCGGCGTCGTCTCCAAGGAACAGGGCGCGGCCTTGGTGTCGCAGCTCAAGACCGGACAGCGGCTGGTGTCGCGCGAAGGCGACGTCTGGCGCTGGGATGGCTTTGTCGCCGGCGCCCATGCGCCGACCGGCGCCGCCCGCCGCCTCGCCGAGCGCGCCCGCCTCACCGACATCGAAGCTGACCTCGAACAGGCCCGCATCGACGCCGCCTTCAAGCGCGAAGCGCTGGAACAGGCCGAAGCCGCACTGAAGGCCGCCTCAAGTGCCGAAGCCGCTTCCCGCGATGCGCTGCGCAATGCCCGCCGCGACATCGACCAGGCCCGCGAGCGCCACGCCAATGCCGAGCGCGAGATCAACCGCCATGCCGCGCGCCGCTCGGCGCTGACCGAGGCGCAAACGCGCTTGGCCAACGACCGCGCCGAGGCCGAAGCGGCGCATGAGAGCGCCCATGCCGCGCTGGAATATCTGCCTGATAGCGCCGACACCGAAGCCCGTCTCGCCAGCGTGCGCGGCGAGATCGAGGGCCATCGCCGGATCGCAGCCCAGGTGCGCGCCGAAGCGCAGGCGCTGGCGCGCGAGGCCGAATTGGCCGACCGCCGCGTGCAGGCGATCATCGCCGAGCGCACCGACTGGCAGAACCGCAAGGCCAGCGCGGCGTCGCAGATCGAGACCGTGGCGGCGCGCGTGACCGAAGTCACCGCCGAGCGCGCCGAGCTGGAAGACGCGCCGGCGATCTTCCTGCAGAAGCGCCGCGCGCTGATCAGCGAAGTCGAGAGCGCCGAACAGGCGCGCCAGCTCGCCGCCGACGCGCTGCAAACGGCCGAAAACGCCATGAAGGAAACCGACCGCGATGCTAAGGCGTCGCTGGAAGCGCTGTCGAGCGCGCGCGAAGCCTGCGCCCGCGCCGAGGAGCGCATGGAAGGCGGCCGCCGCCGGCTCGAAGACATCGAGCGCGAAATCCGCGACATGCTGGAAGTCGAGCCGGAGGCCGTCGCCGGTCTCGCCGAGATCAAGCAGGGCGACGAGTTGCCGCCGTTGCCGGAGATCGAGGCCGACCTGGAAAAACTGCGCCGCGACCGCGAGCGGCTCGGCGCCGTCAACCTGCGCGCCGAGGAAGAGCTCAATGAAGTGGAAGGCTCGCATAACAGCCTCGCCACCGAGCGCGACGACCTGGTCGAAGCCATCAAGAAACTGCGTACCGGCATCCAGAGCCTCAACAAGGAAGCGCGCGAGCGGCTCTTGACCTCGTTCGAGGTGGTCAACGGCCACTTCAAGCGGATGTTTGTCGAACTGTTCGGCGGCGGCGAAGCCGAGCTGAAGCTGATCGAGAGCGACGATCCCTTGGAAGCCGGCCTCGAGATCATCGCAAAACCGCCCGGCAAGAAGCCGCAGACTTTGTCGCTGCTGTCCGGCGGTGAGCAGGCGCTGACCGCACTGGCGCTGATCTTCGCGGTGTTCCTCACCAACCCGTCGCCGATCTGCGTACTCGACGAAGTCGACGCGCCGCTCGACGACCACAACGTGGAGCGCTTCTGCAATCTGCTGCACGAGATGACCGCGACCACTGAAACCCGCTTCATCACCATCACGCATAATCCGATCACCATGGCACGGATGAACCGGCTGTTCGGCGTCACCATGGCCGAGCGCGGCGTCTCGCAGCTGGTCTCGGTCGATCTCGAAAACGCAGTGAAGATCCTCGATCAGCACGTGGCGTAAGCGCTTCTTACCCTCCCCTGGAGGGGGAGGGTCGGCGTGCCCGAGCGCAGCGAGGTCGCGCCGGGGTGGGGTGACAGCGGCAAAGACGGCGCGCAACATCTCACCCCACCCCGCTCATCGCGACGCTGCGCATCGCCGATGAGCGACCCTCCCCCTCCAGGGGAGGGTAAGAAGGGCCCAGCCATGACCGCCCCCGACCTCCCCGCCGAACTGACCGCCGCGCTCAATGCAAAGCTGCACGGGCTCTCCCGTACTGATGCGGCCCAACGCTCGGCGTCCATCTCGCAGACCTATCGCGGCGGTGGCGGGTCGGCCGTGATCCGCACCGAGGCCGATGCGCTGGCCTATGCGCTGGCGCGGATGCCGGCGACCTATGCGGCGGTGACGGCGAGCCTCAACGCGTTGCAGGAAGTGCGGCCGGATTTTGCGCCGGCGACGCTGCTCGATTGCGGCGCCGGGCCGGGCACCGCGAGCTGGGCCTGCGCGGAAGCGTTTGCGTCAATCCATAAATTTACATTGCTCGATTCAAATGCAGCCTTGCGTACGCTGGCGCTCGATCTCGCGGATGACAGCACGCGCATCAATGCGATGCGCTACGATCTCGGCGATGCCGCCGCCAAACTCGCCGAGGCGCCATCTTCCGATCTGGTCATCGCCAGCTACGTGATCAACGAGTTGAACGATGCCGCGCGAAAAAGACTGGTCGCGCTGATGTGGGCCAAGACAAACGACACGCTCCTCATCGTCGAGCCCGGCACGCCCGCCGGATATCAACGCATCCTCGACGCGCGCACCACGCTGATCGCGGATGGCGCGCATGTCATCGCGCCGTGCCCGCACGATGCAGCTTGTCCGCTCGAAAAGCCGGACTGGTGCCATTTCACCCAGCGGCTGCAGCGTTCCAAGGTGCATAAACAACTCAAATCCGCAGAACTTCCCTATGAGGACGAAAAATTTATTTACATGGCGCTGTCGCGCGCGCCGGTGATGCGGCGACCGTCGCGCGTGCTGGCGCAGCCGGTAACGACCAAGGTCGCGGTGACTGCCAAACTCTGCACCAGCGAAGGCGTTATCGCCGCGATCGCGCCGCGCCGCGACAAGGCGTTGTACGCAAAGTTCCGCAAGCTCGACTGGGGCGATGGAGTCTCCTGACCTCTCAGCCGTCATTGCGAGAAGCATCTTGCGACGAAGCAATCCAGTCTTCACTTGTGGCTCCTGGATTGCCGCGTCGCTTCGCTCCTCGCAATGACGTGGAGAGGTCACGGGAATAATCTCAATCCCATAGCGTTCGTTCTCCTGACGCAACTGCGTCGCCCAATCATCAGGAGTAACGCTGCAATGACCAAAACATTCGCCGCCATCGCGGCTCTGACATTCGTTCTCGCTTCATCCGCCGCTTCGGCGCAGATGCTGAAGACCGCCGACACCGCCAAGGGCAAGACCTTCGTCGATGCCAAGGGCATGACGCTCTACACTTTCGACAAGGACACCGCCGGCAAGTCGGCGTGCAACGGCCCCTGCGCGGAAAACTGGCCGGCGCTGCTCGCCGCCGACGATGCCAAGCCGACCGCCGACATGACCATCGTGGTACGCGACGACGGCAAGAAGATGTGGGCCTACAAGGGCAAGCCGCTCTACACCTTCAAGAAGGACATGGCCGCCGGCGACACCAATGGCGACGGTTTCCTGAACGGCGCCTGGCACATGGCGAAGCCGTAAGCTGCTGAGGCGTTGGCGCGATCCGCCGACACCGAGGCCGCAGCGAGCGCGGTGCGCGGCCCCTCGCCCGGCGCTACGCACCGACCTCTCCCCGCACTGCGCGGGGAGAGGTCGAAATGCGCGCGCAGCGCGCGTTTCGGGTAGGGGCCGGGCACGATATTACTTCGTCCCCGACGTCAGCGGATTGTCGCGCCCATCCGAAAGCATCGTCAGAACGAATGCCGCAGCCGCCCGGTGAACTGATGCGCCACGGAGTCGTCGCCGCCGACGATGGCGTCGTAGCCGAGCGACACCGTGGTCAGCAGGCCGAGCTTGCCGGAGACGCCGGTACCGATCACGCCACGGTCGCGCAGCGCGCTGCCGGTTGATGTGATGAAGCTGCCGGGCAATGTCACGTCGGCGAAGCTGGCATTGATGCCGCGGACGCCGTCGCTGAATTCATGCAGCCAGGCCAGCCGGAATTCCGGCGTCAGCAGGCCGCCGTTGATCTGGTAGTCATAGGCGAAGCGCGCGCCAAGGCTGCTGCGCAGCGACTCCGAGCTGCCCGAAGCAACGTTGAGCGCTGTGGCGCCGCCGGCTTCCGCAAAGCCATCCACCGACACCCGGGTATATTGCAAGCCGACTTCCGGCGTCACCACCCAGCCGCTGACGCGCAGATCGGTACCAAGCGTGCCGCGCAGCGCGTAATGCGAACCGTTATTCGACGAGGTATTGATGGTGCCGAGCGCGACGCGTGCATTGTCGTAGTCGCTCCAGCCGTAGAGGCCGATCATGGTGGCGAACCAGGTCGGCGCCTCATAGGCGGCATAACCGCCGACGGTACGCGTCGAAATCTTGGTGGTGCTGCCGAGCGTGTCGAGATCGCCGCGGGTGTAGGCATAGCCGCCGAACACGCCGACCAAAGCGCGCTCGGTGAAGCGCCAGTCGGCACCGGCCACCACATTCGCGGTGGTCGAACGGGTCGCCGGCGCATCGGGCCGCGCGCCTTCGCGGGCGAAACTGAGGCTGCTGGTGACGAACACGCCGTGATCGGAATCCGGCGCAGCGCGCATGCCTGGCAATGCCTTGGTCGGTAGCGCCTTGGTCGGCGCATAGGCCAGCGCGTCATAAGCGCCCTGCTGGCTGTTCAGCCAGTTCGATTCGTTCAGGACATTGACCTGATTGGTCGGAAAGCCGGTGATGGCGCTGAGCGAGCGGTCGAGGCCCATGCCGTGTCTGTCGAATGAGCCGCCGTCGAGCATCGCCAGGGCAGCGCTGGCGCCGCCGAGATCGTTGCCGGTGCCGCCAAAGCGGCTCTGGGTCAGGCGCTGGCCGACCAGCGATGTGGTCTGCGATGCGCTATCGATCGTCATCCGGCCGAGGCCCTGATAGGCGGCCGGCGACAGCTGCGTCAGGGCCGCGCCAACGTCCGAGGCGCTGGCAACGGAATCGATCAGCGCGAGCGCGGCACTGCTGGCGGCGACGGTGTTCGAGCCGCCATCGAACACCGAGGCGACGCCGAGCCCGCTGGCCGATGCGAAGGATGAAAACGATTGCGCGGCGCCAGTGACAACTTCGAACGAGGTGTAGAGCGTGCCGCCGATGTTGACGGTCTGCCCGGCCTGCAGCGCCGCGCGCTTGGCTTCGGTCAGGCCGACCTTGTTGTAGTTCAGTGTGTCGGTGCCGACGCCGCCATCGACCAGGCCGGAGATTCGCGAGCCCGTCATGATGTTGACGGTGTCGTTGCCGCCTTCCATGTTCACGGCGCGGCCGTTGTTGCCGATGATGGTGCCGTAATTGGTGAGGACGTCGGCGCCCTCGCCCATCTGGATCGCCGAGCCGTCGCCGCGGATGAAGCGCGCCGAACCGGTGCCGGTGTAGGCGACGCCGTTCAGCGTGCCGACCGAATTGGGATCGACCGCGCCCGATCCCAGCAGCACGACCGCGTTGGGATCGGGGATCGCGCCGTTACCGATGATGGTGCCGCGGTTGACGATGGTGTCGTTATCGGCGGCGGTGCCGGTCTTGTTCTCGAGCCGGATCGCAAAGCCGTTCTGGCCGATGATGGCGCCGCCTACATTGTTGGTGATGGTGGTCGCGGCGACGCCGCTGCGATCGAGGTTGGTGTCCTTGTTGACGATGATGCCGTAGGTCGCGCCGCTGATGGTGCCGAAATTGGTGATGGTACCGCCACCGATCGAAATACCGTCGCTGGTGTTGGCGCGGTTGCCGCTGTCGAAGCCGCCGGCGCCGACGCCTTCGATGATGCCGTAGTTGATGATGGTCGCGGCATTGTCGATATCGACGCCGTCGCCATCGCCATTGATCTGCGCCACGCCGTCCGAATTGAAGATGTTGCCGACGCCGGCATAGCCGCCGGTGATGCGGCCGTAGTTGGTGACAGTGCCCGCGCCGTCGGAACCGACGCCGGAGCCGTTGCGCCCGATGATCGTGCCGCCGGCCGCATTGTTCACGGTGACGTCAGTATCGGCGGTGATGCCATGCCGCGCGCCCGAGATCAGGCCGCCGGCCCCGTTGTTGACGACGACGCCGATATTGCCGCCGGTGTCGATGCCGTCCGAGGTACCGTTGGCGCCGCCCGAGGTGTTGGCGCCGAAGCTGCGGATGATGCCGAAATTGTTGATGACCGCGTTGCGGCCGGGCCGCACCGCATCGTCGGTCAGCGCCTCGATCACGCCAGTAGCGCGGTTGATGATCGTCATGGTGGCGCCGGTGGCCGCCGACATGCCGCGGAAGTCGAGCGCCTGCCCGAGCGCCACGTAGCCGGTGCCGCCGGCCTGGATCAGGCCGGCATTGTCGATCACGATATCGCCTGACGTCATCGCCAGATTGAAGCGGAACGCATCGTTCTGCGCGGCGCGCACGACCGCGCCGATATTGTTGAGGAACGTGAAGGTGCGGTTCGCCACCGCGCCTGACGCGTCAATGGTGCGGCCGGTGCTGGTGTTCTCGATGATGCCCGAGTTGGTGACGACGACACCGGTCGAGGCGCCGTTCCAGATGATCGTCGCGGTGCTGCTGGTCGAACGCAGCGTGGCGCCGGTTTCAACCGTCCCGGTCTGCGTGCCGCTCAGCGTCTTCGGCACGGTGTCGGTGGTGCCGGCGGGCACGGTGAAAGTCTGCGCCTGCGCGGACAACGGCGCGGCCAGCGCCGCCAGACCCACAAGCATCGCCACCCGGCTCACGCCGCTACGCCAATTCAACATCATCATACCCCCAGCAAAGAAATTAGGGTTTCATTAAGTTCGCTGGATGACAGCCGGATGACGAAGAGCGCGCATGGGCCAACCCGCATGGGCGTAGCGACAAACTGCCGCCGGCGGATGCATGGCGGCAACGGCGTCGGAGTAAAGCCCTCTGCAACTTATCCTTGCGGGGAGCCGGCCGCGGCCCCGCTTGCGCTGAACTTGCACCGACCAACAGAACTAAGCCGCAGCGTCTTTGAACGTATTCCACTCCCGCGACGACCAACCCTTGCCGCACCCTGCCCCGCGGCCCCTGCCCTGTGATGCCTTATTCGCCTACAGTGCCGGGCTTCGTCATTTCCTGGGAGTTTTCATATGTCGACCGGCTGGATCGTTCTTGGCGTCATCGTCGTGCTCGTGCTGTTGGCGTTCGCCGCCTATAACCGGCTGGTGGCGCTGAGCCAGCGGGTTAACCAGTCGTTCGCCGACATCGACGTCCAGCTCAAGCAGCGCCACGATCTGATCCCGAACCTGATCGAGACCGTGAAGGGCTACGCCGCCCATGAGCGCGGCACCCTCGACGACGTGGTGAAAGCGCGCAACGCCGCGATGTCGGCGCAGGGCCCGGCGCAGGTCGGCGCCGCCGAAAACCAGCTCTCTGGCGCGCTCGGAAGGCTGATCGCACTGTCGGAGGCCTATCCGGACCTCAAGGCCAACGCCAATTTCCAGCAGTTGCAGACCGAACTCTCCGATATCGAGAACAAGATCGCCGCCAGCCGCCGCTTCTTCAACAATGCGGTCCAGGAATACAACACCGGCATCCAGCAGATGCCCGCGGCATTGTTCGCCGGCACCTTCGGCTTCAGCCACAAGGATTTCTTCGATCTCGGCGCCACCCGCGCCGACGTCGAGCAGGTGCCGCAGGTCAAGTTCTGATCCACCGTCATTCCGGGGCGCGAGCAGCGCCAGCTGCGCGCGAGCCCGGAATCCCGAGATGCTCAACCATCTCTGGATTCCGGGTCTGCACTCCAGCCGGCTTCGCCGACTGAAGCTCATCCCGGAATGACAAACGTGGGACTGATCCGCATAGACGTCCCGGGAGCATTGTATGGCCGCCTATGGTCTCTATACGCACATCGCCTCGAACAAATTCCGTTCGATGCTGCTGCTCGCGGGGCTGTTCGTTCTCATCTACGTGATGGTGTTCGCTGGTGCGCTGATCGCCGAGGTGCTGCTCAATAGCAA